>NZ_JBSFNE010000012.1:0-295289 GCF_053586935.1 Nonomuraea sp. NPDC003727
GCCGTAGGAGAAGGGCTTCTCCGTCGCGGAGCAGGTCGTCGGTGGTGAGCCGGACGACCCGCGTAAGGGGTTGCGCGTAGAGGAGCACGATGATGCCAGCGACACGCAGAAGTTGGGGAACGTCAGCATCGATGAGCAGGCGACGGAGGGCAGCGAGGCGCTCGTTCTCGGTCATGGGGGTTCGGCGGGAGATCTTCATCGGGGGCAGAGACAGTGAGCGTGAGCACTGACGGCTCTTCTTGGCCCAGGTGAGAAAGGCTCGTAGCCGTTTGCGGGCATGTTCGGTGTTCTGGGCATACCAGGCGTCAATGTCGCTCTGGCGGCAAGAGGCGAGCGTGCGGTCGCGCTTGTCGAGCCCTCGTTCTATACGGTTCCCCAAAAAGGCGCGCAGCAGATCGCGGGCGGAGACGGAGACCTGGCCGGCGACCTCATCGTCGGCGTGGGCCGGCACGCCTCCAGCTCCGTGTAGCCGTTGGGCGGCAGCTGCTCGGCGATCGCCACAGGCCGTGCGCTGCGACCACGACTATCTCCCCTCCGGCTGTCAAGTCCCGATATTTCGCGACATGACAGCAGTTCTTTCGAACAGCTCTACTGGAGGCGACTTCGAGCACGGTAACGAACGGGCGCGAGGTCGCCTCCCGCCCTCCGGCGGTGGCACCGACCTGAGGCTGCCGCTTGGTGGGCGCCGAGCGAGCAGCTGACGTTCGGGGTCGTCACCGACAACGAAACGGCAGCCGGGCAAATACAGAGAACGGGGAGACCTATGGGATGGGGATTGGGCGACATTGCCGACGCCGTCTCCGACGTTGCCTCCGGGGCCGGCGGCCTGGTCGAAGATGCCGTCGACACCGCCACCGACCTCGTCGAGGGGGCCGTCGACGAAGTCCTGGACACCGCGGGCGGTTGGCTGGGGGACGCCAACGGGTGGCTATGCGCCAACGGACCCAGCTGGCTGTGTCATACGAGCAACGTCGTGCTAGGAGGCATCCGAGGCCTCGTCAACAACGCTTCCGACCTCGTCGAAGACGCAGCCGACCTGCTGAGAGACGGCGGAGCGATCGTCGCAGACGTGCTGCGCGGCGACTTCTGCAAACTGGTGAACGATCTCGGCAATCTCGGGGTCGATGCCCTCGACGCCGGCGTCGACCTCACACGCACAGTGACGGGCGGCTACATCGTGGGCGGGTGGCTGGATGCCCGCGACCGTGAACACCTTCGCCGATTCATCGATCAGCGCCTCGAGCAGAAGTTCAGCAGCGACCTCCCGACGCTGGAGAAGATCCGCGAGCACATCGGCCTGGACCGAGCCTCGTACGGACTGCCGCTCAAGGCCGAACACTACGTGTGGCGGCTTGACAGCATCAACGCCAAGCTCGCCGAATGGCACCACGAAGGCACCCTCGACCTGTACGCGCTGGCGCATCTCTTCAGCGATCGCGACACCTGCGAACTCTGGAATCTCACCGGCCCCGCCGCCCGCACCGTCGTCAAGTTCGTCGATGAGAACGGCGTCGAGGGCACCGGACCCATCCGCCGCTCTCAACTGCGGAAATACATCGACAGCAACGGCGCCACGGGACGCATCCGCGTCTACGCCATGAAAGATCGGGTCGTCGCCCACAAGACGAACATCGCCACCAAGAAGTGCAAGCGCATCGGCGTCGACCTGAACTGGAATTCCAGCGAACGGTTCCCGCAGTTCGGCCAGTACGCCGTCCGAGACATCACCGAACGCGACGAGTACCTGTTCCGCGTCGAACTCGCAGCCAACGGGGTGAGCGTGAACACCGACCTCGGCGACTACCTTCGCAACGCCGGGCTACGCGCGACGAACCCCGGCCCGCGCTCTCCCGAGGAGTGCATCATCGTCGCCATCGGCGCCTTCCGCTACACCTCAGACAAACTGCTGGGCGCCTGCAGCGGCCGCAATATCGCCGAAGGCGCCACCTGTACAACGCCGCCTGACCGTACCGATCCCTGCTGCGTGACCGTCCATCGAAGCGGCGGCTCAGGGGTCATCCACCGCGACGTTTCACCATACAAGGTCTTCGAGTACGTCCTGGTCCATGAAATCGGACACTACCTGGGGCTGTGTCACAGCGGTCACGACAGCCCGGCGCACATCATGTGGGTTTCACGCACGCAAGGATGGGTCGGGTGGAGCCTGCTTGGCTACTACGCCAACAGCGGCCCCTACTTCACGCGGGCTGACGGCGAGAACGTCTGGCGGTTCCTGATCGACCAGATGCCGCAGTGCCTTGCCGCCGACCACTCCGTACGGCCTCCGAGAACCCCGCAGCTGATGTAGCTCGACCGCATCATCCACGTGAAGGACGCGGGGTGGTGGGCCTGGTGCTCGGGTTCCGGGCACCAGGCCGGGGTCACCGGGTCGCTAGGCGGTCAGGTGGCGCTCCCACCAGTCGAGGATGGCCTCGAAGCGGGCCACCCGGTGGGACGGCAGCCCCGAGCGCGACATCTCGTGCCCTTCGCCGGGGAACAGCAGCATCTCGGTCTCCACCCCGCGCAGCTTCAGCGCCACGAACAGCCGTTGCGCCTGCTCGACGGGGCACCGCCAGTCGTGCTCCGAGTGGATGATCAGGAACGGCAGGTCGATGCCGGACGCGTGGCTGAGCGGGCTGAGCTCCGCACACCCGGCGGGGTCGGCCCCGTAGAGGTCGAGCGCGAACGCCCAGCCGATGTCGCTGGAGCCGTGGAAGCTGTCGATCGCGTTGACGGCCCGCTCGCTGATCGCCGCCCGGAACCGGTCGCCGTGGTGGGCGGCCAGCCACGTGGTCATGTAGCCGCCGTGCGAGCCGCCCAGCACGCCGACGCGTCCGCTGTCGAGGCCGCCGGTGGCGAGGGCTGCGTCGAGGAGGGCGAGCAGGTCGGTGGCCGAGACGGCGCCGACGTCGCCGATGACGGCCTTGCCGTGGGCCTGGCCGTAGCCGGAGGAACCGCGCGGGTTGCCCATGACGACCGCGTATCCGGCGGCGGCGTAGACCTGGGCCTCGTCGAAGACGTGCCAGCCGTACTGGGTGAAGGGGCCACCGTGGATCATCAGCAGCACGGGGTGCGGGCCGTCCCCGGTGGGGCGGACGATCCAGCCGTGCACGGGGTAGCCGTCGGGCGCGGCGGTGGTGATCTCTTCGAGGGGGAGCGGGGTGAGGGCGGCGAAGGCGGTGAGGGTGATCTCCTTGCCGTCGCGGAGGGCGACGAGCTCGCCGGCGCTGGTCTGGTCGGCGACGGTGGCGACGATGGTGCCGGCGGCGTGCGCGGGCGCGTAGACCTCGCGCGCGCCGGAGATCAGGATCTCGGGGTCGGCGCCGTCGTAGGGCACGAGCAGCAGGTCGGAGGCGCCCCGGTTCTCCGAGGGGAACAGCACGCCGTCGCCGGTGGTGGCGATGACGCCGTTGTTGGCCAGGTGGTACGGCTCGGCGGCGGTGAGGCGGCGGGGCGGGGCCGAGCCGTCGGCGGGCACGGACCAGACGCCGTAATGCTCGGCGACGAGGGTGCGGCCGGTGGGGCCGGGCGCGGCGGCCACGAAGCAGACGGTGGCGCCGTCGGGGGTGAAGCGCGGCTGGCCGGCCGACAGGGTGGTGTCGGTGATCTGGCGGAGTCCGGTGCCGTCGGGGCCGGCGAGCCAGATGTCGGCGTAGTGGGTGTGGTGGCGGGTGTCGTGCCGGGCGGCGCTGAAGGCCAGCAGGGTGCCGTCGGGGCTCCAGGCCGGGGCGTCGTGGTCGAAGTCGCCTTCGGTCACCTGGACGGCGGGCGGCACGGCGGTGCGGGAGGCGTGGGGGTCGGTGACGAAGACGTGGGAGCGCCGGTCGGTGTAGAAGCCGAGGTTGTCCAGGCGGTATTTCAGGGTGGTGATGCGCCGGGGCCGTTCCTTGTCCGGCTTGGCGTCGCCGTACCGGCCCTCTTCGGGGACGCGGGCGACGAACGCGATGCGGCGCGAGTCGGGGCTCCACACGGGTTTGCCGGCGCCCAGCGGCTGGTCGGTGACCTTCCATGGTTCACCGCCCGCGGTGGGCATGACGTGCACCTGGGGGCGGCCGCCTGATTCGGCGCGGGTGAAGGCGAGCCACTGGCCGTCGGGGGAGTAGGCGGGTTCGGCGTCCCTGCGTCCGGCGGTGAGCTGCCGGGGTGGGGCGCCGCCGTCGGTGGGCACCAGCCAGAGCTCGCCGCGGTATTCGTCGGCGTCGAGGTCGGGCCGGGTCACGGCGACGACCGCGTGGGTGCCGTCGGGGGACACGGTCGGGGTGCCGAGCGTGTGCAGAAGGGAGATATCTGCGGGTTTCATGGCCGAGACCCTATCTGCCGGGCCTCGGCGGCGACGGCGTTGCGGAGGTCTCGGATGCCGGGGCGGCCGCGGAGCGGGTGGACGGCGTTGGTGAGCAGGACGACGGTCAGCCGGTGGGCCGGGTCGACGATCAGCGAGGTGCCGGTGAACCCGGAGTGCCCGTAGGCGTCGGTGAGCGGGCCGACGATGCCGGGGTCGCCGATGCGGACGCCGAGGCCGTGGCGGAAGGGGGCGTCCTGGACGGGGTGCTCGCGGGTCATCTCGCCGGTGAGGGGAAGGGCGCCGAGGCGCAGCGCCTCGCCGAAGCGGAGCAGGTCGTCGGCGGTGGAGAAGAGGCCGGCGTGCCCGGCGACGCCGCCGAGGGAGTGGGCGGTCTCGTCGTGCACCTCGCCGAGGGCGCGGTGGCATTCGGTCTTGGCGATGCGGGCGAGGTCGGCCTGGTCGCCGGGGGCGCCGATCGGGCGGTAGCGGGTGTCGGCGAGGCCGAGCGGGGTGGTGACCCGGTCGCGGACGAGGGTGTCGAGCGGCGCGTCGCCGGCGATCTCGGCGATCCGGCCGGCGGTGATCATGCCGACGTCGGTGTACAGGTAGGGTCCGCCGACCGGCGAGGTGATGGGGGTGGCGAGGATGGTGTCGAGGCGGTCGGCCGGGGGCACGTCGTCGACGCGGTGGGTGGGCTGGAGCCCCGCGGTGTGGGTGAGCAGGTGGCGCGGGGTGATGTGGGTGCGGTGGCCGTAGTGGTCGGGCAGCCACGTGGCGGCGGGGGCGTCGAGGTCGAGGCGTCCTTCGGCGGCCAGGGACAGGATCACCGCGGTGGTGAAGATCTTGCTGACCGAGGCGAGGTCGAAGACGGAGTCGCGGCGGGCGGGGGGCCGGGCCGGGGCGAGCGTGCCCTGGGAGTCGGTGTAGCGGACGAGCTCGCCTGCCGCCGCGGCGTCGGCGATCTCGCCGTCCACGGCGATCAGCGCGACGGCCGCGGGTACGACGGAGGGGGTGGCGGCGGCCAGGATGTCAGCGAGCATGCCGTACCTCTTCCAGGCGGGAGCCGTGTGATTCCAGCAGCGCCTGTGCCTCGTCGGCGTCGACGCCGTGCTCGATCATCACGACGGCGATCTTGGCCTGGCCGCCGGCGGCGTCCAGCGCCTTCCTGGCCTCCTCGGGGTCGGCGCCGGTGATGTCGCTGACCATGCGGGCGGCGCGGCCGGCCAGCTTGGTGTTCATCGCGGACATCTCGATCATCTTGTTCCCGTAGGTGCGGCCCAGCTTGATCATCGAGATGGTGGAGATCATGTTGAGCACCAGCTTCTGCGCGGTGCCGGCCTTGAGCCTGGTGGAGCCGGTCACCACCTCGGGTCCCACGACGACCTCGATGGCGTGCTCGGCGGCGGCCGACAGGGGCGTCTGGTGGTTGCACGACAGGGCCACGGTGAGGGCGTCACGCCGGCCGGCCTCGGCCAGGGCGCCGAGGACGAACGGCGCCGTCCCGCTGGCGGAGATGCCCACGACGGAGTCGAGCCGGCCGACGTCGAGGTCGGCCAGGGCCCGCTGGCCGGCGGGGAAGTCGTCCTCGGCGCCTTCCACGGACCTGGTCAGCGCGGGCCGGCCGCCCGCGATGACGCCCTGGACGAGCGAGGGGTCGGTGCCGAAGGTGGGTGGGCACTCCGAGGCGTCGAGGACGGCCAGGCGGCCGGAGGTGCCCGCGCCGACGTACAGCAGCCTGCCTCCGGCCTGCATGCGCGTGGCGATCGCGTCGATGGCGGTGGTGATGGCGGGCAGGGCCGCGCCGACCGCGGCGGGCACGGTGGCGTCCGCCTGGTTCATCAACTGGGCGATCTCCGAGGTCGGCAGCCGGTCGATCTGGCTGTAGCGCGGATCGCTCTGCTCCGTGGACAGCTCGGGGAGTCGATCAATCATGACGCTAATTTCCACCTTTGGCATCTCGTATGCAAATAAGCTTCAGGTATGTCTTACGTACGTACCGGAGCCGAACGGCTGGCCATGGATCCAGGCCTCGTGACCGGCGACCGGCTTGGCCTGATCACCAACCAGACCGGAGTGCTGAGCGATCTGACTCCCACGCCCACAGTCCTGCGCGGCCTGACCGCCCTGTTCAGCCCTGAACACGGCATCAGAGGCACGGCGCAGGCCGGGTTCAGCGAAGGCGGGGGAGAGTGTTACGGCCTGCCCGTCCACGACACCTACCAGAAGACGGGGGCGGAGCTGGACGGCCTGGTGGCCGCCTCGGGTGTCGACACCCTGGTGTTCGACCTGTTCGACGTGGGTGCGCGCTTCTACACCTACGTCTGGACGATGAAGGATCTGATGGAGTCGGCCAGGCGGCTCGGTGTCGGCTTCGTCGTGCTGGACCGGCCCAACCCGATCGGCGGGACCGTGGCGGAGGGTCCGCCGCTCGACATGGCGTTCGCCAGCCCCGTGGGCGGCGCGGCCGTTCCCGCCAGGCACGGGCTGACGGTGGGAGAGCTGGCGCGGCTGCTCGACCCCGAGGTGCGGGTGATCACGATGGAGGGCTGGCACAGGGACCTGCCGTTCGCCGAGACGGGACTGCCGTGGGTGATGCCATCGGTGAACATGCCCACACTCGACACCGCGCTCGTCTATCCGGGCACCGGGCTCGTCGAGGGCACGAACCTGTCGGAGGGGCGCGGCACGACCCGGCCCTTCGAGCTGGTCGGCGCGCCGTACCTGGACGACAGGTTCGCGCCGGCGCTCAACGAGCTCGGACTGCCGGGCGTGCGCTTTCGCGACCTGTGGTTCACCCCGACCTTCAGCAAGCACGCCGGTGCCGCCGTCCGGGGGGTGCAGCTGCACGTCACCGACCCGCGGGCGTTCCGGCCGGTGTTCACCGCGGTGTCGCTGATCCACGTGGCGCGCTCGCAGCATCCCGAGGAGTTCGCGACCAACGACTTCCTCGACCACCTGTGGGGGTCCGACACGCTCCGGCGCTGCCTGGAGGCAGGACAGGACCCGCGCGGGCTGTGCCCGGAGCCCACCCTCCCCCGGGGTGAGCTGCTCTACCGGTGATCTCAACGCAGATCGCGCCGGTAGAGCCAGAAGACCCGCTCTGCTCGCGCGCCCACGGCGCGCGAGTAGAAGCGGAGCGGGCCCACCCAGCCGATCTGCGTCTCGGTCAGGCCCGCGGCGTGCTGGTCGGCCAGGCAGCGGCGCAGCAGCCTGCCGCCCACGCCGAGACCGCGCGCCGCGGGGGCGGTGCCCATCGGGCCGAACCACAGCGGCCTGGCGCCCCAGGCCGCGAAGGCGACGATCTCGCCCTCGAGCGTGGCGTAGTGCAGGCCGGTGGCGTTGGCCGCCTCCCAGGCCCAGTTCGCGTTCCACTCCCGCTCGGCGAAGGCGGCCACGCGTGCGCGGTCCTCGCCGGAGGCGGCGGTGTGCAGTTCGACGCCGGGCCGCAGCGGCGGCTCCTCCTCGGCGGCGACGGGCAGCCGGGCGGTCATGTTCCAGGCGACGTGATAGCGCTCGTAGCCGGCGCTCTCGGCCAGGCACGCGGCGGCGGTGTAGCGCACGTCGATGCCGGGCCAGGCGTAGGCCGGCGGGTTGCCGGCGAAGCGCGCCTGCGTCGCCCCCTCGGCACGCAACCACGTCTCGGCGGCGGCGACGAGCTCGCGCCCGCGTCCCTTGCCCTGGGCGTCCGGGTGGACGGCCAGCAGGTCGATGTGCCCGATCGTCGGGTCGCGCTCCGACAGCGAGACCATGACGAGGCCGCCGTCGGTGGTCAGCGCCTTCCACCTGCGGGTGGGAGGCGGCGACATGAGCCGGTCGACCAGGGCGGGAGCCTCGGCGGCGTCGAAGGTGAGCGCCGCGCGCGCGATCTCGCGCGGCCCTGTCATCCGCGCTCCACATGGGTGGCCACGACGCTGCGCCGCTGGGGGTGGAAGCAGGCGTGCCGCTGCGGGACGTCGCCGGTGATGCCGAGCACGGGACGGCTCGCCTCGCACTCGGCCGTCCTGAACGGGCAGCGCCTGGCGAACAGGCAGCCGGCGTCCTGGTGGCTCTCGTCCAGCGACTCGGTCGGCACCACCGGCTCGGCGCCCGGCACCTCCAGGCCGTGCAGCACGGGGATGGCCGACAGCAGCGACTGGGTGTAGGGGTGGACGGGGTCGGCGATGATCGTGTCGACCGGGCCGCGCTCGATGACCTGGCCGCGGTAGATGACGTACAGCTCGCCGTCGTCGCCGATGTAGCGGGCGGTGGCCACGTCGTGGGTGATGAACAGCACGCTCACCCCGAGGCTCTCCCGCAGGTCCTTCAGCAGCGCCAGGATGCCGAGGCGGAGCGACACGTCGATCATGGAGGTGGCCTCGTCGGCGACGAGCATCTCGGGGTCGACGGTCAGCGCGCGGGCGATGACCACGCGCTGGCGCATGCCGCCCGACAGCTGGTGCGGGTAGCGGCCGAGCACGGAGGCCGGGTCCAGGCCGACCAGGGACAGCACCTCGGCGGCGCGCGCCTCGATCCACGACTTCGGCCTGCCGGTCTGCCTGGCGCGCAGCTCGAGCGGGGCCTGGAGCGTCTGGTGGATGGTCCTGGTCGGGTTCAGCGCCGAGTAGGGGTCCTGGTGGATCATCTGGATCTTGCGGAAGTGCGGCTGCCTGGCCTTCGGCTTCAGCGACGACATCTCCACGCCGTCGATGCTGATCTGGCCGTCGTCGTAGCTCTCCAGTCCCGCGATGATCCTGCCGAGCGTCGTCTTGCCGCAGCCGGACTCGCCGATGAAGGAGGCCGCGCCGCCCTTGGGGATCTCGAAGTCGACCCCGCGCAGGGCCTGCACGGTCCGTCCCGACAGGACGCTTCCCCGCTGCTTGAAGGTCTTGGTGATGCCCTTGCCGCTGATCATGCGTTTTCCTTCACCTTGACCGCGTGGCAGGCGACGATCCGGTCCCCGTGCGGCAGCGCCTCGGGGTCGGCGGTCTCGCAGACGTCCATGCGCAGGGCGCAGCGCTCCCTGAACACGCATCCCTCCTTCGGCACGGTGGCCAGCGTGGGCGGCCGGCCTGGCAGGGCCTGCGCCTCGTTGATGTCGCCGGTCAGGCGGGGGATGGCCTTGATCAGGCCGCGCGTGTAGGGGTGCTGGGGGTCGGCGAGCACCTGGCGGGTGGGGCCCTGCTCGACCAGCCGCCCGCCGTACATGACCGCCAGCCGGTCGGCGACCTCGGCCACCACGCCGATGTCGTGGGTGATGACCATGGTGGTCAGCCCGCGCTCGGCGTGGACCTCGCGGATGATCCGCAGGATCGTCGCCTGGGTGATCATGTCGAGCGCGGTGGTGGGCTCGTCGAGCACGACCACGTGGGCGTTGAGCACCAGCGCCAGCATGATGCCGACGCGCTGGCGCATGCCGCCCGACAGCTCGTGCTGGTGGGAGTCGAGCACCCGCGCGCCGTCCAGGCCCATGCGGGCCAGCAGGTCCTTGGCGTCCTTCACCAGGCCCCGCAGGTCCTCGACGCCGTGGGAGCGGCCGAGGTCGAGCAGCTGCTTGCCGACGGTCTTGAGCGGGTTCAGCGAGTTCTGCGCGGCCTGGAAGACGTAGCCGATGTGGGCGCCGCGCGCCTTGCGCAGCCGCTCGCCCTCGAAGGTGACCACGTCGCCCAGGTCGTCGATCTCGACGCTGCCCGCGCTGATCCGCCCGGGCGGCTGCACCGCGTTGAGCAGGGAGAACGCCAGCGTGGACTTGCCGGAGCCGGATTCGCCGACGATGCCGGTGATCGTGCCGGCGGGCAGTTCCATGCTGACGTTCCTGACGGCGGGCAGCTCGCCCGCCGAGGTCTTGTAGACGACCGTGAGGCCGTCGATGCGCACGCCCGGCGCCTGCTTTGCCACTTCCTACTACTCCTCGCGCAGCCGGGGGTTGAAGATCTCGTCCATGGCGTCGACCACGAGCACGATCCCGAGCGTCAGCAGCAGGATCGCCAGCAGCGGCGCCAGCAGGTAGCCGAGCGCGGTCGGCGTGATCATGGCGCCGGCCTGGAAGACGGCGAGGTTGAGCATGACGCCCCAGTTGTCGGACTCGTACGGGAGCACGCCCAGGAAGAACAGGCCGACCTGCGCGTAGACGGCGCCGGTCACCGCGATGAGCATGTTCATCGCGATGTAGGGAGCCATGCTCGGCAGCAGCTCCTTGCTGACGATGTGCGTGGTGGACAGGCCGAGGCCGCGTGCCGCCTCGATGAAGCCGCGCTCCCGCAGAGAAAGGGTCTGCGCGCGTACGGCACGCGCCACACCGCCCCAGCCGAGCAGGCCGAGCACCAGCCCCATCTGGATCGGGTTGCCGAACTTCCACACCGTCGCCAGCACCAGCAGCAGCGGCAGGCCGGGGATGGTGAGCTTCATGTCGGTGATCCGCATGAGCACCGTGTCCCAGCGGCCCCGCCTGAAGCCGGAGTAGAGGCCGAGCGCGGTGCCGAAGACCACCGTGATGAGGGCGGTCACCGCGGCGCTGAGCAGCACGTAGCGCGAGCCGGTGATGACCAGCGCGAGCACGTCCCTGCCCTGCGGGTCGGTGCCGAACCAGTGCTGCCAGCTCGGCGGCTGGGTGATGGCGTCGGGGTTGTCCGGCAGCGGGCTCGGGAAGAACATCGGCCCGAAGACGCCCATGAACGCGAAGCCCAGGATGATGATCACCCCGGCCATACGGCTGGGCTTGCGCTTCATCACGCGCCAGACGCCGTACCAGAAGTTGCGGCGGATGGTCGCCGTGCTGCTCTCCAGCACGATGGCGCTCATCGTCCCCCCTCCCCGCTGCGCACCCGCGGGTCGATCACGGTGTAGAACAGGTCGGCCACGATGTTGGCCACGACGACCGACACGGTGATCAGCAGGAACGCGCCGCCCATCAGGGCGTAGTCGCGCAGGGTGATGCTGTCGATGAGCAGCCACCCGAGGCCCGGATAGTTGAAGATCTTCTCGATGAAGACCGCGCCGCCGAGCAGCAGACCGAGCGAGAGCGCCAGGATCGTGAACAGCGGCAGGATCGCGTTGCGCGCGACGTACCTGAAGATGATCGACCGCTTCATCCCGCGTAGTTCGGCGGCCAGGATGAAGTCGTCGCCGAGCACCGTGACGACGCTCGACTTCATGGCCAGGATCCAGCCGCCGTAGGCCGACAGCGCGTAGGTCGCGACCGGCAGTACGGCGTGTTCGGCCAGGGAGCCGAGGTAGCCGGCGTTGAAGCCGGGCTCGAACAGGATGTCCACCGGGCCGTCCGCCGGCAGGATCGGGATCAGCGTCGCGAAGATGACCACCAGCAGCATCGCCAGCACGTACTGCGGGATGCCGTGCAGCAGCGAGCCGGAGATGGCCAGCGCGTCACCCAGCTTGCCGGTGCGCTTGATGGCCGCGTACACGCCCAGGATCACCCCGACCAGGAAGCTGAGCAGGGTGCCGAGCAGCACCGGTAGAACGGTCCACTTGGCCGCGTCCGTCAGGACGTCGAGGACGGGCGTCCCCGGCCTGGTGACCGAGACGCCGAGGTCGAAGCGGAGCAGGCCGCCCATGTAGTCGACGTACTGCTCCCACATCGTGCCCGAGGGCAGGAAGCCGTACATCACCTTGGTGGCCTGCATGGCCGCCTCCGGCGACATGCCCCCCTCGACGAGCTTCTCGTAACGGGCGGCGACGGGGTCGCCGGGGATGTTGTTGACGATGAAGAAGCTGATCGAGGCGACCACGAGGATCATGACGATCCCGCGGGCCAGGTGGCCCGCGAGTCGCCGAGCGATAACCGTCATGTGCTACTGCTTCTTCTTGACCAGACCCTGCTGGATCCAGACACCAGAGGGAAGGACGCCCTGTCCGAGACGCAGGACCTCGTCGTCGTGCGGCCAGCCGGTGAAGCGGCTGTTGTTGACGAACTGGTTGTTGATGTAGTCCCACAGCTGGATGACCGGGAGGTCCTGGTTGGCGGCCGTGGCCAGCTGCGCCATGATCGGCTTGGCCTCCTCGGGGCCGACCGAGTTCAGCTTGCCGGTGAGCTCGCCGGGGTTGACCTTGGTGCCGTCGACCTCGGTCTCCTCGGGGCTGCCCATCCAGTTGCCGGCCTCGCCGGGGGCGGAGTGCTTGACCTTGCCGCCGACGTTGGCCCAGCCGTTGGAGGCGCCGTAGAGGCGCTGGAAGATGTCGTACGGCGCGGGGCCGAGCGCCATCAGCCAGAAGCCGACGTCGTACTTACCTGCCGCCAGCTCCTCCAGGTAGACCGGGTAGTCGGCGGTGGTGACCACCTCGGCGTCGATCCCGGCCTTGATGAGCTGGCTCTTGATGTTCTCCTGGGCCGACAGCCAGTCGGAGAAGCCGGCCGGCGCGTGCATGGAGACCTTCCACGGCGTGCCGTCGGCCAGCGTCCACTTGCCGTCCTTCTTGGTCAGGCCGGCGGCCTTGAACTCCTCCTCGGCCTTGGCCGGGTCGACCTTGTACGGCTCCAGCTTGGGCAGCGTCTCGGGGATCCAGGCGTTGGCGGCCTTCTGGTGGATGCCGGTGATGGTGGTCGCCGCGGTGCCGCCCTCGGGCGAGGCGACCTTGGTGACCTGCTCGCGGTCGATCAGGTAGGCCAGGCCCTTGCGGACGTGCACGTTGTCGTAGGGCTTCTTGGCCTGGTTGAAGGCCATGCCGACGGCCACGGGGGAGTAGCCCTTGATGACCTCGCTGCCCGGCGCGGCCTTGATCCGGTTCATCACGTCGGTCGGAGCGGCGACGAAGCCGGAGTGGTCGAGCTTGCCCTGGGTGAGGTAGTTCCAGATCTGCTCGTTGCCGGTGTAGTTGAGGAACTTCACCTGGTCGGGCGCCACGTTGGCGGCGTTGAAGAAGTGCTTGTTCTTGACCAGCAGCGCCTCGCCGGGGTTGACCCGCGACAGCACGAACGGCCCGCCCGCGACGTCGGTCGGCGGGGCGAAGGCGATCACCTTCTCGCCCAGCGCGGTGATCTCCTCGCGGGCCTTCTCCGCTTCGGGGCCGTCACCGCGGGCGGTCTTGATCGTGTCCCAGATGGTGGCGGGCACCGCGCTGCTCCACACGTGGGCGGGCAGCACCGTGGTGTCGAGCACGCCGCGCGCGAACTTGGGGCTGGGGTTCTCGGGGTCCTGCGTGATCTTGATGGTCTTCTCGTCGACGACCGTGACCTCGGCCGCCGCGCCGGCCGCGCCGGGGGTGACGGCGAAGGCCGTGCTGCCCTGGGTGTAGGCGAGGGCGATGGAGAGCTTCACGTCTTCGGCGGTGACCGGCTTGCCGTCGGACCACTTGGCGTTCGGCTGCAGCTTGAGCGTGATGGAGGAGTTGTCCGGGGCGATCTCCCAACTGGCCGCCATGCCGGGCAGCGCCTTGTTGGGGTCGGTCAGGTGGTTGACGACCCACCCGATCTTCATCGTGGTGTAGCCCGGGAAGGCGTTGCCCTTGGGGTTGTAAGGGTTGGCAGGGGCGCTCGCGTCGATGCCAGGCCTGTTCACGTCGATCGTGGTGAAGAGGCCGCCGCCGGCGCTCCCACCACCGCCCGCGGACTTGTTGTCGGTGCTGCTGCACGCCGTCGTCGTGGCGAGACCGAGCAGCGCCACTACGGCTGCTAGTCGCTTCATGTACCGCTCCGTGGGGGGCTTATCGATGGGTCCGGTATAGATCGGGGATTGTCCGGACCCTATGGTCAGCCCGCGGATGCGTCAATAATCTCCAGCAGTTGTGAGGTGAATGTAACTTTCCTTCATCACCCGCCATGCTGGAAAAAGGGCGTCACAAGGGGGGTGGGGGCCGCGCGACGCGCAGGGCACGCGCCGGGACCCCCGTAGTGTATCCGCTGGTCAACGGCTTCCAAAGAGTTCGTTGACGCGCGCGTTGGCGGCGGTCAGCGCGGTGGCGGCATCCTTCTGCCCCAGCCAGACCTCCTCCAGCGCCGTCTGCACGATCTGCCCGATCTCGTCACCGTGGTCGCTGACCGGCAGCAGGAAGGTGCCGTCCTCGGCGTCTGCGATGGAGGTGAAGGCCGACACGTCACGCCCCGCCTTCTCGTGCGCCTTCATCGCCCGCTCGGCAGAGGACGAGATGGCGGGGAAGACCACGGCGCTGTCGCCCACCAGGTCCTGGCAGCCGGTCGAGCCCAGGAACTTCACCCACTTCCAGGCCGCCTCCTGGTGCTGGGTGCCGGCGTAGATGACGTCGGCCAGGCCGTTGAAGGACGACTTCCGACCCTGGGGGCCCTCCGGCAGCGGGGCGAAGGCGAACTTCCCGTCCGCCAGATAGGTGTTGATCATCCAGGAGCCGGTGATGCCCAGCGCGGCCTTGCCCGAGGCGAGAACGGCGTCCGGGCCCAGCGAGCTGGTCTTGTCGTAGGAGGCGGTGTAGCCCTTGTCAGCCAGGCGCTTGAACCACTCGACGGTCTCGGCGAGCTTCGGGTCGTCGTAGAAGTACCTGGTGCCGAACGGGTTCTTGTCGATGAAGCCGAAGCCGTTGGAGACGGCCAGGTCGCCCCAGCCGTTCTGGCCGAGCGCGCCGTCGCGCAGCTCCGGGACGTAGCCGTGGACGGCCACCTTGCCCTTGTCGAACCCGGGCTCGTCACCGCGCCTGCCGGCCGAGTCGACGGTGAGCCGGGCGATCGCCTTCTCGAAGGTGCCGCCGTCGGCGGGGTTCCAGGTGAGGTCCTTGAGGTCGACGCCCGCCTTCCCGGCCTGCTCGACGTTGTAGACGACGGCCATCGTGTCCCAGTCCTTGGGCAGGCCGTACCGCTTGCCGTCCTTGACCCACAGCTCGGCCAGGCCCGCGCGGTACTGCGACAGGTCCACCTTGTCGGCCCGCACCATCGGCTCGATGTCGAGCAGTTGGCCGTTCTTGACGAACTGCGGGTAGTAGGAGGCCTGCATGGTGATCACGTCGGGGGCCTCGCCGGAGACCATCTGGGTGGTGAGGTTCTGCCAGTACTGGTCCCAGGCGCTCTGCTGGATCTTGATCGTGATGCCGGGGTTGGCCTGCTGGAAGGCGTCCGCGCACTTCTGGTAGGCGCCCTGCTGGACGTCGTCCCACAGGCCGTAGGTGAGTGTGACGTTCCCGCCGTCCTGCTGCCCGGAGGTGCCGCAGGCGGCCGTCAGCAACAGGACGGCCAGCGCCGCCGCTCTTCTCATGGGGAAACTCTCCTATTTGAGTCCGCTGAACTGGATGGAGTCCACGAGGCGGCGGCCGAAGAAGACCAGCAGCAACAGGACGGGGATCACCGACAGCGCCGAGCCGGCCATCAGGCCGGTCCAGTCGGGCGCGGTGTTGGGCGACTGCTTGAGGAAGATGCCGAGCGCGGCGGTCAGCACGCGCGTCTCCTCGCCCGGCGCGACCAGCAGCGGCCACAGGTAGTCGTTCCAGGCCCAGACCGCGGTGGTCAGGGCGAGGGTGAGCAGCGGACCCCTGGTCATGGGGAGCACCACCCGCCAGAACAGCGTCCACCTGCCCGCGCCGTCGATCGTCGCGGCCTGCTCCACCTCGCGGGGGAAGCCGAGGAAGAACTGCCGCAGGAAGAAGACCGCGAAAGGGGTCATCAACAGGCTGGGCGCGACCAGGCCCTGGACGGTGTTGAGCCAGCCCAGCTGCTTGACCACGGCGAAGCCGGGCAGCAGCGTGAAGATCGGCGGCACCATCAGGGCGGCGACGAACAGCCCGAACAGCGCGTTCCTGAAGGGGAAGCGGAGCCTGGCGAAGGCGTAGCCGGCCATCGCGCAGAAAAGCGTCTGCACCACCGTGATCAGGCCGGTGTAGACCAGGGAGTTGCGCAGGTAGAGGAAGAAGTCGAGGTTGGCGCCCGAGCCGCCGGCCGCCCTGGTCTCCTCGCGGGAGGCCAGGCCGAGCACGCGCTCGAAGTTGACCAGGGTCGGATGCTCGGGCAGCAGCCCGAGGTTGTCGGCGGCCAGTTCCCTGCCGGGGGTGATGGCGGTGCGCAGCATCCAGTAGAAGGGGAAGAGTGTGATCAGGATGGCCAGGGCGAGGCATGCCCACGCGAGGAGTCTTCTCATGCGGGATCCCATCACGCGAGGTCCGAGGTCGAGGCGCGGAGCATGCGCATCTGGACGAAGGTCAGCACGCCGAGGATGAGCACCAGCGTGAGGGCCATCGCCGAGGCGTAGCCCATCTTGAAGTGGGTGAAGGCCTGCTCGTAGATGTAGTAGTAGACGACTCTGGTGGCGTTGACGGGGCCGCCCTTGGTGGTCACGGCGACGGTGTCGAACAGCTGGAACGACCCGATCAGTGACACGACCAGCACGAACGCCAGGATCGGCCGCATGAGCGGCAGCGTGACCCTGAAGAAGGTGCGCAGCTCGCCGGCGCCGTCGAGCGCGGCGGCCTCGTAGACCTGCTTGGGCACCAGGCACATCCCGGCGTACAGCAGCAGGGCGGTGTAGCCGGTCGAGGTCCAGGCGTTGATCATGGACACGCTCGGCATGGCCAGCTCGGGCGAGGTCAGGAAGCCCTGGTTGTCCAGCCCCATGCCGGTCAGCAGGTGGTTGAAGAAGCCGAGGTTGGCGTCCAGCAGCCACATCCAGAGCAGGCCCACCGTCACGTTCGGCACCAGCCAGGGCACCACGAGCAGCGAGCGCAGCACGACCGAGCGGGTCAGCCGGTGCATGAGCGCGGCCAGGAACAGGCCGCCGAGCAGCTGGACGCTGATCGTCAGCACGACGTAGTAGCCGGTGACCTTGAGCGAGTTCCAGAACAGCGAGTCGTGAAGGAGCGTCACGAAGTTGTCGGCGCCCACGAAGGCGGGCTCGGACAACAGGTTCCAGTCCGTCATCGAGTACCAGGCGCCGAGCAGGGCCGGATACACGTAGAAGACGCCGAAGCCGACCAGCGCGGGGGCGAGGAAGAGCAGAGCCACCCGTCTGTCGTCGCGCCCTCGGTTCGGCAGCGAGAGTGTGGACACGGGGCCAACTCTTGGGAACTTGCGAAAACTTGTCAATACCTTCGCTTCGATTCCTATTTTGAAAGACTTGACAAGTCATCGAAGGCGCTGGGACCGTTCCTGCCCATGGCCACAACAGATTTCGACCTGCTCGTCGTGGGAGACGCCAACCCCGACGTGATCGTGGCGGGAACACCGTCCACGCTCGCCTTCGGGCAGCGCGAGCAGCTGGTCGACACGGGGGAGCTGGTCCTCGGCGGATCGGGCGCGATCACCGCCTGCGGGGCGGCCAGGCTCGGCCTGCGCACCGCCTTCGCCGGCCGGGTCGGCGCCGACGCCGCCGGCGACTTCGTGCTCGACACCCTCGCCAGGCACGGGGTGGACGTCTCCGCCTGCGTCGTCGACCCCGCCAGGCCCACCGCGCTCACCGTGGTGCTCGTGCGCGGCGCCGACCGGGCGATCCTGACCGCGCCCGGCTGCCTGTCCGACCCGTGGCAGGTCCCGCCATCGGTGCTCGCCAGGGCCGCCCACGCGCACGTCTCCTCCTTCTTCCTGCAACCCGGGCTGGACGTCGCCGCGCTGTTCGCGACGGCACGCGAGCTCGGCCTCGGCACCTCCCTCGACACCAACGACGACCCGGCCGGCCGGTGGGAGGGGCTGGAGCGGGTCATCCCCCTCACCGACGTGCTGCTCCCCAACGACGCCGAGGCTGTCGCGATCGCCGGCAGCGCCGGTCCCGCCGGTCATGCCGATAGCGCCGGTCCCGCCGGCCACGACGTGCCGGCCGCAGCGCGCGTCCTGGCCGCGACGGGGACGCTCCCGGTCGTGAAGTGCGGTGCCGACGGCGCGCTGGCCTGGACGCCCGACGGCGCCCTGCGGGTCGCCGCCGCGCCCGCTCCCACCTTCGCCGACGCGGTGGGCGCGGGCGACAGCTTCAACGCCGGATTCCTGGCCGCCAGGCTCAACGGGCTGCCGCTGGAGGACTGTCTGCGCCTGGCAGTCAGGGCGGGCACCCTGTCCACCCGAGCCGCGGGGGGCACCGCGGCGCAACCGACCTGGGAGGAAGCCACCTCATGAGAAACCCCAAGATCGTGTTCGTGGGCGCGGGAAGCGTCGTCTTCACCCAGGGACTGCTGGCCGACCTCCTGCGCCACCCCGAACTGTCGTCGCTCCACCTGGCGCTGCACGACATCGACCCCGAGCGGCTCGAGGTCGCCGAGGCCGTCGCCCACCGCATCGCGGCCGCGAGGGGCGCCAGGCCGCGCATCACCGCGACCCTCGACCGCAGGGCCGCCCTCGACGGCGCCGACTTCGTCATCAACATGATCCAGGTCGGCGGGCACGACGCCACCGTCACCGACTTCGAGATCCCCGCCCGCTACGGCCTGCGCCAGACCATCGCCGACACCATCGGCGTCGGCGGCGTCTTCCGCGCGCTGCGCACCTTCCCCGTTCTCGACGCGCTGGCCGCCGACATGGCCGCCGTCTGCCCCGACGCGCTGCTGATGAACTACACCAACCCGATGGCCATGAACGTGTGGTACCTGTCCAGCCGGGTGCGCAACGTCGTCGGGCTGTGCCACTCGGTCTACTGGACGATGCGCGGGCTGGCCGAGCTGGTCGGCGTGCCGTACGAGGAGGTCTCCTACCGGGCGGCGGGCGTCAACCACCAGGCCTGGGTGCTCGGCTTCGAACGCGACGGCGAGGACCTGTACGGCAGGCTCGACGCCCGCATCGACGCCGACGCCGAGCTGCGGCGCAGGGTCCGGGTGGAGATGTACCGGCGCCTGGGCCACTACCCGACCGAGACCAGCGAGCACTCGGCCGAGTACGTGCCGTGGCTGCTGCGCCACGGCGGCGAGATCGAGCGGCTGCGCATCCCCGTCGGCGAGTACCTGAGGGTCAGCGAGGAGAACGTGCGCGAGTACAGGCGCACCCGCGACGCCGTCCGGCACGGGGTGGAGCTGGAGATCGCCGGCACCGACGAGTACGCGCCGCAGATCGTCCACAGCATGGTCACCGGCACGCCGCGCGTCATCTACGGCAACGTGGTCAACGACGGGCTGATCTCCAACCTGCCCGGCGGCTGCGTGGTCGAGGTGCCGTGCGCGGTCGACGGCACCGGCGTGCGACCCACCCGCGTGGGCGCGCTGCCGCCGCAGTGCGCGGCGCTCAACCGCGCCTACGTCAGCGTCAACGAGCTGACCGTCCGCGCGGCCGAGGAGGGCAGGCCCGAGCACGTACGGCACGCCGTCATGGTCGATCCGAACGCCTCGGCCACCCTGTCGCTGGACGACATCTGGCGCATGTGCGACGAGCTGACCGCGGCCCACGGCGACCTGCTGCCCGAGCCGCTGAGGGTCAGGCCGGCGATCTGACCGGCGAGCCGGACCTCCAGCCCCCGCTGCGGGCCACGTCGGCGGCCTAACCGGCGAGCTGGACCTCCAGCCCCCGCTCGCGCAGCCGCGCCACCTCGGCGGGGTCGGCCGACTCGCCGGTGATGAGCAGGTCGACCTCCGGCAGCAGGCAGATGGGGGCCAGCTCGATCCTGCCGAGCTTGGTGGAGTCGGCCACCATGACGCGCCTGGTGGCCGACCGCAGCATGCGCTGCTTCATCTCGGCGTCCGGCAGGTTGACGTTGGTGAAGCCGCTGTCGGCGTGGACGCCGCCGCAGCCGAGGAACACCGTGCCGGCTCTGATGCCCTCGAGGAGCCTGCCCGCCATCGGGTCGACGAGGGAGTGCTGCTGGCGGCGCAGGCTGCCGCCGGTGACCACCACGGAGAAGCGGGGGATGGCGGGCTCCAGCTCCAGCGCCGTGCGCAGGCCGTTGGTGAAGACCGTCACCTCGGTCAGGTCGGCGCGGGCCACCAGCTCCCTGGCCACGTAGGCGGTCGTGGTGCCCGCGCCCATCAGCACGCTCTCGCCCGAGCTGATCAGGCGGGCGGCGGCCTTGGCGATCAGGCCCTTCTCCACGGCGGCGGCGCCGAGCGACATCTCGAACGACGGCTCGGTGAGCGTGGGCCCCGCGGCGACCGCGCCGCCGCGGACCCTGCGCACCTTGCCCTGCTCCTCCAGCGCGTCGAGGTCGGCGCGGACGGTCACGCCGGAGACGCCGAACGCCTCGGCCAGCTCGTTGACCCTGGCGAAGTCCTGCTCGCGCAGCAGGCCGAGCATGCGCTCGCGGCGCACCTCCGTCGGCATCGGCTCCTTCACCGGCGCACCTCCCACGGCCTGGCGGCCGCCCGCCCAGGCCGGCCCCGCCGGACCGGCCGGCTCATCCGCGCACCGCCTCGGGCAGCAGCTCGCCGTGAGCGGCCAGCAGTTCCTCGCACAGCGCCTCGATGGCCGGCAGCGGGAGCGTCGCCGCGGTGTTCGGGTCGAGCATCGCCGCGTGCAGGACGTGGCGCCGGTCGCCGTCGAGCACCGCCCGCACGGTCAGCTCCACCACGTTGAGGAAGGTGCGGTTGAGCGCGGCGAGCTGGATCGGCAGCTCGCCGACCGGTTGCGGACGGATCCCCGTCGCGTCGACCACCGCCGGCACCTCCACGCACGCCTCCTCCGGCAGGTTGCCGATCAGCCCGCCGTTGCGGACGTTGACGTGGACGAGCTTCTCCCGCCCGGTCAGCATGGCCAGCAGCGCCGCCGCCGCCGGCTCCTGGTGCTGCCATCTGATGAGCAGCGGCCGGCCCGCCGCCAGCGCCCGCCTGGTCTCCTCGTAGACGTGCAAGCTCATGCCGGCCCTGCGCAGGTACTCCTCGACCGGCACGCCGAGTCTCGAGGTCTCCTCCGCGTGGCGCATGATCCACGGCACGTACTCGGCGGCGTGCTCGCTGGACTCGGTGGGGAAGAAACCGAAACGGCGGTACATCTCCACCCGCACGTGGCTCTTCAGCTCGGGGTCGGCGGCCAGCGCGGCGTCCAGGTCGGAGTAGAGGCACCGGCCGGCGTCGTCGGCGAAGACGAGCACGAACGACTGGTGGTTGACGCCGGCGCTGCGCAGGGTCAGCTCGTCGAGGTCGCGGCCCACGAGGTCGGCCAGGTAGGCGTGGGTATCGCAGACCGCGTGGCAGACCCCGGCGAACCTGGTGAAGCCCGTCGCCTCGTGCATCGCCCACCCGGTCATCGCCATCGGGTCGGTGTGGCTGAGCAGCCAGGCGTCGGGGCACAGCGCGGCCATCTCACGGCCCAGCTCGACGGCGGCCGGAATGGTGCGCAGGCCGCGGAAGATGCCGCCGATGCCGATGGTGTCGCCGATGGTCTGGCGCAGGCCGTAGCGGTGGGGGATCTGGAAGTCGCGCAGCGTGGCCTCGAAGCCGCCCACCTCGATGGTGGCGACCACGTGGTCGGCGCCGTCGAGCGCCCGGCGCCGGTCGGCGTGGGCGCTGACGCGCGCCCCCGCGCCCGCCTCCGCGTCCAGCGCCCTGGTGAGGGCCTCGGCGGTGGCCAGCCGGGCGGGGTCCTCGTCGTGCAGGACGATGTCGAGCTCGCCGCGCAGCGGCTCGGACAGGAAGAGGTCGGACAGGATCTTGCGGGTCAGCTCGACGCTGCCCGCCCCGACGAAGACGATCCGCGACATCCGCACCTCCTACCTGGGCGACCAGTATTCCACGACGCTCTTGTGCGCGAAGTTGTTGAAATTCCGGCCGACATGGGCAACTCTAGGCATGTGCTGGCGTGGGCACCCCGCCCTTCCCCCGGGCCGCGCCACCGCCTGCGTGCCGTGGGCCTGGCCGCATGAGCGGAGTGAGGAACAGCATCCCGTGCGCCCTTGCCGATCATCTGCGAGGACAAGCATGAGAGCGTGGAAAACCCTGATCGCCGTCCTGCTCACCTGGGCGGCCTGCCTCGTCGTCCCCGCCTCCGCCGAGGCGGGCACCACCGCGCCGACCCCGACCCCCTGCCCGGGCTGCTGGAAGCCGGCGCTCGACACCAGCTGGCAGTGGCAGCTGTCGTCGGTGCCGAAGGAGCCGTTCCTGAACGTCACGATGTACGACATCGACGGGTTCAACGCCACCGCGGCGACCGTCCGGCGGCTGCACGAGACCAGGGCCGGCCGCAAGGTCGTCTGCTACATCAGCGCCGGCACCTACGAGGACTGGCGGCCCGACGCCGGCCGCTTCCCCGCCGCGATCCTCGGCGCCAACCTCGACGAGTGGCCCGGTGAACGCTGGCTGGACATCAGGCAGTACGCGGGCGAGCTCGGCACGATCATGCGGTCGCGCCTGGACATGTGCAAGGCGAAGGGCTTCGACGCGGTCGAGTTCGACAACCTCGACGCCTACACCAACGACAGCGGCTTCCCGCTGACGGCCGCCCACCAGATCGAGTACAACGCCTGGCTGGCCAACGAGGCCCACGCGCGCGGGCTGTCGGCGGGCCTGAAGAACGACATCGCGCAGATCCCGCGGCTGCTGCCGTACTTCGACTGGGCGCTGAACGAGCAGTGCTGGCAGTACGACGAGTGCACCACCGCGCAGAACGGCGGCTACGGCTACGACCAGTTCGTCCGGGCGGGCAAGGCGGTGTTCACCGTGGAGTACGAGCTGGCCGCCAAGGCCTTCTGCGCCAGGTCGAACGCGCAGAACTTCAACTCCCTGCGCAAGAAGTACGAGCTGGACGCGTACCGGGTGGCCTGCCGCTGAGGCACGCACTGGCCGAGGGGCGGTCGAGGGCCGCCCCTCGGCCGATAAACCGGGTGAGCGGACCGACACGCGTCGCTATCCTTCCGGCATGGCAGACGACCTTGGGGTGACCCCGCAGAGTGAGGACTTCTCGGCCTGGTACAACGAGCTGGTCGCCAAGGCACAGCTCGTCGACCGGGGCCCGGCGAAGGGCACCATGGTCATCCGACCGTACGGCTACCGCCTGTGGGAGCTGCTCCAGGGCTTGCTCGACCGGCGGATCAAGGACACCGGCCACGAGAACGCCTACTTCCCGCTGCTGATCCCCGAGAGCTACCTGCGGCGCGAGGCCCAGCACGTCGAGGGCTTCTCGCCGGAACTCGCCGTCGTCACCCACGCCGGTGGCAAGGAGCTCGAGGAGCCGCTGGTCGTGCGCCCCACCTCGGAGACCGTCATCGGCGAGATGATGGCCAGGTGGATCTCCTCGCACCGTGACCTTCCGCTGCTGCTGAACCAGTGGGCGAACGTCGTGCGCTGGGAGCTGCGGCCCCGCATGTTCCTGCGCACCACCGAGTTCCTGTGGCAGGAGGGCCACACCGCGCACGCCGACGCGGCCGACGCGATGCGGGAGACGATGCTCGCCCTCGACCTCTACACCGAGGTGGCGCGGGACATCGCCGCCATTCCCGTGGTGGCGGGCGAGAAGACCGCAGGCGAACGGTTCGCCGGAGCGGTGCGCACCTTCACCATCGAGGGCATGATGCGCGACGGCAAGGCGCTGCAGGCCGGCACCTCCCACTACATGGGCACCAACTTCGCCGCGGCCTTCGACATCCACTACACCTCCGCGGCCGGCCGCCTCGAGCTGTGCCACACGACGTCGTGGGGCATGTCCACCCGGATGATCGGCGGCGTCATCATGACGCACGGCGACGACAAGGGGCTGGTGCTGCCGCCCAGGCTCGCGCCGTACCAGGTCGTCATCGTCCCGATCGGCCGCGGGGAGCAGGGGGAGCGGACGCTGGCGGCCGCCCGTGACCTCGCGGCGCGGCTGACGGCGGCCGGTGTGCGCGCCCACGTCGACGACCGCGCCCAGCTCTCGCCGGGCTTCCGGTTCAACGACTGGGAGCTGCGCGGGGTGCCGATCCGCCTCGAACTGGGCCCCCGCGACCTGGAGTCGGACACCGTGGTCATGGCCAGGAGGCTGGGCGAGGAGGGCAAGCAGTCGCTCCCGCTGGCCGCCGTGCCCGCGAGCATGCCGGGGATCCTCGCGGAGTTCCAGGAGTTCCTGCTGCGCCGGGCCACCGCGTTCCGCGACGAGCGCACCACGCCGGTCGGCACGTGGGAGTCCTTCGCCGCCGCGGTCGGCTCGGGGTGGGCGCTGGCGCTGCACTGTGGCAAACCCTCGTGCGAGGACGACATCAAGGCGCGCACCGCCGCCACCCCGCGCTGCGTTCCGCTCGACGGCGCGGCCGAGACCGGGACCTGCGTGCGCTGCGGGGAACCCTCCGCCTACGGCAAGCGGGTCGTCTTCGGCCGCTCCTACTGAGCCCTGCCCCGGCGGGTCATGGTCAGATCGCGTCCCAGGCGACGTCCTCGTACAGGGCGAGCAGCCGGGCGGCGAACGCCTCGTCGAGCTTGAGGGCGGCCTCCTCGAGCCGGCCGACCATGACCACGCCGTGGGAGTTGGTGAGGAAGACCGCCTCGTAGGCGGGCAGGTCGGCGACCCTGACGGGGCGGCGCTCCTGCGGGATGCCGGCCGGCTCCAGCGCGCGCTCCATCAGCTGCATGGTGATGCCGTGCAGCATCGGCGCGTCGGGCCAGATGACCGCGGTCCCGTCGAAGCAGCCGAGGTTGGTGATCAGGCCTTCGGAGATCAGGCCGTCGGGACCGGTGAGCAGGCCCTCGTCGTAGCCCTCGGCGTGGAGCAGGCTTCCGTAGTACGCCTGGGGGAGGCCGCCCAGGTGCTTGATGTGCGGAAGGAAGCGCTGGTAGCCGACGGGTCTGACGCTGCGCGGCGTGGTGGCGACCGCGATGGGCGGGCGGGCGGTGACGAACACGTGCGGGCGTTCGTCGGCGTCGGCCGCCTGGACGTAGACGCGGACGCTGGCGTCGGTGAGGTCGTCGCCGAGCGCGGTCCTGATCGAGTCGATGACGAGCGCGGTGTCGAGGTCGAGGCCGAACAGCTCGCGGTTGGCCGCCCTCAGGCGGGCCAGGTGCAGGTCGAGGCCGCGGGTGCGCCGGTCGCGCACCTGCATGGCGGTGAAGTGGCCGTAGCGGGCCAGGAGCGGCAGGCCGGCCTCGGGCCCGGCGACCCGGCCGTCGATGACGGTGATCACCCGACCAGCTTACGGGCGGCCGGGACTGTCGTGTGTAGCAAGCGTTTGGTTAGATCCGGGCATGGACGAACGTGAGGTCGCCGACCGGCTGGAGATCGCCGGGCTGCTCGCCCGCTACGCCAGGGCCGTCGACGCCGGGGAGTGGGACCGGCTCGCGGAGGTGTTCACCGCCGACGCCGTGATCGACTACCGGTCGGCGGGCGGGATCGCGGGCGGGCTGGAGGAGGTCAGCGCCTGGCTGGCCGCGGCGCTGGCGCCGTGGCCCGGACGGCTGCACCTGGTCGGGGCGCCGGTCATCGACTTCACCGCCGCGGACGGCGACGCCGATGCCGCGGCTGGTACGGCGGCGGGCACCGAGGCCGTGGTGCTGGCGCCGTTCACCGACACGCTGGCGCCCTCGAGGACGATGCTGGCCGCCGGGGCCAAGGGGGTGTGCCAGGGCGGCGGCTGGTATCACCACCGCATGGTCCGCACCGCCGCGGGATGGCGCAGCAGGGAACTGGTGGAGGAACAGACCTGGCGCACGATCAGCTGACCACGTCGCGGCGGCCCGCCCCGCACGCCGGAGCGGCGTGATGGACGGGCCCCGCCCCGTGACCGCGGTGGCCTCTCGGGGGCTTGCCGTACGAGAGGGGCTGCCGGACGCGGGACTTCTCACCGACGCCGGGCTCCTCGCCGACGCCGCACTCCTCGCCGGACGGGCAGGGGAGCGAGCCGACGGGTCAGGACGTCGCGGGCGACAGGCGCGACAGCGCGAGCGAGGCGTAGAGCGCCGCGCCGTCCGGCAGGACGGCGTCGTCGAACCGCGCCTCGGGGGAGTGGTTGTACGGCGCGCTCGCCGGGTCCCGGTCGGGCGGGCACGCGCCGAGGAAGACGAAGGCTCCGGGCACGTCCTCGAGCACGTAGGAGAAGTCCTCCGAGCCCATGACCGGCTGCGGGGCCACGAAGAAGCGGCCGGGACCGAAGAGCCCGTCGATGGTCTCGCCCGCGAGTGACGCCTCGTCCGGGGTGTTGACCGTGACCGGATAGCCCATGCCGAAGGACGCCTCGACCCGCAGGCCGTGCGCCGCGCCGATGCCCTCGACCAGCTGCACGGCGCGCTGCTTGACGCGGGCCCTGGTGTCCTTGTTGAAGGTCCTGATCGTGGCCGAGAAACGGGCGTCGTCGGGGATGACGTTGTCGACGGTGCCCGCGTGGAAGCTGCCGACGGTCACCACGACCGGGTCGAACACGTCGAAGGCCCTGGTCACCAGAGTCTGCAGGGCGGTGACCATCTCGCAGGCGGCCGGGATGGGGTCCAGCGCCCGCTGCGGGGTGGACCCGTGGCCGCCCCTGCCGATCACGTGCACGTCGAAGGTGTCGGCCGCGGCCATGATGGGCCCGCCGCGCGAGGAGAACGTCGCGGGCGGCAGCATCGCCGAGACCACGTGCATGCCGTAGGCGGCCACGGCCCGCGAGCCGGCCGCGTCGAGCACGCCCTCGTCGATCATGACTTTGGCGCCCTCGTAGCCTTCCTCGCCCGGCTGGAACATGAACACCACGTCGCCGGCGAGCTGCTCCCGCCGGGCGGCCAGCAGGTGGGCGGCCCCGGCGAGCATGGTGGTGTGCAGGTCGTGGCCGCAGGCGTGCATCCTGCCCTCGTGGGTGGAGATGTACGGCAGGTCGTTGCGCTCGGCGACGGGCAGCGCGTCCATGTCGCCTCTGAGCAGGACGGCGGGGCCCGGCCTGCCGCCGCGCAGCACCGCGGTGACCGAGCTGAGCGACTCGCCCGTGCTGATCTCCAGCGGCAGGCCGTCGAGCGCGGCCAGCACCTTCTCCTGCGTGACGGGCAGGTGGAGCCCGACCTCGGGCGTGGTGTGCAGCGAGTGGCGGAGCCGGACGAGCTCGTCCCGCATGTCCTGTGCTGATTCAAGAAGCGACATGGAGCACATTCTTCACACGCCCGCCACTGGCTGGACAAGTGGTCATTTGTAGGATGGCCGCGTGACTGAGCGTAAGCCCATCCAGACCTGGTTGTCCGACATGGACGGCGTCCTGGTGCACGAGGGGCATCCCGTGCCCGGCGCCGAGGTGTTCGTCAAGCGCTTGCGCGAGTCGGGCAAGAGCTTCAAGCTGCTCACGAACAACTCCATCTACACCCCGCGCGACCTCGCCGTACGGCTGCGCGCGGGCGGCCTGGACGTGCCGGAGGAGGCCATCTTCACCTCGGCGATGGCGACCGCGCGCTTCCTGGACGACCAGCGTCCCGGCGGCTCCGCCTACGTGATTGGCGAGGCGGGGCTGACGACGGAGCTGCACGAGATCGGCTACGTGCTGACCGACATCGACCCGGACTACGTGGTGCTGGGCGAGACGCGCACCTACAGCTTCACCCAGATCACCAAGGCCATCAGGCTGGTCGAGGCCGGCGCCAGGTTCATCGCGACGAACCCGGATCCGGTGGGTCCGTCGAACGAGGGCTCGCTCCCGGCCTGCGGCGCCGTGGCGGCGATGATCACCAAGGCCACGGGGGTCGAGCCCTACTTCGTCGGCAAGCCCAACCCCATGATGATGCGCCACGCGCTGAACGCCATCGACGGCCACAGCGAGACCACCGCGATGATCGGCGACCGGATGGACACCGACATCGTCTGCGGCATGGAGGCGGGCCTCTACACGATCCTGGTGCTGAGCGGCGTGACGCAGCGCGAGCAGGTCGACCGCTTCCCCTTCCGGCCGTCGCTGATCGTGGACTCGGTGGCCGATCTCGTCGACCGGATCTGATTCCTGACGCACCCTGTCAGGTACGGCTGGCAGGCTGGCTCTCATGCACCGCATCTACCTGGAGCTCGGCCCCAAGAAGGTGTTCGCCTGCTCGCTCGACTGGCCCGGCTGGTGCCGCGTCGACAGAAGCGAGGAGCCGGCCATCGACCGGCTGACCGACTACGCCCCGCGCTACCGCGTGATCGCCGAGCGGGCGGGCCTCGACTTCGCGCCCGGCGAGCCCGTCGTGGTCGAGCGGGTCAAGGGCTCCAGCACCACCGACTTCGGCGCGCCCGACGCCGAGCCGTCCGCCGACGCCGAGCCCGCCGGCCCGGCGACGCTCGCCCGTGACGTCGCGCTGCTGCGCGCGGCCTGGGCGCTGTTCGACGAGACCGCCGCCGCCACGCCCGAGGAACTGCGCAAGGGGCCGCGCGGCGGCGGGCGCGACCGCACCAGGATGGTCGAGCACGTCACCGAGGCCGAACGCGCCTACGCCCGCCGGCTCGGCGTCAGGTACCCGCCGTACAGGTCGGTCGCCGACCGCGACGCCATGCGGGAGGAGCTGGCGGCGCTCCTGCTGGAGGGCCGTTCGGGCGCCTGGTCCACCCGCTACGCCTGCCGCCGCGTCGCCTGGCACGTCATCGATCACCTGTGGGAGATGGAGGACCGCAGGTCGTTCTCGTAGGCGAGGATGACCAGCTGGACCCTGTCCCTGACGCCCAGCTTGGTGATCGCGCGCGAGATGTGCGTCTTGACGGTGAGCGGGCTGATCACCAGGTGGTGGGCGATCTCCTCGTTCGACAGCCCGGCGGCGATCAGGCCCACGACCTCCAGCTCGCGCGCCGTCAGCGCCTCCAGCGTGCCGGAGGGCCCCGGACGGCCGGCGAAGCGCTCGACGACCTTGCGGGTGACGCCGGGCGACAGCAGCGAGTCGCCCGCGTGGACCACCGCGACCGCCCGGCGCAGCTCGGCGGGCTCCACCTCCTTGGTCAGGAAGCCGCTGGCGCCCGCGCGCAGCGCGGCGAAGACGTTCTCGTCGGTGTCGAAGGTGGTCAGGATGATGATCCGGCACTCGGGCAGCTCGGCGAGGATGCGCCTGGTGGCGGCGATGCCGTCCGAGCCGGGCATGCGGATGTCCATCAGCACCACGTCGGGCCTGAGGTGGCGCGCCTGCCGTACCGCCTCCTCGCCGGTGGCGGCCTCGCCGACCACGGCGATCTCCTCGTCCTTGGCCAGCAGGGCGCGGAAGCCGGCGCGCACCAGCGCCTGGTCGTCGGCGAGCAGCACGTTGATCGTCATACCGGCAATCCTGCCCTGACCGCGAAGCCGTCGTCGGCCTCGATCTCCAGCCAGCCGCCGAGGGCGCCGACCCGCTCGCGCATGCCGGTCAGGCCGTGGCCCTCGGTGTAGGGGACGGGGCCCGTGCCGTCGTCGACCACCTCGAGCCGCACCTGGCGGGAGGAGTAGTCCAGGTGGACGAGCAGACGGCGGGCGTCGGAGTGCTTCAGCGCGTTGGTCATCGCCTCCTGCACGATGCGGAAGGCGGCCATGGCCTGCGCGGCGGGCACCTCGGTGGGGTCGCCGCGCTCGTCGAGGGTGACGTCGAGCCCCGCCTCCCTGGCCCTGGCGACCAGGTCGGCGATCGAGGAGAGCTCGGGCTGCGGCTCGCCCGACACGTCGCGCAGCACGCCGATCAGCGACCTGAGGTCGGCCATCGCCTTCTTGCGGACATCGGCGGCGACCCCGATGGCCGCCCGCGCCTCCGGCAGCGTGTCGGCCTCGGCGGCGACGTTCAGGTGGAGGCCGACGACCGTGAGGGTGTGCGCGACGACGTCGTGCAGCTCGCGGGCGATCTGCAGCCGCTGCTCGGCCAGCCTGGTCGTGGCGGCCTCGCGTAGCCTGGCCTCGTGCTCGGCGCGCCAGCGCAGGTGCTGGCGGTAGCCGTGGGCCAGGGCCAGCACGAGAGCGAGCCACAGCAGCTCAGCCCCGCCCCTGGCCAGGTCCAACGTGGGGGCGACGCCCGCCGCCAGGGTGAGCGTGCAGATCACGCCCGCCCACGGCAGGTTCGCCAGCCCCGCGGAGAAGACCGCGACCGACATCGGCCAGATGACGCCGCCCTCGAACAGCCCGCCGTACTGGGCGCCGACCAGCACCGCGGCCGACAGCGCCAGCACGGTGACCGGCGCGTACCGCCTGCCCAGCAGCAGCAGCCCGAGCGAGATGGAGACGGGGACGGTGCCGTTCCAGGTCAGCGGGGCGCCCACGGAGGCCAGCGAGGTGAGGGCGCAGACCGTCGTCAGGACGGCGAGCGCGGCGTCGAGCCGCAGGAAGGAACGGGACATGCCCCGAACGGTAGCGAGGGCGGCGTCCGGCGGTCGTCCTCCGTCGTGAGTCACCCGGCTACTTCGATCGATGTATGAGGCGGGGCAGCGAGGTGATGTGCGCGGCCAGGTAGTCGCCCAGGGCCTCGGGAACCAGGTGCCGCGAGGTGATCTCGGCCGGGTCGAGGGGCAGCCGCTCGACGTCGTAGGCGCCGCTCGAGGGGTCCTCGCACTCGGGGCCGTGCCGCAGGGCGGGATCCATGCTGACCAGGCGGCAGCCGTACACGTGCTGGGTCTTGACCCCGCCCTGGTGGGGGTAGGTGAGCGTGGTCAGCGGGGTGACCGCGGAGACGACCGCGCCCAGCTCCTCCAGCAGCTCCCTGCGGAGCGTGTGCTCCAGGGTCTGGTCCTCCGGCTCGACATGGCCGCCGGGGACCGACCAGTACAACGCCTTTCCGGGGACCGTGCGCCGGAAGACGATCAGCCGTTCGTCATCATCGAGCAGGACACCTCGGACACTAGGTCGCATAAAGACCCTCCAATTTCTTGGGGTAGCCTAACTTACGGTTGCGTAGCTTGAAGGAGATGAACTTTATGGTGATGAGTCAGACGGAGCTGCTGCACGAGCTCGAGCCGGTGGTGGCGAACGAGCTGGACCGCCATCTCAAGGTGGCCAAGGAGTGGTTCCCGCACGAGTACGTGCCGTGGAGCCAGGGCCGCGACTTCGACGGCGTCCTCGGCGGCGAGGCCTGGCAGCCCAGCGACTCGACCATCCCGGAGGCGGCCCGCATCTCGCTGATCGTCAACCTCCTCACCGAGGACAACCTCCCCAGCTACCACCACGAGATCGCCACCACCTTCGGCCGCGACGGCGCGTGGGGCACCTGGGTGGGCCGGTGGACCGCCGAGGAGGGCAGGCACGCCGTCGCCATCCGCGACTACCTGACCGTCACGCGTGCCGTCGACCCCGTCGCCCTCGAGCGCGCCCGCATGGTCCACATGGAGGGCGGGTTCCAGACCGAGTACACCAGCATGCTGGAGCAGCTGGCCTACGTCTCCTTCCAGGAACTGGCCACCCGCATCTCGCACCGCAACACCGGCAAGGCCGCGGGCGACCCCGACTGCGACCGCCTGCTCGCCAAGATCGCCGCTGACGAGAACCTCCACATGCTCTTCTACCGCAACCTGCTCAAGGCGGCCTTCGAGCTCGACCCCAACCAGACGATGCGCGCCATCACCGACGTCGTGACGACCTTCCAGATGCCGGGCACCACCATCGAGGGCTTCACCCGCAAGGCGATGATCATCGCCAACGAGGGGATCTACGACCTGCGCCTCCACCTCGACGACGTGCTCATGCCCGTGCTGCGCCAGTGGGGCGTCTTCGAGAAGACCGACCTGGACGGCGACGGCGCCAAGGCTCGCGACGAGCTGGCCGCCTTCCTGGCCAGGACCGAGACGACGGCCACCAGGTTCGTCGAGCGCAGGGAGGAGCGCAGGGCACGCGCCGCGGCCATGCGATGATCTGCGGGTGTACCTGCTCATCACCCCCTCGCTAGCCGTCGTCGTCCTGCTGCTGGCGACGGCTACGCAGCGCCTGCTCGACGTCAGGTTCGGCCCGGTCCGCATGGCGCTGGCCGTCCTGCTGGGGATGACGCTCGCCCCGGTGTTCCTGGCGCCGGTCTTCCAGTCGTTCGAGAAGTTCGACCCCAGCCGCGACCCCAGCCTCGGTCCGCTGTGGATCGTGATCCTGGTGTCGATGTGCGTCGTGCTCATCCCCATGGTCATCCTGGTGCTCGGCGAGGCGCTCGTGCCGCCAGGCTCCATACCGGGGCCGATCGAGCTGATCAGGTCGCTGCGCGGGCGACTGGCCCGCGCCCGCCGCTACTCTCAGATCACCAGGATCGCCTTCCGTCACGGCCTGGGCCCCTACCTGAGAGGGAGGGGCGACGACCCCGGCGACCGGAGCGGCAGGGTACGGCTGGCCGCCTCGCTGCGCGAGGCCCTCGACGAGGGCGGCGTGACGTTCGTCAAGCTCGGGCAGGTGCTGTCCACCCGGCGCGACCTGCTGCCGCCCGAGTTCGTCGACGAGCTCGGCAAGCTGCAGGACCACGTCAAACCAGCCTCGTGGGAGGAGATCGCCCAGGTCGTCGACCTCGCCGCCTTCGCCTCCTTCGACCGCACGCCGCTGGCCGCCGCCTCGATCGCCCAGGTCCACGCGGCCCGGCTGCACAGCGGCGAGGAGGTCGTCGTCAAGGTCCAGCGGCCCGGCATCGCGCCGCTCGTCGCCCGGGACCTCGACATCGTCGCGCGGCTGGCCGCCACGCTCGAGGCCAGGACGAGGTGGGGCCGCTCGCTCGGCCTCAAGGAGCTGGCCGCGGGCTTCGCCGTGGCGCTGCGCGAGGAGCTCGACTTCCGCATCGAGGCGGGCAACATGGCCGCCGTCGCGGCCACGGCCACCGGTGCGGTCACCTATCCGACCCCCTACGAGCCGCTGTGCACCGACCGGGTGCTGGTGATGCAGCGCCTGTCGGGCAAGCCGCTGGCGACCGCCTCCCCGGCCGAAGGCCCGGCGCTGGCCCGCACGCTGCTCGAGTGCCTGCTGCGCCAGATCCTGCTCGACGGTGTCTTCCACGCCGACCCGCACCCCGGCAACATCATGCTGCTGTCCGACGGCGAGGTCGGCCTGCTCGACTTCGGCTCGGTCGGGCGCCTGGACGCCTCGCTGCGCGCCTCGCTGCAGCGCTTCCTGCTGGCGATGGACCGGCAGGACCCCCTCGGGGTCACCGACGCGCTCCTCGAGGTCGTGCCCAGGCCGGAGGACATCGACGAGGCGGCGCTCGAGCGCGCCCTCGGCCAGTTCATGGCCCGGCACCTGGGCCCCGGCATGGACAGCGTCGCCATGTTCACCGACCTGTTCAAGATCGTCTCCGCGTACGGCCTGTCGATCCCGCCGGAGGTCGCGGCCGTCTTCCGCGCGCTGGCCACGCTGGAGGGCACCCTCGTCCGGCTCTCGCCGGGCTTCAACCTCATCGGCGAGGCCAGGGCGTTCGCCGGGCGCTACCTGGCCGAGCAGATCAACCCCGCCACCGTGAAGGAGGCGGTGACGCAGGAGGTCACCGCGCTGCTGCCGATGCTGCGGCGGCTGCCCCGGCGGATCGAGCGGATCGCCAGCGCGGCCGAGCACGGCAGGTTCACGATGAACGTGCGGCCGCTGGGCGACGAGCGCGACCGCGCGTTCGTCACGCACCTGCTGCACCAGACGCTGCTGACGGTGCTCGGGGCGACGGCCGGGCTGATGGCGGTGCTGCTTCTCGGCACCGAGGGCGGGCCGGTGGTGATCGCCGGGCAGATGTCGCTGTTCCAGCTGATCGGCTACAACCTGCTGGTGGTCAGCTCGGTGCTCGTGCTGCGCGTGCTCATCCTCATCTTCCGCCGCAGACCACCCGCGTAGCGCCGCGGCACCGGTTCGCGCGGGTCGCGGCGCCGGCCCGCGCGGGGCTCGGGGGTTCCGCGGGTCCGTGGATCGTCGAGTCGTGCGGGTCCGCGGGGTTCGGCGGCGAGGGGGTCGGGGGGGCAAGGGCTCGGCGGCGCGGGGCTCGGGGGGCAAGGGTTCGGGGGCCCGGGGTTCGGGGGCCTGGGGTCGGGGAGGCGGGGGTGCGCGGGTCGGCCGGGTAGCGCCTGAGAGGGACCCGCGAAGATCACGCCGAGGGGCGACGCCCGGCGACGGCCGCGATTCCTAGCGTTCGCCGCATGGTCAGGAAATCCCTCGCAGCCGGTGCGCTGCTGCTCGGCGCCGCCGCGTTCGCCGTCCCATCCTCGCCCGGCGAACGGCTGGTCAGGGTCTACGGCGATCTCGCCACCGCCGACCGCGTCGCGGTCATCGTGCCGGGCACCGACACGACCGCCGCCACCTTCGAGAACGGCACCCACCGCCCGGGAGGAGCGGCCAGGGCGCTGCTGGCCGAGGCGCGCGCGATCGACCCCGGCACGAGGCTGGCGGTCGTCGCGTGGCTCGGCTACGACAGCCCGCGCCTGTGGAGCCTGGGCGCGATCACGCGCGGGGCGGCCGAGAGCGGCGCGGAGGAGCTGCGCGCGTGGATGCGCGGCCTGCCGAAGGTGCCGGTATCGCTGCTGTGCCACAGCTACGGCTCGGTCGTCTGCGCGCGCGCCGCGGCCCGACCACAGGCCGCCGACCTCGCTGACCTCGTCGTCGTGGGCAGCCCCGGCATGGGTGGCGCGCGTACGGCGGCCGCCGTCGGGCCGCGCGTCTGGGCCGGGCGGGGCGCCCGCGACTGGGTGGCCGACGTGCCCCATCTCACGGTGGGCCCGTTCGGGTTCGGCGCCGACCCGATGGGCCCGGCGTTCGGCGCCCGGATCTTCGCCACGGGCCCCGGCGGGCACAGCGACTACTTCGACCCCGGCACCGCCTCCCTGCGCAACCTCGCCCTCATCGCGCTCGGCCGCGGCGCGGAGGTCGGCGGTGCTTGACGTCCGCGGGATCGAGGCCGCCACGCCGGTCGGCCGCGACAGGGGCGTCGACGCCCTGCGGGCGGCGGCCATCGTGGGCGTCGTGTTGGGCCACTGGCTGGTCAGCGCGTGGGAGCGGAACCCGCACCTGGCCATCTCCTCGCCGCTGGCGTACATGCCGGAGCTCGCGCCCGTCTCCTGGGTGCTCCAGACGCTCGCCCTGTTCTTCTTCGTCGGGGGCTACGCGGCCGCCCGGGGACTGCGCGCGCCCCACCGTTCGTGGATCGTGACGCAGCTGGGCCGCCTGGCCAGGCCCGTGCTGCCGCTGCTGCTGGGGTGGGCCGCCCTGGCGGTCATGGTGACGGTGCTGAACGGCCAGCCGATCACGTCGGTCCGCGCGCTGGCCAAGTCCGCCCTCGGCCCGCTGTGGTTCCTCGCCGTGTTCGCCGGGCTGAGCGCGCTCACGCCGTGGCTGGTCAGGACGCGGGCGGTGGTGGTCGGCGTGGCGGTCGCGGTCGTGGCGCTGGTGGATCTGCTGCGGTTCGGGCTGGGCGCCCCCGCCGCGGTCGGGTGGGTGAACCTCGGGGCGGCGTGGCTGGTGCCGTACGTGCTGGGCATCCTGTGGGCCCGCGGCGAGCTGCGCCCCCGCAGGGACGGGGCCTGGCTGCTGGCGGGCGGCGGCGCGGCGGCGTTCGCGCTGGTGGCCTGGGGCGGCTACCCCGCGGCCATGATCGGGATCACCGGGCGGCCGCTCTCCAACCTCAGCCCGCCCACGCTGGCCGCGGTCTGCTTCGGCCTCGCCCAGGTGGGCCTCGCGCTGCTGCTGCACGGGCCGCTGGGCGCGCTGATGCGCCGGCCGCGGCTGTGGGCGCCGGTGGCGCTGGCCAACCTGGGGGCCATGCCGATCTTCCTGTGGCACCAGACGGCGCTGGTGGTGACCGTGCTCGCCGGCGGCCTGTACGGCAGGCCCGACACGCCCGCCTGGCTGCTCGAACGGCTGGCCTGGCTGCCCGTCGTCGCGGCGGTCCTGCTTTTTATGACATGGTGTCACCAACGGCTTGACGTGAGGCGCCGATTTTGGTGACACTATGTCATGACCTTCTCCGAGACGCTGCGCAACGCCACCTGGGGCGACCACGAGTCCGCCGAGGACGAGAGCTACCTCAAGGAACTCATGGCCGGGCGGCTCAGCGCCGAGGAATACGGCGAGATGGTCGCCCAGCACTACTTCGCCTATCTCGCCCTCGACGGCGTCGCCGAGCGCCTGGCCGACCACCCCGTGGCGGGAGCCTTCGTCTTTCCTTCCCTGTACCGGCAGGCCGCACTCGAACGCGACCTGGCCGCCATCTACGGCCCCTCCTGGCGCGAGCGCATCGCCCCCTCCAAGGCGACCAGGACACTGGTGGCCCGCATCGAGCAGATCGCCGACTGGCCGGGCGGCTACATCGCCCACCACTACACGCGCTACATGGGCGACCTGTCCGGCGGCCAGTTCATCAGGATGGAACTGCAGAAGATCTACGGGTACGGCAAGGGCGGCGGCGTCGACTTCTACATCTTCGACGAGGTCGGTTCGCTGCCCCGGTTCAAGAACGAGTACCGGGCCAGGCTCGACGCCCTGACCGCCGACGAGGCCGAACAGCAGCGCATCATCCGCGAGGTGCGCCTGGCCTACCAGCTCAACACCGAGGTCCTGACCGAGCTGCTGCGCGCCATCCGGCCCGCGGCCTAACATGGGCTCATGCCCAGGATCTCCGCCGCGACGATCGGCGAGCACCGCGCCCAGACGCAGGACCGGATCCTGCAGGCGGTCTCCCGGCTGTCGCGCGTCCAGGGCATCCAGGAGATCTCGATGACGGACGTGGCGCAGGAGGCGGGCATCACCCGCACCGTGCTCTACAACTACTACCCCGACAAGGCGGCGCTGCTGCTGGCGTTCACCGAGCGGGTGACCCACTACTTCATCGAGTCCTACACCAGGGAACTGCCCGCCTCCGCCACGCCCGCCGAGCGGCTGCGCGCCTTCATCCGGCTCCAGCTGGCCGGGCTCCTCGCACACCCCCACCCGGGAGCGGCGGGGCTCAGCGCCGCCCTCGGGCCCGACGCCTACCAGCGGCTGGCCGAGCATGTGGCGCCGATGCAGCGGATCCTGGTCGAGATCCTCGACTCCGGGGCGAGCTCCGGCGACTTCCAGATGCAGGACGTGGCGGCGACGGCCCGCATGATCCTCGCGGTGATCGGCGCCGAGCGGGAGTCGTTGATCAGCGGCCGGGTGAGCGTGGAGGCGGCCGAGGAGATCGTCTCCGGGTTCGTGCTACGCGCCCTGAACAGCACCCTCTGACCTGTCCCCAGACCCTTCTCTGCACGCGGCGTTTGTGGGCCGCGTCGGGCTCCTGCGGCGCGCCGGGCGGCACCGCCTCACCCCCCGCCGTCGCGCCCAGCGGGGCTATGTCTCGTCCTCCGCCGTCGCGCCCAAGGCCGGTGTGCTGCCCGCGGTGAGCAGGTAGCAGCCGTTGACCTGGCCCCGACCCGCCCAGCACCGGCTGGTCCGTGTCTCTGGACGCCCGCCCAGTTCTGGCTCGTCCGGGACTCTGGACGCCCGGCAGGTACCGGCTGGTCCGCGGCTTCGGTCACCCGCCCCGTACTGAGGTCCCGGGCTCTGGACGCCCGCCCGGCAGCGGCTCGTCCGTGGCTTCGGCCGCCCGATAGGCGCCCGTCGAGGGCCGGACTCCCACACCTCCGAATCTGTCGGTCCCGTCGGATAGCTTCCGATCACCGATCCGACGAGGAGGTCCACGTTGTTCCGTCAGGGAGACATCCTGATCGTGCCGGTGGCGGAGGAGTCCGTGCCCGCACGGGTCAAAACCCTCCCCCCGGCCCCGCGCGACTCCCGCGGCCGCCTGGTCCTCGCGCTGGGTGAGGCGACCGGCCACGCCCACGCCATCCCCGGCCCTGGCACCCTCCTGCTCGACGACGCCTACACCGGTGCCGACTACCTCCACCTTCCCGCCGGCACCCGCCTCGTCCACGAGGAACACGACGCGATCATGCTGCCGAAGGGCTGGTTCCGGGTGGTGCGGCAGCGCGAGTACGTCCCCGGCTCCTACCGCACGGTCGCCGACTGACCGACCGGCCGGCCGACGCCCGAGACATCCCCCTCTCCCAGGAAGCCTCCGACCCTGATGACGACCCCCGCAGCACCCGCGCCCCTGCCGGCTGAGCTGGCCGGCCACCTGACCGCAGCTGCCCGCCGCTGGCGCGACATCGCCCGCACCGCGGGCCCCGCTGATCGCACCGCCGCCGAGCTCGGGGTACGGCGCGCCTACCGCAACGCCGGTCTTCCCGAGCCCGAGGCGATCGTCTGGCTCGCCTCCCCCGCGCAGGGCGCGCTCGCCGCCGCACTCCTCGTCGGCGACGCGAACACGGTCCGCACGTTCCACGAGGTCGGCCTCACCGCCTACATCGGACCGGTCCTCACCGCCCTCACACCCCGGACGCCCGGCGATCCCACATCCGAGCCGCCCTCCACCCTCACGCCGCCACACTCGTCATCGGCGTCCCCAGGAAACGCCCCGAACCCCATCGCGGCCCCAGGCACCGTTGCCGCCCTGGAGACCGTTGCCACTCCGGATACTGTTGCCGCTCCGGACCCCATTGCGGCCCCGGGCATCATTGCCGCCCTGGAGACCGTTGCCGCTCCGGGCACTGTTGCAGCCCTGGACCCCATTGCGGCCCCGCTCACCGTTGCCGCTCCGGGCGCCGTTGCTGCCTCGGGCGCCGTCGCTGCTCCGAACACCACTGCGGCCCCGGGCACTGTCGCTCCTGCAACCACTGCCGACCCGGACATCCTGGTCGCGCAGCTGAACGATCTCCGCGCCATCGCTGGTGCCTCCGTGCGCCACGCCGTACGGAACCTGCCATGGGAGCGGGCCCGCGCCGCGGCCGCCACCTCCCTGGGCACGGTGGCGTGGCCGCGCGCCTGGGCGCTCACCGGCGACCTGCTGTGGCCGGAGGTGAACACTCTCGCCGCCGATCTGCGCCGCGCGATCGGCAACCTGCCTCAGTCCGCGACCACCGGCGACACCTACAGCGCCCCTCGGGTCGACGGCCGCGACACGGATGACGACGCCGCCGCGCTCCTCCGTGAGCAGGCCGGGTCGCTCCTCCGCCAGGCCACGCTCGACGCGGTCCTCGGCCAGCACGAGGCGCCTTGGCTCGCCCTGTTCGACGGTCTCACTGCCCACGCGACGGCCGGGCCGGACGGCGGGACAGGGGCGCCGGGCAGCTCGATGGGGTCGCTCGACGGCCTGGCGCAGGTGGCGAAGGCGGCCGGGTGGTGGTGGCCGTTCGAACGGCTGGCGATCGTGTGCGAGCGTCCGGCCGACCTGCACCTTGACGACCTGGGACGGTTGCACCGCGCCGACGGTCCCGCGATGGGGTTCCCCGACGGGTTCGCGCTGCACGCGTGGCACGGCATGCCGGTGCCCGCCTCGTTCGGCGTGGCCATGGCCGGGCTCGACGCCAAGCGGATCCAGGCCGAGGAGAACGCCGAGCTGCGCCGGGTGATGCTCGAGCACTACGGCTACGAACGATATCTGGCGGAGTCAGGCGCCAAACCCACACACGAGGACGAGACCGGTGTGCTGTGGCGCATCGACCTGGCGGACGACGAGCCGGTGGTGATGGTGGAGGTGGTCAACTCCACTCCCGAACCGGACGGCACCAGCCGCACGTACTTCCTGCGCGTGCCGCCGTGGGTGACTCGGGCGCGTGAGGGCGTGGCGTGGACGTTCGGGGTGTCCGAGCAGGACTACCAGCCCGAGAAGCAGACCTGACCAGGCCTGACGCGAGCCATCCGGACCTCGCGCCCCAAGACCTGCCGGGGTACGGGGCGCGAGGTCGCACGTAGCTCACCGCCGGAGCGCGCTACGAACTGTTCCGATCGCAACCGCGACTGCCCTCTCGGCCTGAGGGATGCTCTCGGGCCGGGTTCCAGAAGTGCGGGGCCCGAAGTGATGGCCAGATGGCGCGGAGACAGGAACGTGGGCCGGCTCCCCGCCTGCGGGGTGGGCGGACCCGGTCCAGGGGGTCGGGCGGTGCGTGGTTGGAGGCGGCGGTCGGAATCCAGGACGGCAGGTGATCCATGGCACGTGGTCGGAATCCAAGGGGCGGGTGGTTCGTGGGACGTGGTCGGAATTCAAGGGTTAGTGGGACGCAGTCGGAATCCGGGAGGGTGGGCGGCTCGCTGACCTAGGGGTGGGGGACACACTCCAGAAGCGCGGGGCCGTGGCTCATGGAGGTGGTCTGCGGTCCAGGAACGCAGGCGGCCTTCTCGCCGAGGGACCGGCGGCGGTCTCACCGTGGGGAAGTCCATCCGTGCCGGGGGAAGAGCTGGGGGTGGGCCGGCCTCATGAGCGGCGGTTTCCGGTTCAGCGGAGACCCGTCGATACCGAAGCGCGTCCGGTGGTGACCGGATCAGTGTGGGGCCACATGGCCGGGATGCGTTCCAGGATGCCGCCGCTGAACGTGTCGTACAGCCCCAGCGGCTCCAGGTGCACGTAGCCGATGTGGCAGTCGCACACCTCCAGCGGGCATCCGCGAGGAGCGAGCGCCCGCAGGGCGGTCCCGTCGTACAGGTTGCCGAGCACGGCCGGTACGAAGTGGCAGCGGCGCACGGTGCCCTCCCCGTCCACCGACACCACGCTCTCCCCGGTACGGCAGGCCAGCCCCAGGCTCCGGTGCGGGAACCTGCTGTGGCGGAACAGCGGGTCGACGCCGGTCCACGCGGCCGCCTCGTCGTCGGTGTAGGTGTGTCCCTCGGCCGCGTTGATCCACACGTAGACGGAGGGCGGCAGTGCCTCCCGCAGGGCGCGCGCCTCGGCGAGGTGTTCGGGCAGGCCGACGACGCCGACGCTGAAGCGCACGCCGAGTGCGCTCAGTTCCGCGCATCTGGCCAGGAACCGCTGCCTGGTGACCTGCCCCGGGTGGTAGGTGGTCCAGAGGGCGAGCGTCGTGAGGTCGGCGGTGGGCAGCCAAGACGTCCGGAAGCTGAGGTTGGTCTGGATGGCGACGCGTGGCACGTGCGGGAGATGGCTGAGCTCGACGAGCGCGCGACGGTACCAGGATCGGACGGCGCCCTCGCCCCACGGCGTGAACAGCACCGACACCTGGAAGGGCTGCTCGGCGACCCATGCGGTGAAACGTTCGAGGGCGGCCCGGTCGGCACGCAGTTGCTCGGGCGTGTCGCGGCGCTTGGCGAACGGGCAGTAGGGGCAGTCGTAGTCGCAGCTGGCCAGGGGCCCGCGGTAGAGGATCGTCAGGTGCTCAACGCTGGTCATAGCTCTCCATCAGCGCCTGGACCTCGGTGGAGAACAGCGCCGGCCCGATGGTGTCGGAGTGGGCCAGCCCGTCGGCGGTCAGCCAGGCGCGTGCCGTGTCGGTCTCGATCCAGCCGCGGGTGACGAACGGCGTGAGGTCGAAGTCGTCGAGCGCCTCGGTGCCGAACTCCTCCCGGTATCCGGCCAGGGACAGCCCGGGGACCTGGAGCAGCGACTGGATGAGGTGGCGGCGGCGGCGCTCGGCGGCGTCGAGGAGGAAGCCGACGTTGGCGTGGTCGAAGCTTCCGGCTCGGACGTACTCGTCGATGATCGCGCGGACGTGTCGGACGCCGACGGCGTACTCGAAGGAGTAGTGCAGGTGCGAGGTGTAGGAGCGCGCGCCGCAGCCGAGGCCGATCATCCCGTCGGTCTGGCAGCAGTACTCGGTCGAGGCCCCCACCGGGGTCGGCGCGGCCGGCACCGGAGGACCCGCCAGGGCCGATCCGAGAGCCTCCGCCGCCGTCGCGCTACTCGCCAGGCGGAACATGCGCATCGACACCTGTTCGTACCCGCTGGCCAGCAGGTGGTCGCGTCCGATCCGGTACAGCGTGAGCCGCTGGTCGTCCCATTCCTTGCCGAGCAGCCCGAGGCCGGTCAGCGGCCGGACGTACAGCGGATACAGGTAGATCTCTTCCGGTTTCCAGTCGAGCGCGGCGTTCAGCGAGTAGAGCCACGACCGCGAGGTCTGCCCGTCGATGCCGTAGATCAGGTCGATGTTCAGCGTCGGGATCCCGGCCGCGCGGATGGTCTCCAGCGCCCGCTCGACCTCGGTACGGCGCTGCGGCCGGACCGCCGCGCGTGCCTCGGCGTCGATGAAGCTCTGCACGCCGATCGACACCCGCGTGGTGCCGCGTTCGGCGAGGACGGCCAGCCGGTCAGGGGTGGCGGTGGCGGGCGACGTTTCGACACCGAGCGGGATGGCGGTGAAGTCGGCCCCCATGGCCCGAGTCGCCAGGTCGAACAGCCTGGTGAGCTCGGCGGCCGACAGGTAGGTGGGGGTGCCGCCGCCGATGGCGGCGGTCGCGAAGCGCGCGTCCGGTACGGCCCGCCGTACGGCGTGGGCCTGCCGTTCGAGCGCGGACAGGTAGGCGGCGACGAGCTCCTCGGGCGCGCCGGTCCTGGTGAACAGGTTGCAGAAGCCGCAGCGCATCTCGCAGAACGGGATGTGCAGGTAGAGGAAGAGCGCGTCGGTGCGCTCCCGCTCCCACACCGACGCCAGCGACGGCCGCGGATCGAGCGGCCGGTAGGCGGTCTTGTGTGGGTATGCGTAAACATATCCCTGGTATGGCGAACCCTGGTGCGGCGCGCTCACGCCCACGCCCCTTTCTCCAGCACGAACTCCCCGTAGGGGACGGTCCACACCACCGGATGGCCGATGCGGTGCCCGACATGTCCGTCTTCGCCGTAGGCGGTGCCGTGGTCGGAGCACACGATCGCCAGGCACGGCCGCCGCGCCGTCATCACCGCGAACAGCCTGGCCAGCTGCCGGTCGACGTACTCCAGCGCGGCCGCGTGGCTGTCGATCGAGTCGCCTGGCCCGCCGGAGTAGAACCAGTTCGGCTGGTGCAGCGCCGACACGTTGACGAACAGGAAGACGGGCCGTTCCACCCGCTCGACCGCCGCCGCCGCGCACGCGATCTGCGCCTCGAAGGACGAGGGCGACGTCACCCCGAAGGACGGGTCCCAGTGCGACTCGGCGAACAGGGACGGCAGCGCCGAACCCAGTGGCGTGAGCTTGTTGAAGAACCCGACGCCACCGACGCACACCGTGTGATAGCCGGCCGCGGCCAGCCCGGCCGGCAGGTCGGCCGCCTCGAACCGCCACGTGCCCGGCGCGGTCGTCTCGCTGCCGGGGAAGGCGGCGGCGAACAGCCGTGGGTGCGGGCCCGGCGCGACGGGGGTCGGCAGGAACCCGGCCAGGATCGCGGCGTGCGCGGCGTAGGTGAAGCTGCCCGGCGTGTGGCGCTCCTCCCACACCCCGCCGGGCAGGACGGCGGCGAGCGTCGGCAGCCGTCCCGCGGCCAGCAGGTCGGCCGCCACGTCGTAACGCAGCGTGTCGAGCGTCACCAGCAGCAGGTCGTGGCTGCCGATGACGGCGTTCATGTCACGCACGCGCGCCCGCCTCGACCTCGTCGTCACGCCCGGCGCCCGCGCGGGCGCGCACATGTGTCTCGACCTCGTCGTCACGCCCGGCGGCCACGTAGGGGAGCGTCCGCGCCTCGCAGGAGAGGGTCCGCGTCTCGTTGAGGAGCGTCCGAGTCTCGTAGGGGAGGGCCCGCGTCTGGCAGCGGGGCATCTGCGTCTCGTAGGCGCGCACCTGCGTCTCGTAGGTGTCGAGCCCCTCGGCGCCGCTGCCCGGCAGCCCGGTCAGGCCGGGCAGCAGGTCGCCGAACGCGTTGACCTCCGCCACCGCGAAGCGCCGCAGGCCCGCGCCCACCATCAGGTCGACGCCGACCGCCGGGCTGCGCGGGAAGCAGGCCGCCGCCCGCGCGCAGATCTCCAGCGCCCTGGCCCACCCTGCGGGGCCGAGCGCCGCCATGACCGTCTCCAGCGAGCCGCGCGCGCCGCCCAGGTGCAGGTTCGTCATCGGCGCCCGGCTGGTGCGGACGACCGCGTGAGTGGGCCGTCCGGCCACCACGACCACCCGCAGGTCGAACACCCGGCCGCCGACGGCCGCCTTGGGGAACCACTCCTCGACGTGCAGCCCGTCGGGCGCCAGCGCGTCGACGATCGCGGCGACGGTGGTCTCGTCGTGGTAGTCGCGCACCCGCAGCGAGTTGTGCAGCTCGCCCCCGGCCGGCTCGACCGATGTCGTCGCCTTCACCAGCGAGCCGTTCGTCTGGAAGGCGACGACGCCCGAGGCCGACGAGCCGTGCGCGGGTTTGACGAACACCCTGGCCATCCCGCGGTCGGCCATGAGCCGCCGCAGGTCGGCGTAGCCGCCGACGGGCGCGGGGCCGAGCGCCGCCGGGACCGGCACCCCCGCGGCGGCGAGCCGCGCGTGCGTGCGCCGTTTGTCGAACATCTCCGCGATCTCGCCCACGTCGCCCAGCACCCGCGCCCCCGCGGCCGACGCCGCGTCCGCCACCCTGGCGAGCCCGGCGACGAGGCGGGAGTGCCACAGCGCGCCGCCGCCCACCCGGGTCGGCGCGCCGGGGCCGCGCAGCAGCGCGTCGGCGGCGGTGTCCTCGCCCGGCGAGTCGATCCGCACCCGGGCACCCGGCGGGATGGCGATCTGACCCGCCAGCACGTCAGGCCAGGCGACCACCTGGGGCGGGCGCAAGCCGTACCGGGTGAGGGCGGCGGCGAACATCGTCACCCGCCGGTCCCCGGGGGTGCCGACGACGACGTAGGTCATTCCGGCACCGCGACGTGGCGGGTGCCGGGTGACCAGTCGTAGCTGCGGCCGGTGGCGCCGGCCACCGGTTCGACGCCGGGCAGCGCGGCCCGCAGCCGCGCGACGTGCGCGAAGACCGTCATTCGGACACCGCCACGTAGCGCCACTCGTCGTCCTCGTCCTGCCGGTCGGACAGGTCGACCTCGACCCCGGCCAGCGCGGCGCGTACCCGCTGCTGCATGGCGTCGCTCAGATAGTGGTGGCTCAGGTCGAGCGAGCGCAGGTGGGTCAGCGGCTGGCCGGACAGCAGCGCCTCCGCGCCGGTGTCGCTCAGCGTGCCCATCGACAGGTCGAGCGACTCCAGCCTGGCCACGATCGGTGCCGCCGCCACCGCGGCGGCGACCTCGTCCTGCAGCTCGCTGTCCTGCAACCCGAGGTGGCGCAGCGCGGGCAGCCGCTCGCCGCGCAGGATCCGCGCCCAGTCGGCGGGGCGCGAGTCGCCGGAATAGTTCTCCTCGCCCAGCCACAGCTCCAGATGGCGCAGCGCGGGCAGCGAGCTGTCGCCGACCGCGCGCACCACGCCGGCGGGCAGCCCGCCCGACTCGAAGCGGAGCGTCTCCAGCGACTCGTGGACCACGGGGGCGAGCTTCAGCCCGGTGCCGCCGCGCACGTCAAGCCGCCGCAGCCGGGGAAAGGCGGTCAGCAGCGGGGTGACGTCGCCGTGCTCGATCCAGGAGATCTCGCACTCCTCGGACACGATGTCGCCGACGAAGACGGCCTCGAGCGCGGTCAGGCGGTCGGCGGCGGCGGTGATCGACGCGATGGGGATGTCGGAGCGCTGCCCCTCCCACCCCGCACCCCACCAGCCCACGACGAGCGCCCTGATCGAGCCCGGGTCGACGGTCGCCAGCAGCCGCTCGAAGCTGTCGGCGAAGGCGGGCTTCTCCTCGTCGAACGGCGCGGCGGCCACCCGCCAGGCCACGTTCCCCGGGTCCTCGCCGGACGGCACGGCGCCGCGCCAGGCCGCGTCCCCGGGCGCGTCCTCGGCGACGTCCCGAGGGTCGTCGCCCAGCTCGCGGACGGCGAGCCCGTGGAAGGACTCCAGGTGCTGGTAGATGCTCAACGGGTCTCCTTGAAGGGGGGAGTCCAGTCCTACCAGAGCCCTACGACAAGATTGCTGTCATGGACGTCCAGCTCAAATCCGCACGGGGGAGGTGGATCCTGGCGGCGACCGTGCTCGGTTCCGGCCTGGCCCTCCTCGACAGCACGATCGTCAACGTCGCCCTACCGGCGCTGCGCGCCGAGCTGAACGCCGACATGGCCGGCCTCCAGTGGACGGTCAACGCCTACACCCTCACCCTGGCGGCCCTGATCCTGCTCGGCGGCTCGCTCGGTGACCGCTACGGCCGCCGCAAGATCTTCCTCATCGGCACTGTCTGGTTCGCGCTGGCCTCCGCGTTGTGCGGGCTCGCGCCCAACATCGAACTGCTGGTCCTGGCCCGCGCCCTGCAAGGCATCGGCGGCGCGCTGCTCACGCCGGGGTCGCTGGCCATCATCCAGTCGAACTTCGCCCCGGGCGACCGGCCGCGGGCGGTGGGCGCGTGGTCGGGCATGACCGGCGTGGCGGCCGCGATCGGCCCGCTGGTGGGCGGCTGGCTGGTGGAGCACGCGGGCTGGCGCTGGGCGTTCCTGGTCAACCTGCCGTTCGCCGTGCTGGTGGTCGTCATGACGATCAAGCACGTGCCGGAGACGAAGGACGAGCAGGCCGCCGGCAGGTTCGACGTCCTCGGCTCGGTCCTGGCCGCGCTGGCCCTGGCCGGCATCACCTACGGGCTGACCGAGGAAGGCCAGGTGCTGCCGCTGATCGGCGGCCTGGTGGCCGGGATCGCCTTCGTGGTGCTGGAGATCCGCCGCTCGCCCGACGCGCTGGTGCCGGTGGGCCTGTTCAGGAACGCCGTCTTCAGCGCGGTGAACGTGGTCACGCTGATCATGTACGCCGCGATGGGCGTGGTCTTCTTCCTGCTCACCCTGCAGCTGATGACGGTCGCGGGCTTCGACGCCGTCGCCGCCGGTTCGGCGCTGCTGCCGGTGACGATCCTCATGCTGCTGCTGTCGGCGCGTGCCGGCGAGACGGCCAAGAGGTACGGCCCGCGGCTGCCGATGACGGTGGGCATCCTCGTGGCGGGTGCCGGGTTCCTGCTGATGAGCACGATCGACAAGGGCTCCAGCTACTGGCTGCACGTCCTGCCGGCCGTCTCGGTCTTCGGCCTCGGCCTGTCGGCGGCGGTGGCGCCGCTGACCGCGACCGTGCTGGCCACGGCCGACGACCGCTACGCCGGTACGGCGAGCGGCATCAACAACGCCGTCGCCAGGACCGGCAGCCTGCTGGCGGTGGCGGCGATCCCGCCGCTCGTCGGCCTGACGGGCGACGCGGTCAGTGATCCCCGGATGTACGCCGCGGGATTCACCAGGGCGATGCTGATCAGCGCCGGCATGATGGCCGTCGCCGCGCTGATCACCTTCGTCACGATCAGGACGAACGTGCTGGCGCCGGACAGCCGTCAGCGCTCTCAGAACGTGAAGGACTGACTGCGCACGCTGTTGTCGAAGTTGGACACCAGCAGCTCCGGCTCGCCCACCGACCTGACGCCGGGCAACCTGGTCAGCAGCTCGCGGAACATCGTCCGCATCTCCTGCCTGGCCAGGTTGGCCCCGAGGCAGAAGTGCGGCCCCGGGCCGCCGAAACCGACGTGCGGCTTGGTGTCGCGGGTGATGTCGAAGGCGTCAGGGTCGGGGAAGACGTCCTCGTCGCGATTGGCCGAGCCGTAGAACAGAACCACCCGGTCGCCCTTCCTGAGCCGCAGGCCGCGCAAGGAGTAGTCGTCGGTGACGGTCCTGCGGAACTGGATGATCGGCGAGACGTGCCTGACCATCTCCTCGATCGCCCCGTTGATGTGCCCGTCGAAGTCGCTCATCAGCAGCTCGCGCTGGTCGGGGTGGTCGGTCAGCAGCTTGATGCCGTGGGCCATCGTGTTGCGGGCCGTCTCGTTGCCGGCCACCAGCAGCAGCGCGAAGAACGAGCCGAGCTCCTTGTCGGTGAGCTTCTCGCCGTCGGGGTTGGCCGTGACCAGGGCCGAGACCAGGTCGGTGCCGGGGTCGGCGACGCGCTGGTGGCCGAGCTGGATGACCATGCGCTGCAGGGCCAGCAGCGCGACCACGTTCTTGCCGGCCAGGCGGGCGCTCTGCAGCACGCTCGGCCGCACGCCGCTGTAGGCGGTCGAGGCGTCGACGTGCTCGTGGACCTTCGCCCGGTACTCCTCGGGAATGCCCATCATGTCGCAGATGACGTGGATGGGCAGGCGGGCGGCGACCTGCGAGACGAAGTCGCGGGGCCCGGAGGCGATCACGTCGTCGACGATCCGCCGGCACGCCTTCTCGATGTCGGCCTGCAGGTTCTGCAGCATCTTGGGACTGAAGGCGCGCGAGACGATGCGCCGGAGCCTGGCGTGCCGGGGGTCGTCCATGTTGACCATCGACTCGCCGAACACATGCTTGACCCAGCCGGGCGGCTCGGGATTGGTGACCGCGGGCTCGCTGGAGAAGATCTTCGCGTTACGGCTGGCCTCGACGACGTCGGCATGCCTGACCAGGGCGTAGAAACCGGTGCCCGACCGTAGCAGCGGGACCTTCTTCTCCGGGAAGAAGACCGGATGCTCCAGCTGCCGGAGCCTGGCGAACGCCTCCTGCCGTTCCTTGAGTGGCTTGCGCCAGAAATCCAGGTCCGCGAGGTCGATGTCCACCCGTCTATCCTGGCACGTTCCCGAGGTGTTAAGGCCGGGTTCGGCGGGCCTGGGGACCATCCGGGCATGAACGTCTCGCGCACCGCCCTGCTCGCCGCCGCCTGCCTCAGCGCTCCCTTCCTTCCCGCGAGCACCGCCCCCGCGACGATCGCCACCGCGACGATCGCCCCGGCGACGATCGCCACCGCGACCGCCCCTGCGGTGATCCCCGCGGCTGTCGCCGCGACCGCCCCCGCGCCTGCCGCCGCCCCCGCGGGCTCCTGCGGCGGGCGCCCGTCGGACTTCGACGGCGACGGCCTGCCCGACCTCGCCGTCGCGGCGCCGTACGAGAGCGTGGCGGGCCACGCCCGCGCGGGCTCGGTCACGATCATGTACGGCTCCGGGCAGCAGGCCAGGCTCTCCCAGGCCACGCCCGGCGTGCCGGGCGACCCGGAGAACGGCGACTCCTTCGGATCGGCGCTCGCCGTCGGCGACTTCGACGGCGACGGCTGCGCCGATCTCGCGGTCGGCGTGTCGGAGGAGTTCTTCGGCACGCCGGTCCCCGGCTCCGACGGCCACGGCGCCGTGCAGCTCTTCCACGGCTCGCCGCGCGGGCTGGTCCCGGGCAGGCAGCTGTCGTCCTCGCGGCCCGGCTCCGACCGGTACGGCGCGGCGCTGGCGGCCGGCGACCTCGACGGCGACCGGGCCGACGAGCTGGTCATCGGCGCGCCCGCGATGGGCGCCGGTGGCACGGTCGTCGTCCACGGCTTCAAGGGCCGCGCGCGGTACCGGATCACGCAGCGCGGCCTGCGCCAGACGGGCCTGGTCACCGACCAGTTCGGCGCCGCGCTGACCACCGGCGACTTCGACGGCGACGGCAAGGACGAGATCGCGATCGGCGCCCCCGCCGACACGGTCCGCCTCGACGGCCAGGGCTCGGTGACGGTCGTCGACCCGCGCGACCGCCGTGCCGTGCAGTACACCCAGTCCTCACCCGGCGTGAAGGGCGCCGCGGAGAAGTGGGACGCCTTCGGCGCCGCGCTGGCCGCCGCCGACTTCGACGCCGACGGACGCGACGACCTGGCGATCGGCGTGCCGGGCGAGGGCCTGAGCGCCAACCAGCGGGCCATGGACTACGGCGACGGCATGGTCCACGTCCGCTACGGCACCGGCCGCTGGGAGGCCTGGACGCAGCGCCTGCTGAAGGGGACGCCGCGGTACTACGACAGGTTCGGCGCGGCGCTGGCGGCGGGCGACTTCAACGGCGACGGCGACGCCGAGCTGGCGGTCGGCGTGCCGGGGGAGAAGTCCGTGCAGGTCCTGGCCGGAGCCAGGAAGGGCGGCCTGACCAGGCACGGCGACGTGCTGATCAAGGGCAGGGGCCGCGATTTCGGCGCCTCCCTGTCCACGCTCGCCGTCGGCGGGCGCTACCGCACGCTGTCGGCGGCCACCGGCGGCGTCAGGGGTCTCACCGTGAAGGGACGCAGCGTCAAGGGACACAGCGTCAAGGGGCGCAGCGTCAAGGGACGCGGCGTCACGAGCGGCGGCGTCGACGGGCTGGTGGTGGCGGCGCCCGGCACGGGCGTGGTGACCTACGTGCCGGGCTCCCGCCGTCCCGGGCCCCACCACGGGCTGCGGCCGAGCCGGGCGCGCACGCTGGCCAGCGGCGACGGCCTGTTCGGCTACGCCTTCGGCTGACCCGGGCTCATCCCACCTGTCGTGGCAGGGCCGCCAGGTCGCCGGGCCCCCTGAAGTGGACGCCGGTGATGCCGAGCCGCGCGGCGGCCTCGACGTTCTCCAGCCGGTCGTCGACGAACGTCACCTCGTGCGGGCGGGCGCCCAGCCCGTCGAGCACGGCGAGATAGATCTCCGGGTCGGGCTTGACCAGGCCCATCCTGGCGCTGTAGAAGCGCGGCCCGATGCCGGCCAGCCAGGGCAGGCCGTCGATCCCCTCGGCGACGCATTCGGGGGCGTTGGACAGCAGCGCGACGCGCGGCAGCCGTTCCATGACGGCCACGGTGCCGGGGTTGGGGTACGACCAGCTGGCGACGTCCAGCCCGACGAGGGTCGCCAGCTCCTCGTCGCCGACGTCGCGGCCGAGCGCGAGGGACCAGAAGGCGCGCGGGGTCAGCGTGCCCCGGTCGAAGTCCAGGCGGTGCGCCCAGTAGCCGCGCTCGAAGGACTCCAGGTCGGCGCCCGCGGCGCTCGCCATGGCGGCGACGTCCGCCTGCGGCTGGGGGAGGGACAGGACGTTTCCGTAGTCGAAGAGCACCCAGGTCATGACGAAGACGCTAACCCACCGATCGATCACGCGTGGGCGGGCGCCGGGGCGGGTCAGCGGCCGGGCGGGGCGGCGGGGATGGTGAGCGACCTGGCGGTCCTGGCGGGGGCGCCCTTGCGGGAGATGTAGTCGAGGGTCCTGAAGTCGACCGACAGCTCCGACGCGGTGAGCCTGGCGGCGATGTAGCCGCGCCGCTGGTCGATGTAGGAGATGTGCGGGTTCTCGGCCAGCGCCTCGGCGATCCACGCCTTGTCGCGGTAGCCGTCGCCGTCGCTGGCGACGGAGGAGGTCACCAGCTCGCGGGCGACCACGGGCGAGGAGGGGTCGTCGAAGTCGAGCTTGAGCTCGGCCGCGTGGTGCATGTGGGCGTCGCCGGTCAGCACCACCGGGTTGGCGCTCTCCCGCATCCACCCGAGCAGGCGGTCGCGCTCGGGCGCGTAGCCGTCCCAGGAATCCAGGTTGACCTCGCGGCCCGGCCCGACCTTGTAGTCGCGCTGCGCCATGATGATCTGCTGGCCGAGCAGGTTCCACCGGGTGGGCGACGTGCGCAGCCCCTCCGCCAGCCAGCGCCGCTGCGCGTCGCCCAGGAGGGTACGGCCCGCCGACAGGCGCTCGTCGCAGGAGGCGCGCACGCCGTCGAGGCAGGCCTGGTCGTCCCTGAACTGGCGGGTGTCGAGCAGATGGAAGCGGGCCAGCGTGCCCCACGAGACCCGCCGGTTGACCCGCAGGACCGCGCCCTGGACGCTGGCGCGGCGCAGCGGCATGTTCTCGTAGTAGGCACGGAAGGCCATCGTCCTGCGCCGGGCGAAGTCGGGGGCGCCGGTGCTGGAGACGGGCCCCGCCCAGTTGTTCTCCACCTCGTGGTCGTCGAAGGCCACCAGCCACGGCGCGACGGCGTGCGCCTTCTGCAGGTCACGGTCGCTCTTGTACTGCGCGTGGCGCAGCCGGTAGTCGGCCAGGGTCTCGCACTTGCCGGGGGTGTGGGTGCGGACCCTTCCGGCCAGCGCGGTGTATCCGCTCGGGCCGTACTCGTACATGTAGTCGCCCAGGTGCACGACCAGGTCGGGCTCCTGCTCGGCCAGACGGCGGTAGGCGGTGTAGTAGCCGTGCTCGTAGTGGGCGCAGGCGGCCACCACGAAGTTGAGCGGCTGGGCGCCCTGCGGCGTCGTCCTGGTACGGCCGGCCCGCGACAGCCTGCCCTCGGTCCTGAACCGGTAGAAGTACTCCCGTCCCGGCTCCAGCCCCTGCGCTTCGACGTGGACGCTGTGCGCGGTGTCGGGCGTGGCGCTCGCCGTACCGGACCGGACGATCCTGGAGAAGCGCTCGTCGGCGGAGATCTGCCAGTCGACGTCGAAGGAGCGCGAGGGCATGCCGCCGCGCCCGTCCCCGCTCAGCGGGTCGAGCGCGAGCCTGGTCCACAGCACGAAACCGTCGGTGGTGGGGTCTCCCGAGGCGACGCCGAGCGTGAACGGGTCACCGGCGAGGGCCCGCGAGGGCGGCAGGAAAGGCTGCGAGGGCGGAAGGAGGAAGGAGGCGGCCGTGGCGGCGAGGAAGGTTCTGCGTTCCACGCCCCAGGTATGTCCTCCTCCGCTGACCCGGTCATGACAGCCGAGTCAAGCGGAGGTGAACATCACTCCTCCAGCCAGGTGAGCAGCTCGTTCGCCATGTCGGTCGCGCGCTCGTCGCCGAGCTCGGTGAAGCGGCCGACCGCCTCGCGGGCGCGCCGCAGCGCCTCCTCCCGCCTGCCGAGGGCGTTCAGGACGCGGGCCTCGTCGTAGGCGAGGGCGGCCAGCTGGAACGGGTCCCCGGTCAGGGACCGCGCCTCGGCCAGCGCCTCGGCGGCGTCCGCGCTCCGGCCCGACCAGTGCAGCGACATGGCGTGGCGGCGGGTCGTCCTGGCCTGGTCGTCGGTCTCGCCCGCGGCCCGGTAGCGGTCGGCCGCGACGGCGAAGGTCTCGGCGGCCTCCTCGTCGCGGTCCAGCTCGTCGAGGATGCCCGCCGCGGACTCCGCCGCCCTGGCCGACTGCAGCGGATGCGCGTACATCGCGACGAGGGCGGTGAAGTCGGCCAGCGCCGCCTCCTGCTCGCCCATCAGGCGCAGGGCGTTGGCCCGCGTCCACCTGAGGCTGGTGACGTTGTCGAGATCGTGGGCGTCCCCGCCGTCCGTGCCCCCGTCGTCCGTGCCCCCGTCGTCCGTGCCGCCGTCGTCCGTGCGGCTGGGGGCCGGGTCGCCGGCGTCGAGTACGGCCAGGGCCTCCTCGGCCGCGATCGCCGCCTCCATGGGCCGGTCGGTCGCCAGGTAGGCGGCGGCCAGGTCGACCCTGGCGAGGGCGGCGGCGTGGGCGTCGCCGAGCGCGGTGAACAGGGCCACGGCCTCGATCAGGTCCTCGACCGCCTCCGCGGCGCGGTCCACCATGACCAGCACCTCGCCCCTGGAGGCGTGCGCGAACGCGCGCAGCCCCGCCTCCGTGCGCGGCGCCACGGCCAGCGCCTCGCCGAAGGCGCCGAGAAGCTCCTCCAGGTCGCCGCCGTGCCGCCGGATGAGCCGGCCGTGGAACAGCGCCGTCCTGGCCAGGGTGAGCACGTCGCCCTCGGCCCGCAGCGCCTGGCGTGCCGTTCGCGCCGCCTCGGCCGCACGCCCGGGGTCGCCGTCGTCGGCGTGGAGGTGGGCCAGCAGCGCCAGCAGCCCGCCCTCCCGCGCCCCTTCCAGCAGCGTGATCGCCTCGCCGGCCCGGCCGGCGCCCGCGTACGCCTGGGCCAGCCGTGACCGCGCGCCCGCCCGCTGCCGCTCGTCGCCGTGGGCCGACAGCCACCGGTACGACTCCTCCACCAGCGGCAGCCCGTCCTGCGCGAGCAGCCCGAGCCTGCCGAGCGCGACCTGCCTGCGCGCCTCGTCGCCGGCCTGGGCGTGGAGCTCGGCGGCGCGGACCCACAGCTCCCGCGCCCGCTCCACGTCGCCGGCCATGAGCGCGGCCAAGCCGAGCCCGTCGGTGCGCCGCCCGCCGGCCGGGCCGCCGACCTCGTCGTAACGCTCCCACGCGGCCAGGGCCGCGTCGTGGTCGCTGCGCCGCCACGCGTCCTCGGCCAGGTCGAGCAGTTCGTCGGGACCCGCGCCGGCGGGCGGCCGGGCGGGCGCTGCGGACGGGATCGTGACCCTGCGCGCGTGCGGCGTCAGCGGCAGGTGCTCGACCAGCGGCTCGGCCGCCAGTCTCGCCTCCAGCCTGCGGGTCTGCTCGCCGGTGCCGTTGCGGGCGTCGAATCGGGCGGCCAGGTCCCTGGCGGTCGTCTCCAGCTCCTCACGCAGGCGGCCGACGGGCACGTCCGCGCCGTTCCTGCGTACGGTCAGCCCGCCGTGGCCCAGCTCCTCCAGGCGGCGCAGCAGCAGCGCGGCGCACCCGGCGAAGTACATGTGGTCGCTCGGCGTGGGGGAGCGGTCCAGCAGCGGCAGCTCGCGCTGCAGGATCTCCAGGCCGCGGGTCTCGTTGCCGGTGAGGGCGCAGAACTCCAGGTGGTCGCCGAAGTCGTCGACGTAGTTGGCGTCGCCCTGGACGATCCGGTAGGCGCGCAGGTGCGCGGCGGCGGCCTGCTCCAGCCGCCCGGTCCGCACGTACGGCAGCAGCAGGTTGCCGAGAATGCCCTGCGGCTGGACGTGGCAGGTCAGGTGCCCCGCGACGACGGGCGCGGCCAGCTCGATGGCCTCCTCGTCGCGTCCCATCCAGGCCAGGTACCACACCTTGCCGCTGGGGTCGCAGCCCTCGCAGTCGGACATGTCGTCGCGCGGCGTGGTCTGCCACCGGTGGAACCACTCCTCGGCCGCGGCCCTGTCGCCGATGTGCTCGGCGACATAGGTGCGCTGGGTGTGGACGGCGTGCGGGCCGTAGCCCGCCGCGGCGTAGCGCCGCTCCATCTCCGCCAGCGCGTCGTAGGCGCGCTGCAGCGGGATTTCCGGGAAGCGGCGCATGTCGCTGACGATCCACTTGTACTGCCACAGCAGGCTGTAGGTGTGCCAGGCCGACCAGCGCCCGGGATCGGCGTCGTACTCGGCGACGGAGCGGGAGAAGGTGGCGAACGACTTGGCCGGCTCGGCGCCGTACTGGTAGGCCTCGGTCAGCTCCAGCCGCACCTCGAAGGCCAGCTCCGGGTCGTGCGCGCAGGCCTTGAGCGCCTGTTCGAGCAGCACGGACCTGGCCTCGCCGTACGGCATCTGCCTGGCCTGGTCCAGCATCTCCTCAACGTCGGCCATCGGTACTCACTCCTTGCCCAGCACGGCCCAGTCGAGCAGGCCGAGGAACGAGCGGTTCAGCGCGGCGGTGTCGGCCGCGCGCAGCGGGTGGTGTCCGTGCAGCAGCGCCATGCCGTACAGCGCCTCCACCGCGGTGGCGGCCAGCGACAGGTCCTTGAGCAGCACCACGCGGCGCACGAGCGGGTTGCGGTGGTTGAGCACCAGGCGGGGGCGGTCGGCGGCGACGGTCCGCTCCATGGCGCCGAGCACGTCGGCCCACAGGTCGTCGGCGGCCTGCCGTGCCTCGCGCAGCTCGGCCTGATGCTCGGCGGCGCGGCTGGTCAGGTAGAGGGCGGGCAGCGAGGCCGGGTCGAAGTCGCGCAGCACCAGCTCGCAGCCGAGAGGGTCGAGGACCCGGGCGGCCGCGGCGACGAACGGCCTGGCGGCCAGGTCCGCGCCGGGGTCGACGGGGCCGAGGTGGGTGGCCAGCTCGCCCGGGTCGAGGCGGTCGAGACGGGCGTCCGGGTCGATCCTCGGCAGGCGCCGCAGGATGTCGCTGTCGTAGACGTAACCGCCGTTGATCAGGCCGACGCCCTGGGCGCCCGACACGGCCGACAGCTGGCGGAACTCGTCGACGCTCGCGGTGAAACGGCCCTGCGGATGGCGGGTCCTGAACTGGGCGAGCGTCATCGGGCCGTCGCTGGTCTCGAACTCCAGCCACCTGTCGACCAGGCGCAGCATGTCGTCGTCGTGCAGGGCCAGGGCCTTGACGCCCAGGTGGTGCAGGCGCAGGAAGGCGCGCAGCCGGGCCGGGTCGGTCTCGGCCAGCCGGACGAGCCATTCGCGCAGCTGGCGGCCGAGCTGCTCGCGGGTGTGCTCCAGGAGGTCGTCCTCGTAGAGGGCCTCGCGGCTGGCAGTGGGGCGCAGCTCTCCCGCGTCCACGACGCAGCGGGCGAAGAACGCCCAGTCGGGCAGCACACCCTCGGCGCGCTCGGTGAGCAGCATGCGCTTGAGGTAGACCCGGTGGCCGGCGCGGGCGGTCGGGTTGGCGGGGCTGGGCAGCACGAACGCGACACCGGTCAGCGCCGCCTCGGGGACGTCCAGGTCGACGACGTCGAAGGGGGTGAAACCGAACAGCTGCCTGCCGTACTCCAGCAGCGCGGCCCGGCGCGCGTCAGGGCTGTCGTACCGGGCCAGCCACGGCGGGTCGGTGGTCGTCACGACGCCGTCGACCGTGACGGTGATCGGCAGCAGCGAGCCGTACAGGGCGGCCAGCTCGGTGACGGTGCGGGCGTCGACCCATTCGGCGGCGTCCCTGCGGGCCCGCAGGGTGACCGTGGTGCCGGGCGCGGCCCGCTCGGCGGTCGCCGGCGCCACCCGGTAGGTGCCGTCGGACCTGCCGGTCCAGCTCACGGTGGGTGTGCCGGTCACCGACCTGGTCTCGACGTGGATCTCGTCGGCCACCAGGAAGCCCGACAGCAGCCCGATGCCGAACTGCCCGAGGAACTCGTGCCTGGCGAACCCCAGCTCGTCGCGCTTGGACGAGCGGCCGATGGTGGCCAGCAGGGTGTGCACCTCGTCCTCGGTCAGGCCGACGCCGTCGTCGTGGACGCGCACCTGCCCCTCGGCGACCTCGATCGCGACCCGGCCGCCGCCTTCCCCGCGGGCGGTGATGGCGTCGGCCGCGTTCTGCAGCAGTTCGCGCACGTAGACCCGCGGACTGGAGTACAGGTGACGGCTCAGTAGATCGACGACACCCCGCAAATCCACCTGAAAGGCATTTTCCACGCCCGACACTATGCCAGGTATGGCCGCAGATGCTCATGTAACGCGGCACAGCCGAGGTATTTCTCCGCGGTGTGGAAGTCCAGCCAGTCCAGATTCACCAGCGCCTCGACGTCCACCCCGGTGAAGCAGTCACGCAGGGCGGGCGGGATGGCCGCGATGTCGTCCTTGTCGGCGATGTTGACCCAGCGCCGCACCCCCTTCGGCCGCTCGCCCAGGCCGGCCACCGGAGCCGGCAGCAGCCGCTCGAACACCACGTTGCGCATGCCGAGCGGGCTGCCCAGGGTGACCAGCAGGTCCACCTCGATGTCCGGATGGGCGTGCAGGGTCTCGTAGGCGACGACGCTGCCGAGCGAATGGGCGACCACGACCCGGGGCGCGTGCCGCCTGAGCACCTCGGCCACCGCGTCCTGGCACCGCTCGCGCCGTATCTCATCGGTGAGATAGGCGGCCACCTCGGGGCAGAACAGGGCGGCGAAGGCCGCGGCCCTGGTGTCCAGCCGGTTCAGCAACCATCCCGTGAACGCCTTCAGCGCGCCCGTGAAGGTCTCGCCCACACCCGACTGCTTGGCCCAGTCGACGAAGACCTGCTGCTCCCGGGCGCCCATCGTCTCGACCCGCTTGGCCTTGCCCTGGTCGTTGAGATGGTGGGCGTAGTAGGCCACCTCCGCGAAACCGGCCGGTCCGGCGCCGAGATAGCGGTTCCACTTCGCCCGCATCGCCTCGGCCGCGCCTTCCACCGACCGGCCGGCCTGGAGGTAGTAGTTGTACTTGCCGATGCCGTGCACACCGACGATCACCGCCATGATCACTCCCCACGTTGTGCGGGACATGGTGCCATGGCGGGCTTGCGGATGGATGACCGGAAAAACCTTGTTGCTCGGGGCATAGGCCATCCGGATACGGTTTGCAGGGGTTCTCACGAGTTGCTGGGGCTTTCACGAGGGGAGGTGTCCCGATGGCCGGCCTGTTGATCGTCAACGACTCGATCGCCATTCCCGGCGACGAGCTCGTATGGCGTTTCTCCCGTTCCTCGGGCCCGGGCGGTCAGGGGGTCAACACCACCGACAGCAGGGTGGAGCTGCTGTTCGACGTGGCCGCGAGCACGGCGCTGCCGCCCACGCTCAAGGCCCGCGCGCTGGAACGGCTGCCGTCGCCGGTGATCACGGTGGTGGCGTCGGAGTACCGCTCCCAGCTGCGCAACCGCGAGGCCGCCGCCCACCGGCTGGCCCAGCGCGTCCGCGAGGCGATCGCGCCGCCGCCCAAGCGACGCCGTCCGACCAAGCCCAGCAAGGGCTCCATCGAGCGCCGCCTGGCCACCAAGAAGCACCGCTCCGACGTCAAGCGCCTGCGCCGCGACATCTGAGCTTGGGCCGGCGGCCCCTCCGGCACGGCGCGTCGATCCAGGTCGACCTGACCGCGCCGCTCCTGGCGTCCCAGCGGGCGCGCCAAGACGCCGTCCGACGGGACCTCGCGATCGGACGGGCCGCGTCAGCTCCCACCTCAGCCACCCGGGGTGACGGTCGCCCGGCTACCGTCGCTTGTGTCGAACATGTGATCTAAAACTCTCCAAGTCAAGGTTACGATCTTGGTGATGGCCGGCCGTGCCGATCGGCCGGCTCTCCATGCTGAAGGGGCGTGAAGACGCCCCACGACCCGATGGGAGATCGACCTTGAGGCGTGCGCTGATCGCGTTAGGCGTCGGCTTGAGCGTGCTGGGTTCCGCTGTCGTCACCGAGCCGGCCCAGGCCGCGAGCGGGGTGGTGGTCCCGCTGGCCGCCAACGTGACGGCGGCTCAGCAGATCGCGAGATTCTGGCTCGCCGACGGAGCCGCCAACCTGAAGAACGCCACGCCGTACACCGTGCGGACCGAGGTCGGCGGGGAGCGCCTGTCCACGGACGTCGTCCCGGACGGCCTCCCTGGGGCCGTCGCACCGGTGGAGGGGCCGCCCTCGTCGAAGGGGAAGACGCCCACGACCTCGGGCAAGGTGTTCTTCATCGGCAGCGACCTCCAGCCGCACTGGTGCACCGGCACGGCTGTGCAGTCGAACTTCAAGAACCTCGTCGCCACGGCAGGTCACTGCCTGTTCGACACCGAGGCCCCGGACGGCCCTCTGGCCAAGTGGGTCTTCGTCCCCGGCTACTCCGAGGGCACGACCCCGTTCGGCCTGTACGTCGGGAAGCAGGCAAGCGCTCACTACGACTTCGACGTCTACCGGGACTACGACCGGGACTTCGCCTTCGTCAACGTGTACAACGGCGTCGTCTCCCCTTCCCCGGACGTGCTGACCAATGTCGGGAGGCTGGTCGACAACGTCGGCGGCCAGGGGTTCGCGTTCAACCAGCCGCTCGCGCCCACGGTCGACGTCTTCGGCTACCCCGCCGGCCCCCACCCCGACGGCAGGCGGCCCTACACGGGCGAGACCCTCGAATGGTCGACCGGCTCGACGTTCACGATGAAGGTCACGGGCCTGCCCGCGGACCGGCTCATCGGCGTGGACTCCCCGCTCACCGGTGAAGGCGCTCTCGGGTCCTCCTGGCTGACCCATTACAGGAGCGACAGCCGTCTCGGCTATCTCAACGGCATCACGATCAGCGTGTCCGACACCGATGGCGACAATCGGTACGACACCGGCGTCTCGCCGTACTTCGACGGTGAGGTGAAAGAGGTCTACCGGGAGGCCGCCAATTTCTGGGCCGGCCCCATCGCCTAGACAGCCGCCGTCCCCGCCGCGCCCGCCCCGAGTGGCGGGCGCTGTGGCTGTATGTGATCTTGTATTCGGCGACCGCATCATTCCCATCACCTCGGAGACCGCCGAAGAATGGGGACGCCTGAACGCCATCCGCCCGCTCCCGAGCACGGGCGGCCTGATCGCCGCGACGGCCAGAGCGAACGGGTGGACCGCTGGTGGGCAGGAACGTCAAAGACTTCGAGGGGATGGGGCGTGTCCGTCGTCAACCCCTTCGAACCGCCGCGCTGAGATCACGCCCGCGTGTAGCGGTGCTTGGCGCCGGGCGGGAAGTACTCGGGGTCGCCGGTCTCGCGCAGCCTGATCTCCGGCGCCTGTCTCTCCCGGGGGACGTAGGCGGCGAACTCGCTGTTGAGCCTGCGCAGCTGCGCCAGGATCGAGCTTCCGACGGCCCGCGCGGTCCGCTCGTCGGGCCGCAGCCCCGGCATCAGCTCGACCGTGACCGTCAGCCGCCGGTCGCGCTGTTCGTCCTCGACCACCTCCAGCACGAACTTGCCGCTGACCATCCCGCTCACCTCCGGCTGCTCCAACCCGACGGCGATGTTCTCGGGGTAGACGTTCGCGCCGTAGTAGGACACGGTGAAGTGGCTGCGCCCGAAGACGTAGACGAACGGCCGCTCGGGGCCGGGGGCCGACGGGGTGAAGCCGTGCCCGGCGAGCAGGCCCAGCATCCTCTCGTACGGCAGCAGCCCGCCCTCGTCGGCGATGTGGTAGCGGACGAGCGGGATCCCGTTGTCGCCGGAGAACAGCAGCGTGCCTTCGTGCTCCTCGAAGAAGCGCACCTCCGGGTCGTACTGCACGAGCGTCGGCAGCCGCGACTCGCCGAAGATCTCCCTGGCGGTGCCGGGGTGGGCGGCCAGGAAGCGGCGGATCTCGATCGACAGCGGCGTCTCGTTGCCGAGGACGCCCGCGTCGGCGGTGCCGTACAGGGAGGCGGTGTCGCGGGTCGGGTCGGTCATGCCCGCGCGCTCGGCCACCAGCGACCGCCATTCCTCGCTGAAGACCTCGCCCGCGGTGACCATCTTGATCGCGTAGTCGCGCCACGGCAGGCCGCCGGTGTCGATGACGTCCTTGAGGAAGGGCGGGTAGCCGAGCAGGACGACCTGGTCGAAGTGCGGGGCCAGCTCGGGGATCACCCGGACGATCTCGCGCTTGTCGCTGCCGGGCGCGATCGAGGTGATCGGGTAGCCGCGTCCGGCCAGGTGGCGCAGGCAGGCGAGGGTGAACAGGCCGCCGACCCAGGTGCCGAGCGCGAAGCACACGACGGCGAGCGTGCGCTTGTCGCGGGCGCCGAACGCGTCCCTGAAGATCTCCTCGAACCTGGCGGCGATGACCCGCTCGTCCTCAGCCGACCGGGGCCAGAAGGACGGCGTGCCGGTCGATCCGGAGGAGACGGCGATCATGTCGCCGATCGTGCCGCCGCGGCACAGGTCGGGCAGCGGGTAGCGGCGGGTGTAGGTCTGCTTGGTGGTCATGGGCAGCCTGGCGAAGTCACGCAGGCTCGTGACCCGCGCCGGGTCGATGTCGTGCGCGGCGAGGAAGGCGCGGTAGGCGGGGACCGTCGCCGCCGTCCGCCGGAAGAGATCCACCGGGTCCATCAGCCGATGGTACGGCGCAGCGGCAGCCTGGCCCGCACCTCGAAGCCGCCGTCGGGGGCCGGCCGCGCCTCCAGCGTCCCGCCGAGCAGGTCGGCCCGCTCCCGCATGCCGGTGATCCCGTGCCCTCCCGCGCTCATGGGCGCGGAACGGCGCGGCGCCTCGTTGGCGACGGCGACCACGAGCTCGTCGCCGGTCCGGTCGACGTCGACGCGCACGGCCGCGCCGGGCGCGTGCCGCATCGTGTTGGACAGCGACTCCTGGAGGATCCGGTAGGCCGCCTCGCTGACCGGCGCGGGGACGGCGCCGGCGGCGTCGGCGGCGCCGGTCACCGTCACCGGGTGCCCCGCCGCGCGGACCGTCGCGACCAGCTCGTCGAGACGGTCGAGGCCGGGCGCTGGCGCCTGGCGCAAGGTGCCGACGATCTGCCGCATCTGCGACATCGCCTCCAGCGACATCTCCCGCACCTCGGCGAGACCGGTGTCGAGGACGGCGGGGTCGCCGCCGGCGCGCAGCCGTACCGCCTCCGACTGGATGGCGATGGCCGACATGTGATGTGCGACCACGTCGTGCAGCTCGCGCGCGATCCGCAGCCGCTCCTCGGCCACCGCCTGCGCGGCCATGGTCTGCTCGGTCTGCGCCGCCAGCTCCACCTGCGTACGGCGCCGCGCCCCGACCACCTGGCCGAGCACCAGCACCACCGGCAGGAGCAGCAGTTCCAGGCCGAACGGCTGCGGCCGGAACAGGACCTCGGCCAGCGTCGTGCCGATCCACACCGCGACGGCGCCCGCCACTCTGACCCGCGTCGCGATCGTGTAGGCGCACAGCACCAGCGCGAGCCCGCCGACCGAGACGACCCCGATGCCGGGGTAGGGGTTGACCAGCAGCGTGGTGGTCGCCAGTGCCCACGCGGGGATGGGCGCCGGCCTGCGCAGCGCGACGGGCACCGAGGCGACGGCCGCCACCAGCGTGATGATCCCGTCGTGCGTGGGCACGTCGAGGCCGCCCGGCTGGAGCCGCATCGGCCCGCTACTGGAGATCATGTCGCCGGTGGTGAACCAGAACAGCACCAGCGCGGTCACCACGTCGAGGAGCAGCAGCATCCGCGGCGACAGGTGCCACTTCGGGTCATTCACCGGGACGGACCAGCCCCGTCTCGTAGGCGTAGACGATCGCCTGGGCCCTGTCGCGCAGGTCGAGCTTGGTCAGCACCCTGCCGACGTGTGTCTTCACCGTCTGCTCGGCGACCACGAGCCGTTCGGCGATCTCGAGGTTGGACAGCCCCTGCGCGATCAGCGTCAGCACCTCGGTCTCCCGTTCGGTCAGCTCCGCCAGCCGCTTCACCGACGGCGCCCGCGGCCCGCCCAGCCGCGCGAACTCGTGGATCAGCCGCTTGGTGACCGCGGGCGCGATCAGCGCCTCCCCGGCCGCCACGACGCGCACGGCCTCGGCCAGCTGGGCGGCGGAGGCGTCCTTCAGCAGGAAGCCGCTGGCGCCCGCCCGTAACGCCTCGTAGACGTAGTCGTCGAGGTCGAAGGTGGTCAGGATCAGCACCTTGGCGTCACCGGCGGCCATGAGCCTGCGCGTGGCCTCCAGGCCGTCCATGACCGGCATCCGGACGTCCATCAGCACGACGTCGGGCTTCAGCTCGGCCACCCGCTCGACCGCCTCCTGGCCGTTGGCCGCCTCGCCCACCACCTCGATGTCGGGCTGGCTGCTGAGGAAGACCGTGAAACCCGTGCGGACCATGCCCTGGTCGTCGGCGATCAGCACCCGGATCATGAGCCCGACTCCACCGGCAGCACGGCCTCCACCTCGAACCCGCCCCCTTCCGTGGGACCCGCCTCCAGCGACCCGCCGAGCAGGGTGGCCCGCTCGCGCATGCCGATCAGCCCGTGACCGGCGCCGGGCGCGTCGCCTGGCCCGCGCCCGGGGCCGTTGGCGACACGGACCCGCAGGCCGCCGCTCCAGGCGACCTCGACGGCGACGGCCGAGCCCGGCGCGTGCCGCATGGCGTTGCTGAGCGATTCTTGCACGATCCTGTAGGCCGAGACGGCCATGGCCGTGGGCACCTCCTCCAGCTCACCCGAACGCTTCACCCGCACGGTCAGCCCCGCCGAACGGGCGTTGCCGACCAGGTCGTCGAGCCTGTCGAGGGCGGGCGGCGGCGTGGTGTCGGCGCGGCCCTCGTGGTCGCGCAGCACGCCGAGGACCTGCCGCAACTCCTTGATCGCCTCCAGCGACAGCCCGCGGATCTCGGCGAGGCCCGCCTCCAGGCGCGCCACGTCCCCTCGGGCCTCCATGGGTACGGCCTCCGCCTGGATCGCGATGACCGACAGATGGTGGGCGACGACGTCGTGCAGTTCCCTGGCGATCCGCGCCCGCTCGGCCATGACGTACCGTTCCCCGATCGCCTCGTCCCTGCTCGCGGTGGCGCGGCGCCGTACCCGGACGTTGTAGCCGAACAGCAGGATCACCGTCATGGCGACCGAGGCCAGCGCCATCGACTTCGCGTCGACGATCCAGACGGTCAGCACCGAGGTCAGCCAGCCCACCGCAGTGACGCGCCGGTCCGACCGGGCGGCCAGGGAGTAGAGCACCAGCAGGTACATCACGATGGCCGGCTGGAGGTACGGCGGCTGCATGTCGGTGATCTGCCTGACGACGTGCAGGGACGGAAGGATCAGCACCAGTGCCAGCCGCCACGCGGCCAGGGGCCAGCGCGCCCGCATCGCGACCGGCAGCGAGAAGGCGACGGCCGTCAGGTAGACCTGCGCCATCGGCTGCCGTCCGGACGGGATGAGCTCCGTGAGCGTGATCCAGAACAGCATTCCCGCCACGACGAGGTCGGCCAGCTGCACCAGGTCGTAGTGGTCGAAGGGCACCAGTGGCCGCAGCGCCCGCGGCACCCGGCGGCGCAGGCGGGGCGAGCGGGCGGGCGGGGGATCGGCCTCGCCGCTGAAGAACGCGAGCACGAACGGCTGGAGGACGGCCGAGATCACCGCCCCAGCCTAGGTGCGGCCTGACCAGGCACGCATCACCCCTGGGAGTGATGGCCCTCAAGAGCTACTTACACAATTACGATCGCCGTGAGCGAACATCATCAAGGAAGGGAACATCGGCGGGCTCCGATGAATTGAGTGTGTATAACTCAACCCCATTGGAGTTCAGATGAGTGAGAGCTTGATCCTCCCGGTCCTGCCGCTCGACGACGAGGTGGTCCTGCCGGGCATGGTGGTCCCTCTGGACCTGTCCTCCGCGGAGGTCCGGGCTGCGATCGACGCGGCTCAGGCTTCTGGTCTCAACAAGCCGCGCGTCCTCCTCGTTCCCAGGATCGACGGCCGTTACGGGGCCGTCGGCGTGCAGGCCGTGGTCGAGCAGGTCGGCCGGCTTCCCGGCGGCGAGCCGGCCGCCGTCGTGCGCGGCGTCAACCGGGCGCGCGTCGGCAAGGGCACGACCGGCCCCGGCGCGGCCCTGTGGGTGGAGGTCCACACCGTCGACCGGGTGCCGGCGGGCGAGCGGGCGCAGGAGCTGGCCAAGGAGTACAAGGCGCTGGCCACGACCATCCTGCAGAAGCGCGGCGCGTGGCAGGTGGTCGACCAGGTCAACCAGATCGACGACCCCTCCGTCCTGGCCGACAGCTCCGGCTACACCCCCTGGCTGAGCACGGCCCAGAAGGTCGAGCTGCTGGAGGCGCCCGACCCCGCCGACCGCCTGGCCAAGCTGGTCGAGTGGTCGCGCGAGCACCTGGCCGAGCTCGACGTGGCCGAGACGATCCGCAAGGACGTCCAGGAGGGCATGGAGAAGCAGCAGCGCGAGTTCCTGCTCCGGCAGCAGCTCGCCGCGGTCCGCAAGGAGCTGAAGGAGCTCAACGGCGACACCGCCGAGACCGAGGAGGAGGACTACCGCGCCCGCGTGGAGGCGGCAGACCTGCCCGAGAAGGTGCGCGAGGCGGCGCTCAAGGAGGTCGACAAGCTGGAGCGCACCTCCGACCAGTCGCCCGAGACCGGCTGGATCCGCACCTGGCTGGACACCGTCCTCGACATCCCGTGGAACACCACGAGCGACGACACCTACGACATCGCCGGCGCCCGAGCCGTGCTCGACGCCGACCACACCGGCCTCGACGACGTCAAGGACCGCATCATCGAGTACCTGGCCGTGCGCAAGCGCCGCCAGGACAAGGGCCTCGGGGTGGTGGGCGGCCGCCGCAGCGGCGCCGTTCTCGCCCTCGCCGGTCCTCCCGGGGTCGGCAAGACGTCGCTGGGCGAGTCCGTGGCGCGCGCCATGGGCAGGAAGTTCGTCCGCGTCGCCCTCGGCGGCGTCCGTGACGAGGCCGAGATCCGCGGCCACCGGCGCACCTACGTCGGCGCGCTGCCCGGCCGCATCGTCCGCGCCATCCGCGAGGCGGGCTCGATGAACCCCGTCGTGCTGCTCGACGAGATCGACAAGGTCGGCGCCGACTACCGGGGCGACCCGACCGCCGCCCTGCTCGAGGTGCTCGACCCGGCGCAGAACCACACCTTCCGCGACCACTACCTGGAGGTCGAGCTCGACCTGTCGGACGTGCTCTTCCTGGCCACGGCCAACGTCCTGGAGGCCATCCCCGGGCCGCTGCTCGACCGCATGGAGGTCGTCACCCTCGACGGCTACACCGAGGACGAGAAGGTGGCCATCGCCCGCGACCACCTGCTGCCCAAGCAGCTGGAGCTGGCGGGGCTGACCGCCGATGAGGTCACGGTCGAGGAGGCGGCGCTGCGCAGGCTGGCCGCCGAGTACACCCGCGAGGCCGGCGTCCGCTCCCTCGAGCGCTCGATCGCCAGGATCCTGCGCAAGGTCACGGCCAAGGACGAGCTGCCCGCCACGGTGACCGCGGACGACCTGGTCGAGTACCTGGGCAGGCCGCGCTTCGTCCCCGAGGCGTCGCTGCCCGAGTCCAAGCAGCGCACCTCGGTGCCCGGCGTGGCCACCGGCCTGGCCGTCACCGGTGCGGGCGGCGACGTCCTCTACGTCGAGGCGTCGCTGGCCGACCCCGAGACCGGCGACACGGGGCTGACCCTCACCGGCCAGCTCGGCGACGTGATGAAGGAGTCGGCGCGGATCGCGCTGTCCTACCTGCGCTCCCACGGCGCGGAGCTGGAGCTGCCGGTCACCGCGCTGAAGGACCGCTCGGTGCACGTGCACTTCCCCGCGGGCGCCGTCCCCAAGGACGGGCCGTCGGCGGGCGTCACGCTCACCACGGCGCTGGCCTCGCTGCTGTCGGGACGGCTGGTCCGCAACGACGTGGCGATGACAGGGGAGATCTCGCTCACCGGGCGGGTGCTGCCGATCGGCGGCGTCAAGCAGAAGCTGCTGGCGGCGCACCGGGCGGGCATCACCACCGTCCTCATCCCGGCCCGCAACGAGCCCGACCTGGACGACCTGCCCAAGGAGGTGCGCGACGAGCTGACCATCCACGCGGTCGGCGACGTGCGTGAGGTGCTCGACATCGCCCTCACCCCGGCCAAGGTGGCCCAGACCGCCGCGGCCTGACCTCCCACCCGAAGCCGCCCCGCCATCCGTACGGCGGGGCGGCTTCGCCGTTCCCGAGGGGCTTAATGGACAAATCATTCAAGCGCCGTACCCGCTACCAGCTCGACGAGGAGCTCAGCCAGGGGCAGGCCGCTCGTGACCTGCGCGATCTCGCCGCGAAGGGGTGGCTCAAGCCGTACGGGGCGACGAAGGGAAGGTTCTACGCCCCTGGGCCGCGCATGGCGCGTATCAAGGCGGACTTCGCCGACCGGATGACTCCCCTCAAAGACCCCTACCGGCGTGTCGGGGGCGCCTGACAGGATACGGTCACTGCCCGTGATGCCGACAGTGAGGCCGCCCCTGGACGTGGCGCTGGGCAAGGTGCGCCGCAGGATCCTGCCGTTGATCGTCGCCGCCTACGTCGTCTGCTACGTCGACCGCACCAACATCGGCATGGCCCAGTTGCGGATGGGCGAGGAGATCGGCCTGGGCGCGGCGGGGTTCGGGCTCGCGGCGGGGATCTTCTTCGTCGGCTACGCGCTGTTCGAGGTGCCGAGCAACCTCATGCTGCACCGGTTCGGCGCCCGGCTCTGGATCGCCCGGATCATGGTCACCTGGGGCCTGCTGTCGGCCGCGACCGGGCTGGTGACCAGCCCGGAGACGCTCTACCTGGTGCGGTTCCTGCTGGGCGTGGCGGAGGCGGGGTTCGCCCCGGGGATCATGCTCTACTTCACGTTCTGGTTCCCGCAGCGGGAGCGGGCCAGGATGGTCGCGATCTACCTGGCGGGCATCCCCGTGTCGTTCCTCATCGCCAACCCGCTGTCCGGCTGGCTGGTGGAGCACGCGGGCTGGCGCGTCATGTTCGTCGCCGAGGCGCTGCCCGCGGTGCTGCTCGGCGTCGTGGTGTGGCTGTTCCTGCCGGACGGCCCCGCGCAGGCCAGGTGGCTGACCGGTGAGGAGAAGGCGATCGTCCAGGCCGAGGTCGAGGCGGAGGCGCGGCCCGAGCGGTCGGTCCGCGCGACGCTGACCGATCCGCGGGTGCTGCTGATCGCGCTGGTGTCCAGCGGTGGCATCTTCGCCGCCTACCTGCTGAGCCTCTTCCTCCCGCAGATGATCGAGCGGTTGTGGACGGGCGCGGGCGAGACCGGCATCGGGCTGATCTCCGCCGTCCCGTACGGCGTGGCCGTCGTCGCGATGCTCGCCTGGAGCCGCCGCTCGGACCTGACGGGGGAGCGGACCTGGCACACGGTCATCGCGTACCTGGTGTCGGCGGCCGGGTTCGCGGCGGCGGCGGTGGCCGGGCCGCCGCTGCTGGTGCTGGCCGCGCTGACGGTGGCGGCGGCCGGCGAGTTCGCCTCGGTGCCCGTGGTCTACGCGCTGCCCACGGAGTTCCTGTCGGGCAGGGCGGCCGCCGCGGGCATCGCGATGGTCAACTCGGTCGCGCACGTCGCGGCCGTCTTCGGCCCGGTGCTGACGGGGTGGCTGCTGCAGCGCACCGGCGGGTTCGACGCCCCGATGCTCGTGGCGGCCGGCTATCTCGTGCTCAGCGCGTTCGTCGCGGGACTGCTGGGCCAGGCCGGGCGGCGCGACCGTGAGCCACTTCACATCGGCGGCAGGGAATAGGCCCGTACCGGGCGATCGTTGGCCAGAGCGTGAACGAGATGCGAATGCGCATGTGTATGGGCTGTCCGGCCCGCTAGAGCGCACCCTTCCGCCCCCTCTCGTTCAAAGGTATGCCCCGATGATCCGACCCAGCTTCGTGCTGCGCCGCCTGAGTCACCTGCCGTTCCACCCCGGCAGCCGCTGACGTCTCCCCCGACGCTGACCTTCCGTTACCGAATCCGTTGTGGGGAAATTTCGTGATCCAGGCTGCAGGCCTGCGCAAGACGTACGGTGACACCGTCGCGCTGGACGGTGTCGACCTGCACGTGCGCCAGGGTGAGATCTTCGGCGTGCTCGGCCAGAGCGGCGCGGGCAAGAGCACGCTGCTGCGCTGCGTCAACCTCCTCGAGCGCCCGGACCGGGGCACCGTCGCGGTCGCCGGGCAGGAGCTGACCACGCTGGGCGAGCGCGACCTGCGCGCCGCCCGGCAGCACATCGGCATGATCCACCAGCATTTCGCGCTGCTGTCCTCGCTCACGGTCGCGGGCAACGTCGCCTTCCCCCTCGAGGTCATGGGCGTGGGCCGGGCCGAGCGGTCGGCCAGGGTCGCCGAACTGCTGGAGCTCGTCGGCATCGCCGACAAGGCCGACGCGCGCCCCTCACAGCTGTCCGGTGGGCAGAAGCAGCGGGTGGGCATCGCCAGGGCGCTGGCCGGCAACCCCAAGGTGCTGCTGGCCGACGAGGCCACCTCGGCGCTCGACCCCGCCACGACCTCCTCCATCCTGGCCCTGCTCAAGCGGCTCAACGCCGAGCTCGGGCTGACGATCCTGCTCATCACGCACGAGATGAACGTCGTCAAGAGCATCTGCGACTCGGTGGCCATCATGGCCGGCGGGGCGATCCTGGAGTCGGGGCCGATCAGGCAGCTGCTGACCACGCCCGGGTCCAGGCTGGCGGCCGAGCTGTTCCCGCTGCCCGCTCCAGAGGCGGGCAACGTCACGATCACGTTCACCGGAGCGGCGGACGAGCCGGTCATCTCGACGGTCGTGCGCAAGTTCGACGTGGACGTCAGCATCCTCGGCGGCGCGCTGGAGGAGGTCGCCGGCGGCTCGGTCGGCCGCCTGCGCGTCTCGCTGGACGGGGCCGACACCTCGGCCGCCCTGGCCTACCTGCGTGAGCGCGGCCTGATCGTGGAGGTGGCCGCGTGACCTGGGAAGAGATGGTCCCGCTCCTCGGGCAGGCGACGTGGGAGACGGTCCAGATGGTGTTCTGGTCCACGCTCTTCACCGTCGTGTTCGGGCTGCCGCTCGGCGTCGCCCTCGTCGGCACCTCACGTGCCGGCCTGTTCCCCTCGCGGGTGGCCAACCAGCTGCTCAGCCTGATCGTCAACATCGGCAGGTCGCTGCCGTTCATCATCCTGATGATCGCGGTGATCCCCTTCACCCGGCTAGTGGTCGGCACCACGATCGGCCTGTACGCGGCCATCGTGCCGCTGACCATCGGCGCCGTGCCGTTCTTCGCCCGGCTGGTGGAGATCGCGCTGCGCGGCGTCAGCCCCGACGTCGTCCAGGCCGCGCATGCCATGGGCGTCAGCCGTACGTCGATCGTGGCCAAGGTGCTGCTGCCGGAGGCCAGGTCGGCGCTGGTGGCGGGCATCACGGTCACCGTCATCACGCTCGTGTCCTACTCCGCGATGGCGGGCGTCATCGGCGCGGGCGGCCTGGGTGACCTGGCCATCAGGTACGGCTACCAGCGGTTCGAGACGCCGCTCATGATCGCCACCTGTGTGGTCATCATCGTCCTCGTCCAGCTGGCCCAGACCCTCGGCGACGCGCTCGCCGACCGTCTGGCCAAGCGCTAGACACTCCCACCCCTTTTCCGCCCGGGTCCGCCACGAGCGGGTCCTGCTTCCTCATACCCAGACGCTTCCTCATACCCAGACAAGGAGCACAGCCGTGCGCAAGTTGTTCGGTCTCGTGACCGCCGCCGTCCTGGCCGTGACGCTGGCCGCCTGCGGGTCGTCCGCGGCCGGCTCGTCGGCCTCCGGCGCGCCCAGCGACACCCTCAAGGTCGGCGCCACCCCCACGCCGCACGCCGAGATCCTCAAGTACATCTCGGACAACCTGGCCGCCAAGGAGGGCCTCAAGCTGGAGATCGTCGAGTTCAGCGACTACGTGCCGCTGAACCCGCAGCTCCAGGAGGGCCAGCTGGACGCCAACTACTTCCAGCACCAGCCGTACCTCGCCGACTACAACAAGGAGAAGGGCGCCAAGCTCACCTGGGTGCAGAACGTGCACCTGGAGCCGCTCGGCCTCTACTCCAGCAAGGTGAAGGACGTGGCCGCCCTTCCCTCCGGCGCCACCGTGGCGGTGCCCAACGACGCCACCAACCTCGGCCGCGCGCTGAAGCTGCTGGCCGACAACGGCGTCATCACCCTGAAGGACGGCGTCGGCACCGCGGCCACCGAGCGCGACGTCACCGCCAACCCGAAGAACATCACCTTCAAGGCGCTCGACGCCGCCCAGCTGCCGCGCTCGCTCGCCGACGTCGACGCCGCGGTCATCAACGGCAACTACGCCCTGGAGGCCAAGCTCAACCCGGCCACCGACGCGCTCGTCGCGGAGAAGGCGGAGGGCAACCCGTACGCCAACGGTCTGGTCGTGCAGGAGGGCAAGCAGAGCGACCCGCGGGTGCAGAAGCTGGCCAAGCTGCTGCAGAGCCCCGAGGTCAAGAAGTACATCCAGGACACCTACAAGGGCGCGGTCATCCCCGCCTGAACCGTCCTGACCGGCGCCCGGTCGCCACGGCGGGCCGGACGGCTTCGACCCCGGCCGGCTTCGCCCCCGGACGGCTTCCGTTCGGGTCGGCGTGACCTCCACCGCGAGACCGTGATCCCGCACGCGGGATCACGGTCTCGGCGTTTCCGGAACGGGACGTGAGCGGCAGGCCGGGCCTCGCCCGCGGGGCCTTGCGGGGGCCTTCCGAGGGAAGTGGTGACCGAATACTGTTCTGGTCATGTATCCGGGAGCCATCGCAGCAGTCACCCCCGACAAGCCCGCTGTGATCATGGCGGGCTCCGGGGAGGTCGTCACCTACCGCCGGCTCGAGGAGGAGTCGAACAGGCTCGCGCACCTGTTCCGCTCCGCCGGGCTCAAGCCGGGCGACCACATCGCCTTCATGCTCGAGAACCATCCTCTTTTCCTGGTCATCGCCTGGGCCGCGCACCGCTCAGGGCTCTACTACACCGCCGTCGGCTCCCGCCTGCAGAGCGAGGAACTGTCCTACATCGTCGACAACTGCGAGGCCAGGGTCTTCATCTCCTCGGCGCGGCTCGCCGGCGTGGCGGGCGCGATCGAGGCTCCCGGCGTGGAGCTCAGGCTCATGATCGACGGGGTGGCCGACGGTTTCGTCTCCTACGAGGAGGCCGTCGCGGTCCATCCGACGACGCCCATCGCCGACGAGTGCCAGGGCGCCGACATGCTCTACTCCTCGGGCACCACGGGCCGGCCCAAGGGCGTCAAGCCGACGCTCTCGCAGGCGCCGCTCGACAGGCCGGGGCCGCTGCTGCAGCTCATCCAGTTCCTCTTCGCGCCGTCGGCCGACAGCGTCTACCTGTCGCCCGCCCCGCTCTACCACGCCGCGCCGCTGCGCTACTGCCTGCAGTTCCAGCGCCTGGGCGCGACGGTGGTCGTCATGGAGCGCTTCGACCCCGCCGAGTACCTCGCCCTCGTCGAAGGCCACCGGGTCACGCACACCCAGCTCGTGCCGACGATGTTCATCAAGATGCTCAAGCTGCCCGACGAGGTCAGGGCCGGGCACGACCTGTCGTCGCTCCGGTGCGCGATCCACGCGTCGGCGCCGTGCCCGGTGCCCGTCAAGGAGCGGATGCTCGAGTGGTGGGGGCCGGTCATCCACGAGTACTACGCCGGAACCGAGGGCAACGGCTTCCTCTACGCCGGACCCGCCGACTGGCTGGCCCACCCGGGCACGGTCGGCCGCGCCCTGCTCGGCGTGGTGCACGTCTGCGACGAGGAGGGCAACGAGTTGGGGCCCGGCGAGCACGGCACCGTCTACTTCTCCGACGGCCCCCGCTTCGAGTACCACGGCGACCCCGACAAGACCCGCTCCGCGCAGGATCCCCAGGGCAGGGGCTGGACCACCCTCGGCGACATCGGCTACCTGGACACGGACGGCTTCCTCTACCTGACCGACCGCCGCTCCTACATGATCATCTCGGGCGGGGTGAACATCTACCCCCAGGAGGCCGAGAACGTACTGGCCCTCCACCCCAAGGTCGCCGACGTGGCCGTGTTCGGGATCCCGGACGAGGAGATGGGCGAGCAGGTCAAGGCCGTCGTCCAGCCCGCCGACGACGTCGCGGCGGGCCCGGCGCTGGAGGCCGAGCTGATCGAGTACTGCAGGGCACGGCTGGCGCACTACAAGTGCCCCAGGTCGATCGACTTCCGCGACGAGTTGCCGCGCCATCCCACCGGCAAGCTCTACAAGCGGCTGCTGCGCGCGGAATACCTTAAAGTTCCATGAGAGCCGGACCCGGCACCCCCGTCGCGACCTCGCCTGATAAGGCGTGCGTCAGGGGGTGCGCCACGCCCTGTTCGACGGCTTAAGCAGTGCTTACACCCTCATTGGCACCCTGGAAGTACGACGGCACGCCACAGTGGCGCGCCAGAGCGGCTTCTTGGGGATGGACATGAACACGAACGAGCCTCGTGAGCACGGCGAAGGCACTGTGGGTGGGGGTTGGACCCAGTTCGGTTCCAAGCCTCCGGTCGCCGGCGAGTTCCAGCACGGCGCGCCGTCGCCGGGTGGCGACACCACGATCATGCCGGTGCCTGCCGTACCGAAGCGGCAGTCGATGTTCACGGCCGGGCAGAAGGCCGTCGCCGGACTCGCCCTGGCGGCGACGGCGCTGGTCGGTGGCGTGGTGGGGGCCGCGACCGTCAGCGCCCTGGGCGGCGGGGGAACCACGAGCGTGGCGGCCGCGCCCAGCCCGGCCTTCAAGCCGGCGTCGAACGCCATGACCGTGGCCGACGTCGCCCAGAACGTGCAGCCGTCGGTCGTGATGATCCAGGGTCAGACCGGCGAGGGATCCGGCGTGGTGCTGTCGGAGGACGGCCTGATCCTCACCAACAACCACGTGGTGGTCGGCGCCGGCCAGGGCGGCGGGTCCATGACGGTGAAGTTCAGCGACGGCAGGACCGCCAAGGCGTCGGTCGTCGGCACCGACCCGGCCACCGACCTGGCCGTCATCAGGGCCACGGGCGTGTCGGGCCTGACCAAGGCCACCCTCGGCGACAGCGACGCGCTCAGGGTCGGCGACGCGGTGCTGGCCATCGGCAGCCCGCTCGGCCTGGACGGCTCGGTCACCGCGGGCATCGTCAGCGCGCTGGACCGCACGCTCACGGTCGGCGACCAGGACCGGCAGCAGCTGCCGCCCGGCTGGGGCAACCAGCGCGAGCAGTCGCAGTCCTCGACCACCACGATCGGCGGCGCCATCCAGACCGACGCCGCCATCAACCCCGGCAACTCCGGCGGCGCGCTGGTCAACGCGTCAGGCCAGCTGATCGGCATCAACACGGCGATCGCCACGGGCGGTGGCACCGGCAACATCGGCGTGGGCTTCGCCATCCCGATCAACACCGCCAAGCAGGTGGCCCAGCAGCTCATCGACAACGGCAAGGTGAGCCACGCCTACCTCGGCGTCAGCGTCACCGACGCCTCGGGTGACGTGCCGGGTGCTCTGGTACGGCAGGTGCAGGAGGGAAGCCCCGCCGCCAAGGCCGGGCTGAAGACGGGCGACCTGATCACGAAGATCGGCGAGACGCCGGTTGACGGGGGAGATACCGTAGTGGGACAGGTCAGAGGTTTCAAAGTGGGCCAGCAGGTCAAGATCAGCTACATGAGGGACGGAAAGACCCAGGAGGTCACCGTCACCCTCGCGGAGAAGACGGGCGAGTAGAACCCCCCTCGTGAAACGGAGGTGCCGTCGAGATCGCTGCGGACTCGGCGGCACCTCCCCCCATGCGGTTCAGCGGAACCTGCGGCCCTCGTCCCTGCGGTAGGCCCACACGGCGGCCGCCGCGCCCGCCACCGTCCAGACCGCCAGCATGACCAGCGGCAGCGGCCGGGGCGGCACACCCGCCGTGGCGGCCCACACCAGCTCCATCGCGCCCCTGCTGGGCAGGTACGGCGCGACCGCCCCGATGAAGGCGGGCGGGTCGAGCGGGTTGCCGAACATCCCGCCGCCGATCGCGATCGGGAAGAACAGCACCTGCGAGACCGCGATGGCCGCCTTCGACGGCAGCGCGTAGCCGACGAGCAGCCCCAGCATCATGAACGGCAGCGCGCCCACGATCAACGCGCCCAGGCCGGACAGCAGCTGGAGCGGGGTGGCCGTGGCCTCGGTGAGGAAGGCGGCGACCAGCACCACGGGCACGACCGCGATCAGCATGATGGCCAGCGAGGTCAGCATCCGTCCCGCGAACCGGGGGAAGGGGCCCGCGGGCAGCGTGCGCACGTAGGGGTCCCAGGGCTTGCCGCGGTCGTCGGCCACGCCGATGGCCAGCCCCATCAGCGAGCTCGACATGACGGCGAACAGCGTCATCGACGCCGTGCCGACGGTGGCCATCAGCGGGTCGTCCCCGGTGAACGGCACGACGAAGGCCAGCATCGAGATGGTGGGGAAGAAGACGCTCGCCACGATCGCGATCGGGACTCTCAGCTGCTCCAGGAACTGGTAGCGGGTGTGCGTCCAGACCAGGCTAGACACCGGCGGCCTCCTTCGAGGTGATGGCGAGGAAGGCGTCCTCGAGCGTGGCCGGGCTGATCTCGAGCCCGGAGAAGGGGACGCCGCTGGCGACCAGGTCGAGCACCAGCCGGTCGGAGTCCGAGGTGAGCAGCTCGTGCCGGTCGCCCACCCGCTGGGCGTCGACCACGCCGGGCAGCGCGGGCAGCTCGGGGGCCGACAGCGACACCCTGCGCACCCCCACCATGCCGCGCACGGCCTGCATCGTGTCGTCGGCCAGCACCCTGCCCTTGCCGATCACCACGACGCGCTCGGCCAGCGCCTCCACCTCCTCCAGGTAGTGGCTGGTGAGCACGACGGTGCCGCCCTCCGCGTGGAAGGCCCTGATCCCCTCCCACAGCGACCTGCGGGCCTCGACGTCGAGGCCCGTGGTGGGCTCGTCGAGGAAGACGATGCGGGGGTTGCCGGCGAAGGCGAGCGCCACCGCGAGGCGGCGCTTCTGGCCGCCGGACAGGCCGCCGACCTGCCGCCGGGCGAGGTCGTCGAGGCCGAACCTGGCCAATAACTCCGGCGTGCCCGCCCGCTCGGGGAAGTGCGCCGAGACGAAGTCGACGATCTCGCCGACCCGCAGCGCCTCGGGCAGCCCCGTCTCCTGCGGCGTCACGCCCATGCGCTGCCGTACCCGGGGGTCGGAGGGGGCGCCGCCGAGCAGTTCGACCACGCCCTTGGTGGGTCTGCGCAGGCCGACGAAGAGGTTGACGAGCGTGGACTTGCCGGCCCCGTTCGGGCCGAGCAGGCCGACGAGCCGGCCCGCGGGGATCTCCAGGGACACGTCGTCGAGCGCGGTCACCTCGCCGTAGCGTCTGGTGACCCCGATGGTTCTGGCCAGGACGGTCATGCTTCTCCTCCGATCAGGGCGCGGATGGCGACGGTGTACTCCTCGAAGGCCAGCCGTCCGCGTCTGGTGAGCGCGACGTAGGTGACGGGCGTGCGGCCCTTGTGCGTCTTGGTGATCTCGACGTAGCCCGCGTCCTCGAGCTTGGTCAGATGCACCGACAGGTTGCCCGCCGTCATCGCGAGCAGGTCCTTCAGGCTCGGGAAGGCGATCTGGTCGCCTTCGGGAAGGGCGTTGAGCGTGGCCACCACGCGTAGCCGGGCCTGCGCGTGGATGACGGGATCGAGTTCGGGCAGCGTCACCGGCGCCGCCTGAGCACGATCCCGGTGACCAGGAACGCGCCGCCGACCAGCAGCGAGATCAGCAGGGCGTGCCAGCCGGGCCCGAGGGCGGCGCCGGCCGCGTCGACGACCGCGGTCCAGACGCCCAGGAAGAACATCGGCCACTCGCGCCAGACGGCGCCGCCGGCCATGTAGAGGGTGGCGACCACCAGCATCGAGACCGCGGCGTAGAGCAGGCTGACCTCGTCGCGCGGGATCATCGGGGCGAAACGGCTGAGGATCAGGCCCATCGCCATCATCGTGACGAACCACGCGTAGCCGTACATCATCCCGCGCTGGGTGGTCACGCCGCGGGTCTTCAGGCCGGAGGCGCGGGCACACCAGAACAGGAACGCTCCGGCCAGCAGTTGCCCGCCCATCAGCACCGCCAGTGCGAGCTGCCAGGAGATCGGGGCGAGCGGGCGGCCGTCGAGACCGTGGGCCAGGAAGAAGGCGCCGAAGCCGGCCATCCAGGCCACGCCCCAGGGGGCGTAGAGGAGGAGCGGGTCGGGCTGCAGCCTGCGCGTGGCCGCCGCGCTCTGCTCCTCGATGAGCCGCATCATCTCGGCGGGGCTCAGGTCCTCGTCGTCCACATCATTCCAAACCAGTCGAAACCATCAACTGGTTTGCAGCATAAACCTGATTGCGCCACAAACGGAAGCGTGGCCCTCACCTCGGAAGGGTGGGGCCGTTCCATGAACGAAGGAGCGGCCCCTCCCCGGAGGGAGAGGCCGCTCGGTTCCACGATGTCCGGCTAGCTGCCGCCGCCGGGCAGCGACAGGCCGATGACCAGCGGGTCGTGGTCGGAGGAGCGGAAGGCGTCGGGCTGGTAGAGGCCCGGCGGGTTGAACTCGGTGTTGTAGTCGAGGATCCGCGGCTCGTCGGAGTTGACGTGCCAGATCGTCGCGCCCGTCACCCGCTTGAGCAGCTGCTTGCCGACCAGCGCGTGGTCGAGCTCACCGGCCAGCCCGTTGAACAGGTAGCTGTAGCGGAACGGCGCCGGCACGAACCGCTTGGTCACGCTCGTCAGCCCGCCGGCCTCCAGCGTGTCGATCGGGTCCTCCTCGCCGTAGGCGTTGAGGTCGCCCAGCACCAGCGGGTTGGGCAGGTCGAGCGAGGAGAGCAGCCCCAGCACCGCCTCGGCCTGCTTGATCCGCAGCGGGTTCCAGCAGCCCTGGCCGTCGCCCTGGTCGCTGTCCGGACCGCTCGGCGGGCAGGAGCCCTTCGACTTGAGGTGGTTGACGACCATGGTGAACGGCTGGCCGCCCCCGGTGCGGCGGAAGGTCTGGATCAGCGGCGGCCTGCTGAAGACGGGATCCTGCGACGACAGCGCCGCCCCGACGGGCGCCACGCGCGCCGGCTTGTAGATCATCGCCACGTGGATCAGGTCCGTCCCGGGGAACGGGTGCGCGAGCGCGGCGTAGGTGCCGGCGCCCACCTTGGCGTTCAGCGCGTCGACCAGCGCCTGCAGGGCCGTCTGGCCGTTGTTCTCGACCTCCATGAGGCCGACCACGTCGGCGTCGAGGCCCTGGAGCGTGGCCACCAGCTTGTCGAGCTGGCGCTTCTGCTCCTCGGCGGTGGTCGCGCCGCGCGAGCCCAGCGTGGTGAACCAGTTCAGCGTGTTGAGGCTGGCCACCTTGACGTTGCCGCCGACCGGCAGCGGCTTGGGCAGGCGCGGGTTGGTCCGCAGGAAGCTGATCGGCTTGGTGGGCTGGAGACGGTAGGAGCCGAACCCGTAGCCGAGCACGCCGGTCACGCCGATCGCGGTGTCACCGGTGCGCACCACGCGCGGGCTGGTGTAGGGGATCGTGGCCGGGTTCTCCCGGGAGGAGCCGTCGTCGATGAGCAGCGTACGGCGGGCGTCGAGCGCCGCGTCCACGCCGGCCCGGTCGGTCGGCTGGTACAGGCGTCCCTCGGAGGAGACGGTGACCTCGCCGAAGCGGCCGAGGTTGTAGTGCTCGGAGACGGTCAGCGGCTCGGGGAAGGTGACGAGCATGTTCTCGACCGGCTCGAAGGTGGCGCCCTCGGCCCTCGGCAGCCGGTACTGCTGCGCGGGAAGCGTCCCGGTGCCGCACACGTCGACCGCGGTGACGGGCGACAGCTCGGTCCACCCGTTGAACTCGGTCACCTTGCCGGTGACGAGCACCCTGTCGCCGACCTTGACGTCCTTGACCGTGTCGCGGGCGAAGGCGAACAGGCCCTCGGAGGTCTTCGGATCGTCGTCAGGCGTGGGGTCCTGCAGGAAGAAGCCGCTCAGCTCGGTGGACTTCTGGAAGTCGCCGGTCACGACGCCTTCGACCCGCACGGTCTGTCCCGCCAGGGGGCTGGCGTCGCCCGCGCCCTGGACGGCGGCGATCTGGTGGGTCGCGGCCGTGTCGCAGGGCGCGACCGTGGGTGTGGGGGTCGGGGTGGGTGTGGGCGTCGGGGTCGGCGACGGCGTGGGCTCCTGGCCGCCGTCGCAGGGCGCGGCGGCTGTCGCGGTGTTGCGCGGGGCGGGTGCGCCGGCCTCCAGGTCCGCGGCGTTGTCGTCGGTGTCGGCGCAGCCGTGCGTCTTGCGGAGGGCGGCGGTGGTGTTCGTCAGGCCGGGCGCGGCGGCCGTGCCCTCGAAGAAGTTCGCGTTGCCGAAGCCGACCAGGTCGGCGATCTGCGCGGTCTGCTCGGCCGTGCACGCGGTGGGGGTGCCGTTGCAGGCCAGGCCCGTGGCCGAGCGGACCAGCGCGACCTTGCCGGCGCCGGAGCCGACGTTGATGGTGGCGGTGGCGTCGGGGGTGGGCAGTGCCGCCCCCGGGTTGCTGCCGGCGGCGAGCTGCACGAGGTAGTACCGGCCAGGGCCCAGCGTGCCCGACAGCGGGGCCACGTTGGCGGCGAAGTGGCCGGAGCCGGTGGCGCTGGTGTACTGCACCGACCAGCCGTCGAGGGCCACGGGCGCGGAGCTTCTGTTGAACAGCTCCACGAAGTCGTTGGCCAGCGTCGCTCCTGAGTTGCCCCCGCCACCGTAGACCTGGCTGATGACGACGGGGCCGGGCGCCGCGGACGCGGGGGCGATCGAGAGGGTCGCCACGCCCGCGGCGGCGACACCGAGGGCGACAAGGGCGGATAAGGCTCGCATGACCCGCACTTTAGATGGAGAAAACGTAACGTACCGCCACCAAACGATGAAATCATCGACCCTTGCCAGACGGTGCCTGGCGCCATGTCGTCTCATGACCTAGCAACCCGGGTATGACCACGCCATGGACTGGGTCACGTGTTCCCGCTCCCCGTCGTGCACGGGAGTCGCGCGCCAGCCGTACGGCAGCTGCTTGGCCCACCTGTCGCCCGAGCAGCTGGCCGACGCCCTCGCAGCCATCCGCCCAGGAGGGCTGCTCGACCTGCGAGGCACCACGATCGACGGCGAGCTGCTGGCCAAGGTGCTCGCCGCCGCCGGGGGAAGGCCGGGCAGGGCTCGCATGGACCTGGCCCGCTTCACCGGCGAGGCGCGCTTCGCCGAGGTGAGCTTCCAGGGCGACGTGTCCCTGGACGGCGCCAGGTTCGACCGGCTCGCCTCCTTCTTCAACGCCGCCTTCGCCGGCAACGTGTCGTTCACCGGGGCACGGTTCGCCCGCCGCCTGACCTTCCACGGTGCCCGGGTGCGCGGTCACGCCGGGTTCGACCGGTCGGTGGTGGCCGGCGACGCCCTGTTCGGCCAGGCGGTGTTCGCGCGCGGGCTGTCGGCCGAGCGCGCCAGGTTCGACGGGTTCGCCACCTTCGACGGGGCCGAGTTCGGCGAGCGGGCCACCTTCAGGGGCGCCAGGTTCGGCCGCACGCTGTCGTTCAGGAAGGTGCGCGGGCGGGCGGGGTTCGAGTCGGTCCACTTCGCCTCCGGCGCCTACCTGTCGGCGACCGGGCGGCTGGCCGCGACCGGGGCGCGCGTGGACGGCGCGCTCGACCTGGCCGTCCACGACTGCTCGGTCGACCTGCGCAAGGTCGAGGTCAGGGGGACGACCGCGGTCCGGCTGTCGCGCGCCCACGCCGATCTGGAGGCGGCGGTCCTGCGGGGGCCGGCGACGGTGAGCGGGCGGGGCTTCTGCACGATCAGCTCGCTGCGAGGGGCGGTCGCGCCCGATCTGTCGCTGTTCGAGCTCGACCTGTCGAGCTGCCGCTTCGCGGGCCTCGCGCACCCTTCGGGGCTGCGGCTGACGGGCTGCACCTTCGCCTTCACCCCCCGCGGGGTGCGCTTCAGCCTGCGCTGGCCGCCGCTGCGCTGGTTCTCCAGGCGCAGGGCGCTGGCCGACGAGCACGGCTGGCGTGGCTGGTCCCAGGACCCCGGCGACCCGCCGACACCCGACGGCCTGGCCACCCTGTACGACGAGCTGCGCCACTCGCCCGACGACCACGGCACCGCCGCCGACTTCGCCTTCGGCGCGATGGAGATGCGCCGGCACGCCAACCGCCGCTGGTGGCTGTCGATGTACTGGCTGCTGTGCGGCTACGGCCTGCGCACCGGCCGGGCGGTGGCCTGGAGCGCCCTGCTGCTGGCGGTGACGGCGGGCGCGGTGCTGTGGTCCAGCACCTCCCACGCCGCCAGGCGCGCCTCCACGCCGCGCCCCGCCGTCCCCGCGCCATCCGTGCACCACTGACCAGGAGCGGGGGAATCAGGGCTTTCCCCGATGACGGCCCTGCGCGCCCCTTCGTAGACTGGAGACCGTGCTCATCGACGACTACGTGGCCGCGCTGCACCGGGCCCTCGCCGGCCCCTCCGGAGCCAAGCGCGACCTGGTCCTCGAGGCGCGCGACAGCCTTGTCGACACCGCCGAGGCCTACGAGGCCGGTGGGCTGGCCCGGCCGGAGGCCGAGCGGCTGGCGGTGGCCGAGTTCGGCGAGCTGCGGGAGGTGGCGCCCGGCTACCAGCGGGAGCTGACCGCGACGGCCGGGCGCAGGCTCGGCGCGCTGCTGTTCGTCAGCGTGCCGCTGACCACGCTGATGTGGAGCCTGGTCTGGGCGTTCTTCCCGGTGCACGCCGCCGACTGGGCCAACCGGCCCGCGTGGTTCCTGACCGTGGCCCGGACACTCGACGTCTTCCACCTGGCCACCGGCGTGCTCGGCGGGCTGGCGCTGCTCGCGCTGACCCGGGGCGCGCGCTGGGTCCGCGGGCCCGAGCGGGTGACCAGGATCCTCGCGCTGTGGGTGTGGGCGATGCTGCCCGTCACGCTGCTGCTGAGCGCCGCCCTGCAGTACGGCTCGCGCGGCCCGGCCGGGTTCTCCGCCTTCCTGCCCGGCGTGATCCTGTCGCTGACCACGCCGGTCCTGAACGGCCTGCAGCTCTACGGCGCGGCCCACTGCCTGCGCCTCACCCGCCGGACCCGCCCGGCCTGACGCCTGCCTACCCGGCGGCCTCGGGCCGCCTGGCGTCCGGCTCGAGCACGCTGCCGATCACGCCGGTGAACTCCCGCCATGCCGACCGCTCGCCCGCCAGCTGCCTGGTGCCCGAGGAGGTCAGCCGGTAGGTGCGCCGCTTGCGTCCGCCGACCGTCGCCCACTCGCTGACCAGGTAGCCGACGCGCTCCAGCCGGCGCAGCGCGGGATAGACGGTGCCCGTCGGCACGGTCAGCGCCCCCCCGCTGCGCGCGGTCAACGCCTCGATGATGGCGTAGCCGTGCAGCGGTTCGTCCTCCAGCACGGAGAGCAGCAGGGCGTCCATGTGCCCGCGAAGCGCGTCGGGATTCACATCGCCCATCCTAGGTCGGCGTGCTGCATGTAGCCAGTCTACATGTAGGCTCTCTATATGTAGGCAGACACAATGCTCGGAGATGATGCTATGGACGTCCTCGACCTGGCCCGGCTGCAGTTCGCGCTGACCGGCAGCCTGCACTTCCTCTTCGTGGTGCTCACGCTGGGCCTGGCCCCCCTCGTGGCGATCATGCACACGCGCTGGGTGCGCTCGGGCAACCCCCTGCACGAGCACATGACCCGCTTCTGGGGCCAGATCTACGTGATCAACTACGCGCTCGGCATCGTCACCGGCCTGGTGATGGAGTTCCAGTTCGGGCTGAGCTGGAGCGGCCTTTCGCACTACGCGGGCGACGTCTTCGGCGCGCCGCTGGCCATGGAGACGCTGATCGCCTTCTTCCTGGAGTCGACCTTCCTGGGCCTGTGGATCTTCGGCTGGCACCGGCTGCGCAAGGGCCTGCACCTGGCCTGCATCTGGATCGTCACCCTGACCGCCTACGGCAGCGCCTTCTTCATCATGGTCGCCAACTCCTTCCTGCAGAACCCGGCCGGCGCCGTGGCCGACGGCGACCGCCTGCGGCTGGCCGACTTCGGCGCGCTGCTGACGAACAAGATGCTGGTCCTGTCCTTCCCGCACGTCATCGGGGCGGGCCTGACGGCGGGCGGGTTCGTGGTGATGGGCGCCAGCGCCTACCAGCTGTTCCGCCGTACCGGCCACGCGGAGTTCTTCACCAGGTCCCTGCGCACGGGCGTCGTGGTGGCGGCCATCGGGGTCCTGGTGGCCGTCGGCACCGGCTACGCGCAGTTCGGCGTCGTCCAGGACGGCAAGTTCCAGGGCAACACCGGCGCGGCGGTGGGGCTGGGCTTCATGACGCTGATCGGCGAGCTGCTGCAGCTGGTCGTGCCGTTCCTGCTGTTGCCCGTCATCTACTGGCTGCCGCGCTGGCGGTGGACCCACCCGATCCTGATGATCATGACGCCGCTGCCGTTCCTGGCGGCCGTCTTCGGCTGGATGGCCAGGGAGATCGGCCGCCAGCCCTGGATGATCTGGGAGCGCCTCAGCGTCGCCGACGCCCTGTCTCCTGGCCTGACCCCGGGCATGGTCACCGCGTCGCTGATCGGCTTCACCGCCGTCCTCGGCCTGCTCGCGGTCGTCGACTACGTCCTGATCGCCCGCGTCGTCCGGCGCGGGCCCGGCGACCTGGCGCTCGGCGCCTGGCCCGCCACCACCGCTGCCGCGCCCGTCCGCCTGGAGGTCTGACATGGACGTCGTCTGGCTCGTCGTCTTCGCCGCGCTGCTCGTGGGCTACTTCGCCCTGGAGGGCTTCGACCTCGGAGCGGGACTGCTGCTGGTGGGCCGCTCCCAGGAACGCAGGGACCGCACGGTCGCCGCCATGGCGCCGTTCGTGCTGGCCAACGAGGTGTGGCTGGTGGCGGTCGCGGGTGTCCTGTTCGGCGCCTTCCCGCTGCTGGAAGGGGAGGTGATCTTCGCCCTCTACCCCTTCGTCGTGGCCATGCTGCTGGGCTGGGTCCTGCGCGACGCGGGTCTGTGGTTCCGCCGCAGGATCGAGGGCCGGGCATGGCGCGCCTGGTGGGACCTGATGATCTGGCTGGGCTCGCTGGTGCTGGCCGCCGGCTGGGGGATGGCCATCGGCCGGCTCGCCGGCCTGCCGTGGATCGCGGGGCTCGGCCTCGGGGCGCTCACCACCGCGCTGTTCGCCTTCCACGGCAGGACCTTCCTGGCGTGGCGGGAGTCCAGGGGGACGGGTCGCGGCCTGGCACTGTCGGCGCTGGCCGCCGCCGCGCCCGTCGTCGTGCTCCTGGCGGCCGCCGCCCCCCACCTGCTGGACAACGCGGCGCCCGCCGCGACACTGAATGTGCTCAGTCTCATGCTGGTCCCGTTCGCGCCGGTCATGGTCGGCGCGCAAGTATGGGTGTGGCGCACCTTCCGGCCAGTCAAGGGCGTCGACCGCATTCCGTCGTTCTTCTAGAGGACCCGTTGCACAAGGACCTACTGCGGCTCATGCGAGCCGAGCGCGCGGTGCGCACGCACCTGACCGTCACCATGGCCGCCGCCGTGCTCGCGGGTCTGCTCGTCCTGGTCCAGGCCGAACTGCTGGCCGGGGTGCTGTCCGGCAGGTTCACCGCCGTGGCGTTGCTGGGGCTGGCGGCGGTGGTGGGGCTGCGCGGCCTGCTGGGCTGGACGCAGGGCATCTTCGCGGCGCGGACGGCCACGGGAGTGAAGTCCGCGCTGCGCCACCGGCTGCTGGCCAGGCTCCAGGAGCTCGGCCCCGCCCGCCTGACCGGCCACCGCTCGGGTGAGCTGGTCACGCTCACCGGGCGCGGACTCGACGCGCTCGACCCCTACCTGACCGGCTACCTGCCCGCCATGGCGGTCGCGGGCGTGGTGCCCGTCGCGGTCCTCATCAGGCTCTTCGCCGCCGACCTCGCCAGCGCGATCATCGTGCTGATCACGCTGCCGCTCATCCCGATCTTCGGAGCGCTGGTCGGCATGCACACCAAGGCCGTCACCGAGCGGCAGTGGCGGGCGCTGTCCAGGCTCGGCGGCCACTTCCTCGACGTGGTGCGCGGCCTGCCCACCCTGCGCGCCTTCGGCAGGGCCCGCCACCAGGCAGGCGTCATCCGGCAGGTGGCCGACGCGCACCGGTCGGCGACCATGCGGACGCTGCGGGTGGCCTTCCTGTCGTCGCTGGTGCTCGAGCTGTGCGCCTCGCTCTCGCTGGCGCTGGTCGCGGTGCCGATCGGGCTGCGCCTGCTCGGCGGCTCCCTCGACCTGACGACGGCGCTGCTGGTGCTGCTGCTGGCGCCGGAGGCGTACCTGCCGCTGCGGATGATGGGGACGCGCTTCCACGCCTCGATGGAGGGAGTCGCGGCGGCCGACGCCGCCTTCGCCGTCCTGGACGACAGCGCCGACCAGGCGGCACCCGCGTCGCCGGCGGCCTCCGCCGCCGCGCGGACCGGTGGCGAGCCTCCGGAGATCCGCCTGGAGAACGTCACCGTCCGCTATCCCGGCCGCGACGACCCCGCGCTGGAGGACGTCTCCCTCGTCATCACCCCCGGCGAGCGTGTGGCGCTGGTCGGCGAGAGCGGCGGCGGCAAGAGCACGCTGCTCCACCTCCTGCTCGGCTTCGTCCGCCCCACCGCGGGCCGCGTGCTCGTCGACGGGACCGACCTGCGCGATCTCGACCTGGCCGCGTGGCGCGACCGGCTGGCGTTCGTGCCCCAGCGGCCGCACCTGTTCACCACCTCCGTCGCCGACAACATCCGCCTGGGCGCCCCCTCGGCCACCCCCGACCAGGTACGGCAGGCCGCCAGGGCCGCGCACGCCGACGAGTTCGTCAGCGCCCTGCCCGCCGGCTACGACACGCAGGTCGGTGAGCGCGGCGCGAACCTGTCCGCGGGCCAGCGGCAGCGGCTCGCCCTCGCCCGCGCGTTCTGCCGGCCGCGGACCGCGGTGCTGCTGCTCGACGAGCCCACCGCCCGGCTGGACGGGCGCAGCGAGGCCGCCGTGGTGGCCGCCACCGCCGAGCTGAGCGAGCAACGCACCGCCGTGATCGTCGCCCACCGCCCTGCGATGATCGAGCTGGCCGACCGGGTGATCCGCATCCAGGAGGGCCGCGTCGTCTCCGACACCGCGGCCCCTCAACCGCCCGCCGCCATCGGTGCGCCCGCCCTCTCCCATGCCCCGGTTCCCTCCGCCACGGCCGCCTCCGCCCGCGGGGCGCGGGATCCCGGCGGGCGCCGTCCACCCGAGGGCGGCACGAGGGACGACAGGACGGCACAGGCGGGAGACGAGCGATGACCACCACGCGGCAGCGGGACCCGCGGGCCGCCGCACCCGGCGAGGGCGGGCGGATGGGCCCCCGCCTGCTCTGGGCCGTGCTCGCCGGCGCGGCCGCCGAGCTGGCCGGCATCGGGCTGACCGCCTCGGCCGCCTGGATGATCACCAGGGCCGCCGAGCAGCCGCCGCTGGCCGCGCTGAGCGTGGCGATCGTGGCGGTAAGGGCCTTCGCCACCAGCAAGGGCGTCTTCCGCTACGCCGAGCGCCTCACCGGGCACGACGTCGCGCTGCGCGCCCAGGCCGCCACGCGCGAACGCCTCTACCAGTCGCTCATCCCGCCCAAGCGGCCGGCGCACGGCGGCGCCGACCTGCTCAGCCGGATGGTCGACGACACCGACGCCGTGCAGGACCTGCTGGTGCGCTGCCTGCTGCCCGCGACGGCCGCGCTCATCACCGCGCTGGCCGCCTTCGCCATCGCGCTCGTCGTCCACCCGGCCGCCGCGCTGGTGCTGCTGGCGGGGCTGGCGGTCGCCGGCGTGCTGCTTCCCGCGGCGACGGTCGCGGCCGCCCGCCGCTGGTCGGCGCGCATCGCCCCGGCGAGGGCCGCGCTGGCCGCCCGGGTGGCCGACCTGGTGCATGGCTCGGCCGACCTGGCCGCCTACGGCGCCGAGGACCGGGCCCTGGCCGACGCCGGGGCCGCCGACGCCGACCTGTCCACGCTCGAACGCCGCCAGGCCCGCGTCCACGCGGCGGCGCTGGCCGCCGGCGTGCTGGTGCAGGGGCTGACGGTGGCCGCCATCGTGCTGCTGGCCCAGAAGACGGGGGCCGACACCGTCGCGACGGCCGTCCTGGCGCTGACGGCGCTGGTCTCCTTCGAACCGGTGCTGCCGCTGGCCGCCGCGGGGGAGAGGTACGCCGGGATCGCGGCCGCGCTGCGCCGGTTGAAGGAGGTCGAGGCGGTTCCGGCCGCCGTCACCGAGCCCGCGGCGCCCGCTCCCGTGCCGGACGGGCCGCTGACGGTCGAGATCGACGACCTGGTCGTCCGGCACGCCCGCCCCGCGCCGCAGGCGGCAGGGGCGCCGGCGCACCCGGCCGACGCCGAGGCTCACGCGGCCGGGCGCGGCGCCGGCTCGGCGAACGGGGCGGCGGCGGTCGACGGGGTGAGCCTGACGCTGACGCCGGGCAGGCGGGTCGCCCTCGTCGGCCCCAGCGGCGCCGGCAAGAGCACCCTGCTCGCCGCGCTGATGCGCCTGGTCGAGCCCGAGTCGGGGGCGATCAGGGTCAACGGCGTCGACATCACCGCCCTCGACTCCGACGACGTCAGGACGCTGATGACCGGGCTCACCCAGGACCCCTACATCTTCCAGACCACGCTGCGCGACAACCTCCGGCTGGCGGGGCCCGGCAGCAGCGAGGAGGAGCGGGAGCGGGCCGTCCGCAGGGCCAGGCTGGAGCGCTGGGTGGCGCGCGTCGGCTGGGACGCCGAGCTCGGCGAGGACGGCAGGACCGTCTCGGGCGGCCAGCTGCAGCGCCTGGCCCTGGCCAGGGCCCTGCTGTACGATCCGCCCGTGCTGCTCCTGGACGAGCCGGCCGAGGCGCTCGACGAGGTGACCGCCGACGAGCTGATGCGCGATCTGCTCGACGTGACGCACGGCCGTACGACGCTGCTGGTCACCCACCGGCTCAAGGGGCTGGAACAGGTGGACGAGATCGTGGTGCTGGAGCAGGGCAGGATCGTCCAGCGGGGTCACCACGACGACCTCGTCCGCGAACCGGGCTACTACCGGGACCTGTGGCAGTCGGAGGCGCTGATCTCGGGATGATCTCAACTCTGTGTTGAAATCCGGGCATTTCTTGCGAATGTGAGTTTCGTCCCGCGAATGTTCTCCCGAACGGATGCGAGGGGGAAGCCGGATGCGCGGCCGGACGGCATGGGTGCTCAAGCGTGCGGTCAGCGAGCCCCTGCTCCCACTGACGGCGTTCGCGGCCATCCTGCTGGCCACGACGACGCTGGTGGCGCTGTCGATCTCCATCTCCGCGGTGGTCGACGTCGGCGTCAGATGGAGCGTGACAAGGGCCGACCGGGCCGGCACCTCGGCGGAGGTCACCCAGTGGATCAGGCGCGCGAGCTTCCCCCAGGCCGACGCCGCCGTGCGCGCCCAGGCGGCGGAGTCCTTCCCCCGGTTCGCCCCGCAAGTGGTCTCGTCCATCACCTCCGGCCCGTACGAGCGGGAGGACGGCGAGCGGCTGGCGTTCGGCACCCGCTCCGACCTCGAGAGCGTCGCCACGCTGGTGGACGGCGCGTGGCCCGCACCGGGTGAGCCGCTGCGGGCGACGCTCTCCCGGGAGACGGCACAGCGGCTGGGCGTCGAGGCGGGCCAGGAGCTGACGCTACGGCGCCGCGAGACGGACCCGCCGCTGAAGGTACTGGTCACCGGCGTGTTCACCGTACGGGGCGAGCCGTATCCCCGCCTCGGCGAGGCCCTCATGGTCCCCCGGACGACGTTCCTGGACCGGTTCGCCGACCAGGTGCTCGGCTACTGGCACGTCACGCCCGACCTGACCGGGGTCTCCACCGCCGACCTGGGCCCGCTCGCGGCGGCGGCCGCGCGGCTGCCCGACCGGCTCAAGGCCAGGCCCGCGTGCGCCGACTGCACGGTGCGCGAGGAACTGTCGGGCTACCTCGCCCAGCTCGACCGCAGCGCCCTGGTCGGCCAGTCGACGATGCTGGTGCCGGTGCTGCAGCTGCTGATCCTGGCGGGGTACTCGCTGATGCTCACCGCCAGGATGCTGGCCGAGCGCCGCCGCATGGAGGTGGCGCTGCTGCGCGCCCGCGGCGCGGGCATGGGCGGGCTGATGGCGCTGAGCCTGACCGAGGCGCTGCTCATCGCGCTGCCGAGCGTGGTGGTCGCCCCCTTCGCCGCGCCCCACGTGCTCAACGGCGTCAGCGGACTGCTGTGGGCCCAGGCGGGCGCCGTCCGGGTGCCGGCGGCGCCCGGACCCGGCACGTTCGCGATCGCGGCGGCCGCGGCGCTGGCCGGAGCGGCGCTGCTGGCGGCCGCGGCGGTGCGCAGCGCCCGCCGTTCCTACGTCGAGGAGCAGGCGGCGCGCGGGCGCGGCGAGCGCAGGGGCGTGCTGGCCAGGGCGGGCGGCGACGTCGCCCTGCTCGTGGTGGCGGGCCTGGCCGTCTGGCAGCTGACCAGGTACGGCTCGCCCGTCACCGCCACGGCTCAGGGCGCGCTCGGGATCGACCCGATGCTCGTCACCGGGCCCGCGCTGGCGCTGCTGAGCGGCGGCATGCTCGGCATGCGCCTGGTGCCGTGGACCTCCAGGCTCGTCGCGGCGTTCACCGCGCGGCGCGCCACGCTGGCCCCCGCGCTCGGCGCCTGGCAGGTCAGCCGCCGCCCCCTGCGCTACGCCGGCCCCGCCCTGCTGCTGACCATGGCCGTGGCCATCGGGGTGCTGTCGATCATCACCACGACCACGTGGGAGTCGTCGCAACGCGACCAGGCCGCCCACCGGGTGGGCGCCGACCTGCGGATCTCCCCGGCCGCAGGGCAGGGCGAGGTGGGCGGGCCCGGCGCGGGCAGGCTGTACGCCGCGCTGCCCGGCGTGCGCGCCGTCAGCCCGGCCGTCCGCGACTCGGTGGCGATCGGCTCAGGCTCGGCCGAGCTGCTCGCGCTCGACGCCGACCGGCTCGACCGCGTCATGAACCTGCGCGCGGACCTGTCGGCCACCTCGCTGACCGACATCGCCAAGGCGCTCAGGGCCGGGCGGCCCGCGCTCGGTTCGGTGCCGATCCCCGGCACGCCGGCCGAGCTGTCCGTGCTCGTCCGCACCGAGGCGCCCGCCCCGCTGGAGGCCGAGATCCTGGTCAGTGACGCCGACGGCGTCCGCTGGCGGCTGGAGCTGGCCGACGGAGGAACGGGCGGCGAGCGGACGCTGGTGGCCGACCTGGCCGCGCTCGCGGGCCGCTCGGGCAGGATCGCCTACCCGCTGGCCCTGCGCGGATTCGCCTTCGGCCGGACGCCCGCCCCCGTCGTGGTCGCCGCCCTCCGCGCGGGCCAGGCCGACGTCCGGCTGCCCGGCGACCTGGTCTGGTCCGGGTTCGAGCAGGTCGGCCGGGTCCAGGGCGGCGGCGTCGGCGAGGGGAGCGCCAAGCCGGTCCGCGCCGAGCAGGGGACGCTGTTCGGGCTCGACGCCGTGCCGGAACGCGGCAGGGCGGTGGTGCTGGCCGTACCGCGTGACCTGCCGCCGGAGCGGGTCTTCGGCGCCACCGTCGGCGGCAGGGCCACGCTGCCCCAGCCGCTGCCCGTCGTCGTCACCGACGAGCTGGCGGCCGAGGAGAAGCTGGCGCCCGGCATGCGGCTGTTCCTGCCGTTCGACGCCACCACCTCGGGGCTCGTCGTGGTGGCCGTCGTCGACAGCCTGCCCGGCATGACCGTCGGCCAGGCGGGAGTCCTCGTGGACCTGCCCACGCTCGCCGACAGGAACCTGCTCACCGTCACCGCCCCGCCCAGGGTCACCGAGTGGTGGGCGGCGACCCGCGACGGCGATCCCAGCGCCGCCGTCGCGGCGTTGGCCGCCCACCCCGGCTGGAGCTCCCACGTCGTCGACAGGCAGGCGGTCTTCGCCGAGTTGCGCGACGATCCGCTGGCGGGCGGCCTGCAGGGGGCCCTGCTGATCGGTTTCGGCGCCGCGGTGATCTTCGCGGGGCTCGGCTTCGCGGTCAGCGCGGCCGTCGCCGCCCGCGAACGCGCGGCCGAGCTCGGACTGCTGCACGCGCTCGGGGTCAGCTTCCGCCAGGTGCTCGGGCTGCTGGCCGTCGAGCAGACGTTCCTGATCGGGCTCGGCCTGGCGGGCGGCACCCTGCTGGCCGGCGGCACGGCGGCCGTCGTGGTGCCGCACCTGGTGCTGTCCGGGCAGGTCACGGCGGTGACCCCGCCGGTACGGCTGGACATCCCGTGGGCGGCCACCGCGCTCCTGCTCGCGGTCATCGCAGCGGCGCTGTTCGCGATCGTGGCCGCGCTCGCCGGCTCGCTGCGCCGCCGTGGCCGGGTGCGGGCCCGGCACGTCGGGGAGGACGCATGACCGTCATCGGGCTGGCGGCGCGCCTGGCGCTGCTGCACCGGGGGATCGCCGCGCTGCTCGGCGCGCTGGTGCTCAGCATGACGCTGCTGGGCGGCGCGCTGCCCAGGGTGTTCGAGGCCTCCTACGAGCGCTCGCTGCACCAGGCCGTCGGCCAGACCAGACCCGAGCTGCTGGAGATCGGCGTCGACGCGCAGTCGGTCGCGCTCGGCGGACGGCCCGCCGACGCGGCGGCGCTGGCCGCGCGTACGGACGCCCTCCGCAAGGCCATGCCGCCCGCGCTCGCCTCGCTCGTCGGCGAGGTCACCTACGGCGTGAGCACCAACCGGCTCAGGCTCGCCGGCCACGCCGGGCACGAGCCACGCGCCGACAACTTCGTCGACCTGGCGTGGAACAGCGGCGCCGCCCAGCGGGTCCGCTACGTCAAGGGCGTCCCCCCGTCGAAGGTGGCCACCGGGCCCAACCCGCTGACCGCCGGCTCGATGCCCAACCCGCGCCAGGACCCGGCCGTGGCCGTCATGCTGGACCGGCCCCGGGTCACCACCGTCGAGGTCGGCCTGCCCAAGGACGTCACCGAGCTGATGGGCCTCGACGTCGGCTCCCTGATCGTCTCGGCGGGAGAGGTCCTCATCGAGGTCACCGGGCTGTACGAGCCGATCGACCCGGCCGACCCGTTCTGGTCGGCGTTCCCCTCGATGGGCCGCGTCTACATCCCCAACCCCGGCGCCAACGCGGCCTCCTTCGTTGTCACGGGCCTGGCCGACCGGCAGGTGGTCGCGGTGCTCAGCCAGGTCAGGGAGCGGATGAACTACCGCTGGGCGTTCCCGGCGCGGCCGGCGGCCTTCACCATCGAGGGCGCTCCGCTGATCAGGCCCGGCCTCGACGCCTTCACGGCGGCCGCCCGCCGCATGTCGACGCCGGTCATGCCGTACCGGGTGAACAGCCGGTTGCCCCAGGTGACCGACGAGTTCCTCGGCAAGCTCGGTACCACCCAGACCCTCATGGGGCTGCAGCTCGTGGGGCTGTTCGCGGTCGCCTTCGGGGTGGTGGCGCTGGTGCTCGGCCTGCTGCTCGACCGCGTCGCCGCCGGCCTGGTGGCCGCCAGGGCCAGGGCCGCCTCGGCGGCCCAGTTCACGGCCATCGGCGCGACGGTGATCCTGCTGGCCGTCGTCCCCGGCGCGCTCCTCGGCTTCGGGCTGTCGCGGCTGGTGCCGGGCCTGGACAGCGCGATGTCCCTGCTGCCGGCGCCGCTGCTGGCGCTGGCCGCCGTCCTGTACGGCACCGGCCGCCTGCTGCTGGCCCACCGCGGCCCGCTCGCCGAGCACCGCGCCGACCTCGTCGCCAGGCCGTTCACGCCGCGCAGGCTCGTCGTCGACGCCCTCGTCGTCGTCCTGGCCGCGGCGGCCGGCTACCTGGCGATCAGCCGGGGCGTGACGGCCGCCCGGCCAGGCGCGGGCGGCGACCCGCTCCTGGTGGCCGCGCCCACCACGGTCGCGGTCGCCTGCGCGCTCGTCCTGCTGTGGGGTTACCCGTTCCTGCTGCGCCTGCTGTCCATGGCCGCCGCCAGGAGCAGGCGCGCGGTGCTGTTCCTGGCGGTCGCCGCGGCCGCCCGGTCCAGGACCGCCGCCACGCTGCCCGCGCTGATCCTGGTGCCCGCGCTCACCATGTCGGTCTACGGCGCGCTCACCCTGGACGCGCTGGCCGCGGGGCAGAGCGCCGCGGCCTGGCAGCGGACCGGCGCCGACGCCAAGGTGTCGGTCGGCGACGGCACCATCACGCCCCGGCAGGTCGAGCAGGTGCGCAGGCTGCCGGGCGTGCGTGAGGTCATCCCCGTCGAGCTGCGCGCGGGGCGCCTGTCCGGCGGCACGCTCGCCTTCACCTACCTGCGCATGGACACCGCCGCCTACGCCCGGCGCCTCGGCGCGGCCCCGCCCGCCGTGTCGGCGCCCGTCGCCGCCGCCGACCGCGCCGCCGGCTCCAAGGCGGGCACCGGCGCGCCCGTCCTGGTCACCAGGGGCCTGGGCACGGCACGCGCCAGACCTGTCGTGCTGTCGGGCGACGACACCGCGCCCGTCGTCGTCGACCACGTCGGCTTCCTCGAGCGCTTCCCCGGCGTGGATCCCGCCGGTGAGCTGCTCGTGCTGCCCACCTCGGTGCTGCCGGAGGCGAAGGCGGCGCTGCGCCCCAACCAGCTGTTCGTCTTCGGCGAGGGGATCCGGGCCGCCGCGCTGGAGAAGGCGCTCGGCGCCTGGGCGGTGGCCGGCACCCGCGAGGCCGACCTGGCCGCGATCGTGTCGACCCCGCTCACCAGGACGATCACCCTGGCCTTCCGGCTGTCGGCCCTCGTGCTGGCCCTCTACTCGCTGCTGGCCGTCTGGGTCACCGTCGTGTCGGGCGGCGCCGAACGGCGGCGCGGCCTGTCCTACCTGTCCACGATGGGGATGTCCGCCGGGCAGGCGCGGGCGGTGACGCTCGGCGAGGTCGCCCCCCTCGTGGTGACGGCCGCGCCGGCGGGGATCCTGCTCGGCACCGCCTTCCCGGCCCTGTTCGGCGCGGGCGTGGACCTGAGCGGATACGCCGGCGGCCTGCCCGTGGGCCACGCCGGCACCTGGACGACCCCGCTGCTGCTGGGCGCAGGGATCACCGCCGTCGCGCTGCTCGGGGCCGTCGCGCACGTCGCGGTGTCGGGCCGGCGCCGCGTCGGTGTGGCGCTGCGGGTGGGGGAATGAGCGTGTAATGCTTGAGGTTCTAACGGATGCAAGCATGACGACGATATGAGGAGCCACTTGTGGCGACCATCGAAGTAACCGACCAGAACTTCAACGACATCGCCGACAAGGGGATCGTGCTGCTCGACTTCTGGGCGGCGTGGTGCGGGCCGTGCCGTACCTTCGGGCCGATCTTCGAGCAGGCCTCGGAGCGGCACGCCGACGTGACGTTCGGCAAGATCGACACCGAGGCGCAGCCGGGGCTGTCGGAGGGGTTCGAGATCACCTCCATCCCGACGATCATGGCGATCCGTGATGGCATCGTCGTCTTCGCCCAGCCGGGCGCCCTTCCCGCGCCGGCCCTCGAAGACCTCATCGGGCAGGTCAAGGCGCTTGACATGGACGCCATCAGGGCCGAGCTGGCGCAGGAGATGGGCGCCGCTCCCGAGCAGAACTGACGCCGGACGCCCCTGAGCCCCCTGCCCGAGCAGGGGGCTCCGCCGTGTCAGCGCAGCACGCCGACGCCCGCGTAGCCGACCGATCCGGCGCTGTCGCCGACCAGCGGCGGGTGCTCGGGGCGCCAGTCGGTGGGGAAGACCAGGCCGGGCTCGACCAGCTCGTAGCCGTCGAAGAAGCGCTCGATCTGCTCCCTGGTCCGCAGGTTGAGCGCGGCGGTGGCCCGCTTGTAGACCTCCAGCGCCTCGGGCGTGGTGTCCGGCTTGGCGTCGATGGCGTGGCTGATGACCAGGTGACTGCCCGGCACACTGGCCTCGCGCAGGGCGCCGACGAGAGGGTGGGCCTCGGCGTCGGGCAGGAAGTGCAGGACGGCGAGCATGAGGAAGGCCACCGGGCGGGTGAAGTCGATCAGCTCGCCGAGCTCGACGAGCAGCTTGTCCGGCTCCCGCACGTCCCCGTGGAGCATGGTCACGTTCGCGCCGTCGGCCAGCAGCGCCCTGCCGTGCGCGCACACGACGGGGTCGTAGTCGACGTAGACGACCGTCGCGCCGGGCGCGCTCTCGTGGGTGTTGCCCTGGGTGGGCAGGCCCGAGCCGAGGTCGACGATCTGGTCGACGCCCTGGGCGACCAGATGGCGGACGGCCCGGCCGAGGAAGGCGCGGTTCTCCCTGGCCGACTGCCTGGTGTCGGGGAACAGCTGGAGGATCTGGTCGGCGGCCGCCCGGTCGGCGGCGAAGTTGTTCTTGCCGCCGAGGTAGTAGTCGTACATCCGCGCGACGTTGGGGACGTTGGGGTCCACTCCCTCAGGCGCCGGCTGACCATCCACGATGTCTCCCGAGATATCCGATGATTTCCAGGCGATCATAGAAGACGATTCGGTTTCACGTCCGCCGTACCCGCCACTTGCCGGGCCGCCCCGGCGCTCCCGCGAGGGTGGTCAGGAGAGCCGGCGCGGTCAGAACCGCGAGCGACACGAAGGCCCCGGAGGTCCCACCGGACGGACCCGCGAGACGCCGAACGCCCGCCCCCGGAAGGAGGCGGGCGTCGCGCGCTGAGGCGGGTCAGACCGACCGGTACAGCTCCGCCACACGGAAGGCCAGGTCCAGCGACTGGCTCCGGTTGAGGCGGGGGTCGCACGCCGTCTCGTACCGCAGGGCCAGATCGTCCTCGACGATCTCCTGCCCGCCGCCCACGCACTCGGTGACGTCGTCGCCGGTGAACTCGATGTGGATGCCGCCCGGGTGGGTGCCCAGCGCCCGGTGCACCTCGAAGAAACCGGCCACCTCGTCCAGCACGTCGTCGAGCCGCCGCGTCTTGTGACCGCTCGGGGCCTCGAAGGTGTTGCCGTGCATCGGGTCGCAGAGCCACGCCACCTGCGCGCCCGACGCGTTCACCTTCTCCACCAGCAGCGGCAGGTGCTCACGGATCTTGGAGGCGCCCATCCGGGTGATGAACGTCAGCCGGCCCGCCTCGTTCTTCGGGTTGAGCTTGTCGATGAGCGCGAGCGCCTCCTCGGGCGTCGTCGTCGGCCCCAGCTTCACCCCGATGGGGTTGCGGATGCGGGAGAAGAACTCCACGTGCGCCCCGTCGAGCTGGCGGGTGCGCTCGCCGATCCAGACCATGTGCGCCGACACGTCGTACGGCAGGCCGGTGCGCGAGTCGACCCGGGTGAGCGCCCTGTCGTAGTCGAGGATGAGCGCCTCGTGCGAGGAGTAGAACTCCACCGTGTGGAACTCCTCGGGGTCGGCCCCGCAGGCCCGCATGAACGCCAGCGCCTGGTCGATCTCGCGGGCCAGCTGCTCGTAGCGGCGCCCCGCGGGCGACTCGGCCACGAAGTCCTGGTTCCAGGCGTGGACCTGGCGCAGGTCGGCGTAACCGCCCTTGGTGAAGGCGCGGGCCAGGTTGAGCGTGACGGCGGAGGAGTGGTAGGCGCGCAGCAGCCGCCACGGGTCGGGCTCGCGCGACTCGGCGGTGAACTCGAACCCGTTGACCATGTCGCCGCGGTAGGCGGGCAGCTCCACGCCGTCGCGGGTCTCGGTGCCCTTGGAGCGGGGCTTGGCGAACTGCCCGGCCAGGCGGCCGATCTTGACCACGGGGACCTTGGCGGCGTAGGTGAGCACGATCGCCATCTGGAGCAGCGTCTTGAGCTTGTTGCGCACGTTGTCGGCGGTCGCCCCGGCGAAGGTCTCGGCGCAGTCGCCGCCCTGCAGGACGAACGCCTCGCCCCTGGCGACGGCCGCCAGCTGGGCCTTCAGCTGGTCGCACTCGCCGGCGAAGACGAGCGGAGGCAGTCCGCCGAGCTCGGCGACCACCTTCTCGAGCTCGCTGCGGTCGGGCCAGTCGGGCTGCTGGGCCGCGGTCAGAGTGCGCCAGGCGTCAAGGTTGCTCACGGCATATGAGGGTATTCCACCTGCCCCCCGCACGCCGAGCTCGGCGTCCACGTTGTGAGAACGCGGCGACGCCGGTTCCCCGTGGCCGACGCCGCGAACGCCCGCCGGAAGGGACCTGCGCGCGTGCGGCGTGTCATGTCACCTGGAGGCCACATGTTCGGGACGGACGCCGTTGCCGATGAAGGTCCTGGTCAACCTGTTGATCACCGGGATCCGCGCCAGCTCGGGCACCCGGGTCAGCCGCAGCGATCCCTCCAGCGCGGGCGCGATGAGCCGCTTCTGCGCCACCCGCTGGGCGAACTGCGTCACCACGGTCGGGAACATGCGGCGCCGCTGCACCGCGGCCACCGCGGACGGGCCGTGCTTCAGGACGAGGTTGGCCGTGGCGACCGCGTCCTGCACCGCCAGGTTGATCCCCACGCCGAACACCGGCGACATCGCGTGCGCCGCGTCGCCGATGCACAGGAAGCCCGGCCGGTACCACCGGCGCAGCCGGTTCAGCGCGACGGTGAGCACGCTGACGTCGTCGAAGCTTCCCAGCAGCGGAACCCGATCGGCCAGGAACGGCAGCAGCCGGCCGACGTGGTGGCGCAGCTCCTCGATGCCCGCGGCGCGCAGCCGCTCGGCCCCTCCCTTGGGGATGACGTAGCCGAGCTGCCAGTAGGTCTCCCTGTTGATCGCGACCAGGAGCCGGCCCGTCGAGACGCGCAGGAACGTCTCACCCGGGTCGCCGTCCTCGCGCGGCATCCTGAACCAGACGACGTCCATGGGCGCGCCCATCTCCACCGGCGCCAGCCCGGCCGCCACACGCAGGGTCGAGCCGCGCCCGTCGGCGGCCACCGTCAGGTCGGCGCGCAGCTCGTGCTCGCCGTCCTTGTCGTGGTAGCGCAGGCCGCGGACCGTGCCGCCATCGCGGATCAGGCCGTTCGCCTCGGCGTTCATGAGCAGCCGGAACGAGGGGTACTTCGCGGCCTCGGCGGTGAGGAGGTTGAGGAAGTCCCACTGCGGGACGAAGGCGATGTAGTCGTAGCCCCCGCGCAGCCCGCGCAGGTCGGCCAGCCGACTGGCTCCCGTGTCGGTCACCAGCGTCAGCCCGTACGCCTTGCGGTGCGGTATCCGGTGGAAGGCCTCGGCCAGGCCGATCTCGTCCAGCACCCGCAGCGTCGACGGGTGGATGGTGTCCCCCCGGAAGTCGCGCAGGAAGTCGGCGTGTTTCTCCAGCAGCGTCACCTCGACGCCGGCTCGGGCGAGCAGCAGGGCGAGCATCGCGCCCGCGGGGCCGCCGCCTGCTATCACACAGCGCATGAATTCAGCATGCGTTGAAATCTGTCCGGGCGCAAGAGTGGCAGGTCAGGCGAAGTCGGGCGGCGTGCCGTACCGGGCGGTCCACGCCCGGTACGGCACGCCGCGCGCGGCCACGGCACGATGCGCCGCCACGGCCGCTGCCAGCACGCTCGCCGACTGCGCGGCGACGGGACCCGCGCTGCGCCACAGCAGCACGTGCCGCATCCACAGCGGATTGCCCCTCAGCGGCAGCACGGTCACCGCGGGCCCGGCGTCGTAGAGCGCCTGGCAGGCCGAGACCGCGTGTCCCGCGCCGACCAGCTCCCGCCGCACCCCCGCCTCGACCATCTGGTAGCGCGCCCGCGGCGAGAACCCCGCCGCCGTGCACGCCTCCAGCAGGTGCTCGGGCCAGCCCATCCCGTCCGAGGGCGGCAGCACCCACTGCTCGCCCGCCAGCTCCGCCAGGTCCACCTCGGTACGGCCGGCCAGAGGATGGCCCGACGACAGCGCGACGAAGACCGGTTCGACCGCGACCACGCCGAGCCCCAGCGAGGCGTGCGCCCGCAGCGCGTGCCCCGGGTAGTCGGCCACGAGCGCCACGTCCAGCCGGTCGTTGGCCACCATGTCCACCAGCACCCTGACGAAGTGCTCGGTCTGCAGCGTGATGCGCGAGTCCGGCAGCGTCCTCGACAGGCTCTCCAGCAGGGTGACGACGATCGGGTTCTCGAAGCTGCCGACGCGCACCACCGGATGCGCGGGCGGGCGCGCCTGCAGCAGGTCGTCCATGCCGGCGATGACGGAGCGTGCCCTGGCCAGCACGAACTCCCCGAAGGCGGTCAGCGAGACGCCGGTGTGGTCGCGTTCGAAGACCGGGCCGCCGAGCGCCTGCTCGATGCGGCGCAGCTGGGCGGTCAGCGCCGGCTGCGAGACCCCGAGCGACGCCGCGGCCTGGTGACGCTGCCCTGGTCGGCGATGGCCCGCAGCACCCTCAGATGCCTCAGCTCCAACTGCATTTCCGGACCATAACACTGGAGTTATCCAGATATGGGATGTCCCGGTGACCCCGGTGTGGGCTGATATTTCGGGGCATGCGGATATTCGTTGCAGCGGTGCTGGCTCTCGTGTGGCTGGTCCCGCTTCCTGCCCTTGCCGAGCCAGGCAGCGCCACGGTCACGCCGGTCCAGGTGACGGGCCCGCCCGCCAAGCGGTTCAACCTGATCATCATGGGTGACGGCTACACCGCGAGCGAGCAGGCGGCCTTCAGGACCGACGTCGACCGGCACCTCAACGTGATGTGGTCCATCGAACCGTTCAAGTCCTACCGGACCTACATCAACGTCTACCGCGTGGACATCGTCTCGGGCGAGTCGGGCGTCAGCTGCGACCCCGACCTGTCCTCCCCGAGGAAGAACACGCCGCTGAGCATGGGCTTCTGGGGCGGCTGCAACCCCGCGAGCGTGCAACGCCTCATCACGATGAACAACGCCGCCGCCACCCGCTACGCCGACCTGGTCACCGGCACCACCTCCACCAACCGGCAGATCATGGCGCTGGCCAACAGCGGCACCTACGGCGGCGCGGGCGGCTCCTACGCCACCGCCTCCGGCAGCAACGCGATGTCCGCGCTGATCAGCCCGCACGAGCTGGGCCACTCGCTGGGCGGCCTGCAGGACGAGTACGACTACTACCAGCGCGGCGTCCCCGGCGGCGCCTACACCGGCGGCGAGCCGGGCAGCGCCCACCACACCCTGCTCACCGAGCAGCAGATGAAGGACCAGCAGCGCAAGTGGTGGCGCTGGCTGGGCGACGACAGCGAGTCCGGCGGCCCGATCGGCCGCTACGAGGGCGGCCTGTACGCGACCACGGGCGTGTGGCGGCCCAGCAGGCACTCCATGATGAAGACCCTCGGCTACTACTTCGACCAGGTCAGCCGCGAGGTCATGGTCCGGCGCATCACCGCCAAGACCGACCTGGTCCAGGACTCCACCCCGACGGCCGCCCCCGTCGGCGCCGACCGGGTGCTGTGGGTCGAGCCGATGCACCCCGTCAGCCACGGCCTGGTCACCACGTGGAACGTCGACGGCAAGGACCTGCCGGGCGACGTCGACAGCCTCGACCTGCGCACGCTCGGCCTCACCCCCGGCACGCACACCGTGAAGGCCACCGTCACCGACCCGACTGACTTCGTCAGGGACCCGGCGATCCGCGCCGCCATGACCGGCACCCGTACCTGGACGGTCGACACCGCGATCACCACCCCGCCCGACGGCGTCACGCCCGCCATCGTCTCCTCCACCCCCACCGACCGGCCCGTCGGCGGCGGCGACGTCGTCCGCGTCGAGACCACCCATCCCGCGACCGCCGTCCCGGCCGTGACCTGGGCACTGGACGGCAGGCAGGTCGCCACCGGCACGGAGGTGGCGCTCAAGGGCCTGACCACGGGCACCCACACGCTCACCGCCACCCTGGGCGGCCAGACCCTCACCTGGAAGGTCGACGCCGTCGCCCCCACCACCGGCTACGAGCTGTCGCAGCCGCTGCTGAAGCCGGACAAGGACACCTACATCTTCAACGGACCCTTCTCCATGAAGCTGACCGGCGCCGACGACAACGGCGGCCACATCGTCTCGGAGTCGCGCGTGGACGGCGACGGCTGGTTCAACTACTTCGGCTGGCCGACCTCCTCCGAGCTGCCGTGGACCTTCACCGAGACCGGCACCACCATCGACCACCTCGTGTACGGCAGGCTGCCCCGCGGCCGCCACACGATCGAGTACCGCTCGATCGACGCCGCAGGCAACCACGGCCGGGAGCGCGCGTTCACCGTGACCACGATCGCCCCGCCGCCCGCCTGCACGACCACCCTCACCGGCACCCACAGGGGACCCCTGACCGTGCGCGAGGGCGTGACCTGCCTCACCGGCGCCGACGTCACCGGCCCGGTGACCGTACGGCAGGGCGCCTCGCTGGTGATGAGGGGCGGCACGGTCGACGGCGCCCTCACCGCCTCGAACGCCGCCGAGGTCCACGTCCTGGACGGCGAGGTCGCCGGTGCGCTCACCGTCACGGGCGGCGCGCTCACCGTCGTGGGCGCCACCATCCGCGGCGCCGCCGTCCTGAACGGCACCACCGGCGCGATCATGGCGGGCACCACCGTCAGGGGCGCGCTGACCTGCGCGGCTGCCGGGCCCGACGACCTCGGCGCGCCCAACACCGTCACCGGCGCCTCCACCTGCCGGTTCGCCGAGCAGGCGGCCAGGGCGAAGGCGCTGACCGCCGGGACCGGCCAGGGCTACGAGGCGGTGGCCAACTCCACCGAGCCCGAGCACGGCGAGGAGGGCCACCGGCACTAGAGCCGGTCGAGGACCCTGATCAGCGAGGCCGTCGCCAGGTCGCGCAAGGGAGCGTAGTCGGCCTCCGGGTACTGCCGGGGGCCGTTCTCCACCAGCAGGATCAGGTAGAGGTAGGCGCGATAGAGGTCGAGCCGCCGGTGCGCCCCCGCCGACAGCTCCAGCGGGCGCACCGCGCGGTAGCCGGCCAGCAGCGGATCGTCCTCGTCGATCTCGCCGAAGAGCGTCGGCGTGATGAGCTCGGCCAGCGGGTCGCCCCAGAAGGCGCGCTCGTGGTCGATGATCGCCTGGATGCGCGGCCGCCCGGACAGGTCGAGGAAGACGTTGCCGGTCCACACGTCGAAGTGCACCAGGTGCGGCGTGGCCACCTCGTCGAGCACGTCCGACGCGCCCTCCAGCAGCGCCCGCAGCTCGGCGACCGGACGGGGGAGCGGGGTGGCCGGATAGCGCAGCGCGTCGTCCAGCAGCGCCCCGGCCATCCGCAGGTACGCCTCGCGCCACGTCGAGCCGGTCAGCCCGCTGTGCGGGTAGCCGAACACCTCGCCCGTGACGGAGTTGAGCCGCGCCAGGTGACCACCCAGCTCGTGACGGAGCGCGGCGGTGGCCTGCCCGTCGAGGGCCACCTGGTTCCACGGCGTGCCGTCGAGCGCGGACAGCACCAGGTAGTCGCCGCCGAGCACCGGATCGTCGAAACCCGCCTTCAGCAGCGCCGCCACCGGCACGCCCGCCGACGCCGCCAGCGGGTAGGCGGCCGCCTCCATGCGCAGCAGGTCGCGCTCGTAGGTGAGCTGCTCCAGCTCGGGCGACGGCGACAGCTTCAGCACGACGTGGCGGCCGTCGTCGAGCCGCAGCCGCCACACCGCGTTGGCGAAGCCGTCGGCCAGCTCCACCGCCTCGCTCACATGCGCGCCGACCGCCCGATGGGCGAGCAGGGACAGCTCCCGCGCGGTCAACCTGCGCTTGGTCCTGCTCTCCATCAGCGGACCCCGATCGTCCACGCGGCCTCGTGCCGGCCGCCCGGCTCCAGCACGACGAGGTCGCTGCCGGAGCCGAACGCGTCGGGCGGGCAGGTCATCGGCTCGACCGCCACGCCGACGTAGTCGAGGTGCCTGCCGGTGCAGACCTGCACCCACGGCAGCACCGCCGGGTCCCAGCTCACCCTGATGTCATCGACCAGGACCTCACCCGCCGACAGCCCGGTGAAGGTGTGGTCGACGCGGGTGCCGCCGAGGTCGCGAGCCTGCCTGAAGTCGTACGGCGTGCCGGCCACGTCCTCCAGCGAGCGGGGGAGCAGCCGCTCGTCGGCCAGCAGCACCTTCGCGGCGGGCACCCGCAGCCGCTCGCCGAGCAGCCACGGGTGCGGGCCGCAGCCGTAGGGCGCGGCGCGCTCGCCGGTGTTCTCGCAGGTGACCGTCGTCGTCAGGCCGTCGTCGCCGAGCGCGTGGACGACCTCGAAGGACAGGGTGAAGGGATAGCCGGGCGAGGGCTCGAGCGTGTACGCCAGCCGTACCGACGACGGCCCCTGCTCCGTCACCCGCCACTCGGCCGCGTGGACCAGGCCGTGCAGCGCGTGGCCGCGCTCGGGCTCGTTCACCGGAAGCTCGTAGCGGGTGCCCGCGAACGTGTAGGTGGCGTCGCCCACCCTGTTGGGCCACGGCGCCAGCAGCGTGCCCGCGTAGTAGGGGACGGGCCCGCCTTCGGGCCAGCTGGTGAGCAACTCGCGCGCGCCGAGACGCAGGCCGCGAACGGCGGCGCCGAGGGTGCTGATCTCGGCGGTGTAGCCGGCACCGGACAATATGGGCACAGGGGGATCCTTTCGACCGGCAAAGGATACAGAGGAGCGGTCCGGCGCTCAGGCGCTGCCGCGCAGCACCAGATGGGTGTCGAGGATGAGCACGGGCTGGCGCAGTTCCTCACCGTTGATCCTGGCCACCAGCAGGTGCGCCATCTGCCGGCCCATCAGCTCCGTCGGCTGGTGAACGGTGGTCAGCGGCGGGTCGGTGTGCAGCGCCACCTTGGAGTCCTCGAACCCGACCACGGCCACGTCGCCGGGGATCGAGCGGCCCGCGGCCTTCAGCGCCCGCATCGCGCCCGTCGCCATCAGGTCGGAGGCGGCGAACACCGCGTCGAGCCCGGGATGGGCGGCCAGCAGCTCGCGCATCGCCTGCTCGCCGCTCTCCTCGGAGAAGTCGCCGAAGGCGACCAGCTCGCCCATGCCCGAGGCCAGCAGGGCGTCGCGGTAGCCGGCGAGCCGGTCGACGCCCACGCCCATGTCCTGCGGGCCCGCGATCGTGGCGACCCTGGACCGGCCGGCGGCCAGCAGGTGCTTGACCGCCTGCCGCGCCCCCGCCCTGTTGTCGACGTCGACGTAGCTGAAGGCGTCCAGCCCGACCGGCCGCCCGCCGAGGACGGTCGGCACGCCCATCGTCTCCAGCCTGCCCGGCAGCGGGTCCTCGCCGTGCAGCGACAGCAGCAGCACGCCGTCGACGTGCTGCCCCGTCAGGTAGTGCTCCAGGCGCTCGTGCTCCTCCGGCGACTGCGCCATCGCCAGGATGAGCTGCAGCCCCGTCTCGGCCAGCGCCGAGCCGATGCCGCGGATGATGCCCGCGAAGTACGGCTCGTCGAAGATCCGCTGCTCGGACTCCGACACCACCAGCGCCACCGTGTCGGTGCGCCGCGTGACCAGCGCCCTGGCCGCCCTGTTGGGTACGTAACCGAGCTCCTCGATGGCCTTCAGCACCGCGTCCCTGGCCTTCGTGCTCACCTTCGGTGAGCCGTTGACGACGCGGGACACGGTGCCCCTGCCGACCCCGGCGCGCGCGGCGACCGCTTCGAGCGTCGGTCGGTTCATGGCCATTCAGCTATTGTGCCGGATGGTCTCGGCGTACCACAGCGCGCTGTCCTTGGGGGTTCTGCGCTGGGTGGCGAAGTCGACGTGCAGGAGCCCGAAGCGCTTGCCGTACCCCCAGGCCCACTCGAAGTTGTCCATCAGCGACCAGGCGAAGTAGCCCTCCAGCGGCACCCCCTCGTCGATCGCCGCCCTGCAGGCGCGCAGGTGGGCCTCGAGGAAGGCGACCCGGTCGCCGTCGCGGACCCGGCCGCCCGACAGCACGTCGTCGAAGGCCGCGCCGTTCTCCGAGACGACCAGCGGCAGGCGGGGGTAGTCGGCCGCCACCCGCGCCAGGACCTCCCTCAGGCCGCCGTCGTCGATCTCCCAGCCCATCGCCGTGACGGGCCGGCCCCCGCTGACGAACGAGACGTGCTCGCTGCCCACCCAGGGGGAGGCCGCCGCGGTCGGCGCCGCCGCGGCCGAGGCGGGACCACCGGGGGCGCCGGAGACGGTGAAGCGGCTGTAGTAGTTGACCAGCAGCATGTCGATCGGGGCGGCGACGGTCCGCGCGTCGCCGTCCTCCACGAACGCCATGTCGGTGACGGGCTCCAGGTCCGCCAGCACGTCGGCCGGGTAGCCGCCCTTCAGCAGCGCGTCGAGGAAGAACCTGTTCTGCAGCCCGTCGACGCGGCGCGCCGCGTCGAGGTCGGCCGCGCTGTCGGTGGCGGGCGAGACCGCGTACAGGTTCACGCACCCGCCCACCCTGTTGCCCGCGGTCCTGAGCACCCGCGCCGCCAGGCCGTGCGCCAGGTTCAGGTGGTGCGCGGCCCGGACCGCGCTCACCGGCTCACGCCGTCCGGGCGCGTGCTCGCCCGAGGCGTACCCGAGGAATGCCGCGCACCACGGCTCGTTGACCGTCGCCCAGTGGCGCACCCGGTCGCCCAGCGCCTCGTGGACGGCCGCGGCGTACTCGGCGAAACGGTAGGCGGTGTCCCGCTGCGGCCAGCCGCCCCTGTCCTCCAGCGGCTGCGGCAGGTCCCAGTGGTAGAGCGTCACCCACGGGTCGATCCCGTGGCCGAGCAGCTCGTCCACCAGGCGCCGGTAGAAGTCGAGCCCCCGCTGGTTGATCGGGCCCGTCCCGTCGGGCCGCACCCGCGGCCACGAGACCGAGAAGCGGTAGGCGCGCAGCCCCAGCTCCGCCATCAGCGCCACGTCGCCGCGGTAGCGGTGGTAGTGGTCGACGGCCACGTCGGCGTCGTCGCCGCCGAGCACCCGGCCGGGCTTCCTGGTGAACACGTCCCAGATGGACTGGCCGCGCCCGTCCTCGCCGACCGCCCCCTCGATCTGGTACGCCGAGGTCGCCGCGCCCCACGCGAAGCCGGTGGGGAACAGCAGCCGGTCGTCGAGCCGGTCCTGTCGGGTTGTCACGCCTTGACCGCACCTTCCATGATGCCGCCGACGATCTGCCGGCCGAACGCGATGAACACGATGATGAGCGGGATGACGGACAGCGCGGTCCCCGCGAAGATCAGCACATAGTTCGTGGAGAACCGCTCGTTGAGCGCCTGGATGGCGATCTGCACGGTCGGGTTGTCCGGCGTCAGCACGATCATCGGCCACATGTAGTCGTTCCACAGCAGCATGAAGGTGTTGATGCCGAGCACGGCCATGCCCGGCCGTACGGCGGGCAGCACGACGTTCCACCAGATCCGCATCGTCGAGGCGCCGTCCACCCTGGCCGCCTCGACCAGCTCGTGGGGCACCGCCTGCTCGGTGTACTGCGTCATCAGGAACACGCCGAAGCCGTTGAGCAGGTACGGCAGGATCACCGCCGTCAGCGTGCCCGTCCACTCCAGCTCCACCATGAGCCGGTAGAGCGGCACGACGCCCATCTGCTGCAGCGGCACCATCATCGTCAGCAGGATCGTCAGCAGCAGCAGCCGCCTGCCGCGGAAACGCAGCCGCGAGAAGGAGAAGCCGGCCAGCGTCGAGATCAGCACCACCGACACCGTCACGACCGAGGCCACGACGAAGGAGTTGGCCAACCCCGTCAGGAAGTGGGCGTCCTCGTTGGCCAGCACCGCCGCGATGTTCTCGCCCAGGTTGCCGCCGGGCAGGAACGGCGGCGGGACGTCCACGGCGTCGTCGTTGGTCCGCGAGGCGATGACGAGCATCCAGTAGAGCGGGAAGGCCGACAGCGTGATCGCCACGGCCAGCATGACCCTGGTCATGACGGTGGCCTTCCACATCGTCGCCGAGCCGGTCATCCGGTCCCTCCGATACGGCGGACGAACAGGAAGTTGACCAGGGCGCCGAGCAGGATGAGCAGGAACAGCAGCCAGGCCGCCGCGGCGGCGTAGCCGTAGTCGAACTCCCTGAAGCCCTGCTTGACGATGAACATCGCCACCGTCTGGAACTGCCCCTGCGAGCCGCCGTCCACGTTTCCGTTGTAGAAGGTGGTGGGCTCGGCGAACAGGGTGAGACCGCCGATCGTCGAGTTCAGCACGACGAAGATCAGCGTCGGGCGCAGCATCGGCAGCGTGATCTGCCAGAACTGCCTGCGCCGTGAGGCCCCGTCGATCGCCGCCGCCTCGTACAGATCGCGCGGGATGGTCTGCATGCCGGCCAGGAAGATGATCGCGTTGTAGCCGGTCCAGCGCCAGTCGACCATGGTGGCGATCGCCAGCCAGGACGGCAGCCGCTCGGCGCGCCAGTCGACCGGCTCGACGCCGAACCAGCTCAGCGCCCAGTTCACCAGGCCCCAGTCCCTGGCGTACAGCTGGGTGAACACCACGGCGACCGCCACCACCGAGGTGACCAGCGGCAGCAGCACGCTCATCCTGATCGCCAGCCGCAGCCGCAGCCGCTTGTTGAGCGCGTTGGCCAGCAGCAGCGCGAGCAGCAGCTGCGGGATCGTGGCCAGCAGGAAGATCCCGACGGTGTTGCCGACCGCGTTCCAGAAGTCCTCGTCGGCCAGCAGCTGGGCGTAGTTGCCCAGGCCCGCCCACGCGGTTGTGCCCGCCAGGTCGTAGTCGTAGAGCGAGTACCACAGCGTGAACGCCAGCGGGAACAGTCCGAAGACCGCGAAGAGCACGAAGTAGGGGGAGATCAGGACGTACGGCATGGCCCTGATGTCCAGGACCGAGCGCCACCGCCGGCCGCCCCGCGGCGGCGGTGGCGCGGCGACCACCAGGGGCGCCTTTTCCAGGTGAAGGCTCATGGAGACCTCTCGCGTCGGGGACGGGCGGCCGGCCCGCCGGCGACATCGCGCGGCGGCGGGCCGGCGCTGTGGGGGTGCTGGGGGGCTCAGCCCGCGGCCTTCACCGCGTCGTCCACGAGCTGCTGCCAGGCCTTGTCCCGGGCGACCGAGCCGTCGTCCATGCCCTGCACCACCGACTCGATGGCGTTCTTCACCTGCGTGTGCTTCACCCCGAGGAACACCGGCTGCAACGAGGCCGCCGACTTGGCGAAGATGTCGCCGATCGGGGCGTCGCTGAAGAAGGCGTTCCTGGCGCCGGTCACCGCCGGGTCCTGCTGGGCCTTGATGTTGCTCGGCATGTTGCCGAAGTCGGCGAAGACGCTCGCCTGCACCTTGGCGCTGGTCAGGTAGTCGGCGACCCGCGCCGCCTCCTTCGGATGCGCCGACTGCTTCGGTACGGCCAGCCACGAGCCGCCCCAGTTGCCGCCACCGCCCGGCACGGCCGCGACGTCCCACTGGCCCTTGGCCTGCTCGCCCGCGTTGCCGCTGACGACGCCCAGCATCCACGACGGGCAGCCGACGGTGGCGAAGGCGTTCTTCTTGGTGCCGGTCGCCCACTCCTCGGTGAAGTTGCGCAGCTTGGCGGTCAGGCCGAGGGCGGTCATCTTCTGGGCGAACTCGAAGGCGGACTTCACCGCGGGGTTCTTGTCGACGACGAGCGCGTTGGAAGTGTCGAAGTAGGAGACGTTGCCGTTCTTGGCCGCCTCCTGGACCAGCACCACGTTGTAGAGGGTGTTGGTGCCGTCGGTGAACCTGGCGTCCTTCACCTCGGCCTGGAACCGCTGGCCGACCTTGAGGAAGTCGTCCCATGTCGGCCACAGGGCGCTCACCTTGTCGCGCTCGGTGGGCAGGCCCGCCTTCTCGAACAGCGTCCTGTTGTAGCAGATGCTCATGCCGCCGATGTCGGTGCCGAGAGCGAACACCTTGCCGTCGGCGGTGACACCGTTCTGCCACTTCCACGCCGGGTAGTCGGCCTGGCGGCCCGACAGGCCCTGCTCGCCCAGGTCGGCCCACCACTCGGGGTGCGCCTTGGCCAGGCCCATGCCGCCCTCGTCGATGCCGACGACGTCGCCCGCGCCCTTGCCTGCCTGCAGCCACTGGATCATCTGCGGCCAGTAGACCTGCTCGAACTGGTCGGTGAGGACCTCCAGCTTGATCTGGACGTCCTTGTGCTCGGCGTTCCACGCGGCGACGGCGTTCTTGTAACCGAAGTTCTCGCCGCCGCCGAACACCTGGACCCTGACGGTGACGGGAGCGGCCGCTCCTGAGGCGGCGGGGGCGCCGGAGGCCGGGGTGTCGGTCGCGCCCGAGCCGCAGGCGGCGAGCGCCAGGGCGGTCGCGGTCAGGGCGGCGGCCAGGCTGGCGCGGCGCTGGATGGTCATCATTCTGGACCCCTTCTCGGGTGGTCGCGGCCTCGTCCCCGACCGGTGGAACCGCGATAGGCATCTATGGGAGCGCTCCCACGAAGGGTGGCCGAGCGGGGCTGGAACGTCAATACGACGAAACAGAACCGTTACCGGCATGGGGATGTGGCCTGGTGAAACCGGATGATCGGCAACGAAAGGTCCATAGTGATCTTTGGGAGCGCTCCCATCGCGCCGGGCATAAAATTCCAGTTTGTGGAAAATTCTAGAGGGTGTATGTTCGGTCCATGGAGGAGTCGCGTCGCGACCGCAAGAAGCGGCTGACCAGGCAGCGGATCGTCACCGCGGCCATGAGGTTGTTCGCCGAGCAGGGGTACGAGCAGACCACGGTGGCGCAGATCGCCGTGGCGGCGGATGTCGACCCCAAGACGTTCTTCAACTACTTCCGCAGCAAGGACGAGGTGGTCTTCGCCGACACGGAGCACATCGCCGACCTGCTGCTCGGGGTGCTCGCGGAACGGCGCCCGCAGGAGGGGCCCGGCGAACTGCTGGCCAGGATGGTCCAGGAGTACGCCGCCCTCCGCCGGCCCGTCGTGCCGCACAAGGAACCGGAGGAGCTGTCGGCGGCCTCCCGCCTGCTGATGACGACGCCGGCGCTGCAGGCCAAGGGGCTGTACCTGATGGTGGATCTGCAGCGGCGCATCGCCGGCGAGCTGTTGAAGGCGTTTCCCGGCCGGTTGGATCCGATCACCGCGGCGGCGATGACCGGATCCCTGATCGGCGCCATCCAGCAGGCGAGTCTGGCGAGCGTCGAGCTCGGCCGGTCGCAGGACGAGCTGTGGGAGGCCGCCCGGCACGGCCTCGACATCGCCATGCGCGGCCTGCTGTCGGTACGGCCGGACCCCGGCGGTGCGTGACGCGCGCGGCCACACGCGCTCATGACGAGCGCGTCCGGCGACGCCCGCTGTCAGCCAGGTGCGTCTGTGGCAAGCGCGTTGTCACGAGCGTGCTCGCGGGCGCGTCCGGCGAGCCCGCTGTCACGAGCGTCTGTGGCGAGCGTGCTGTCACGAGCGTGCTCGCGGGCGCGTTCGGCGAGCCATCGATCGAGTCATCGACGGGGGCGCGACCCAGCCCTGAGGCGGGCCGGCGTCCGCCCATCGGAGGAAGGAACAGCCCGGCATGACGGAAAACCAGCGGCACTTCACCCGCGACGCGCGCCGTGCCCTGCGGGAAGGCCCCGCGGCCATCGCCCGGCGGCAACGCGCCCGGTTGGCCGAGATCGTGGCCTACGCTCGCGCTCACTCACCCTACTTCCGCGAGGTGTACCGGGACCTGCCGGAGGAGGTGGACGACCCGGCGTTGCTCCCGGTCACCGACAAGAAGACGCTGATGGACCGCTTCGACGACTGGGTCACCGACCGCACGGTGACCCTCGAGAAGGCCCAGGCGTTCGTGGCCGACCCCACGCTCGTGGGCGAGCGGTTCGAGGGGCGCTATCTCGTGGCCACCACGTCCGGCACCAGCGGCCTGCGCGGCATCTTCCTCCAGGACGAGCGGAGCCTGGCCGTGGGCAACGCCGTCGGACAGCGCGCCCGCACCGGGCTGGGAATCGGCGACGTCATCCGCCTCCTGCGCGGCGCCGGCCGTACCGCGATCGTCTCCGCGCCCGGCGGCCACTTCGCCACCGTCGCCGGAGCGGCACGGTTCCGCCGGGACCACCCACGGCTCAGCTGGCTGGTGCGGGAGTTCTCGATCCACCAGCCGCTGCCCGAGCTGGCCGCGCAGCTCAACCGGTACAACCCGAGCTCCCTCACCGGCTTCTCGAGCATGCTCGGACTGCTGGCAAGAGAACAGGAAGCCGGCCGCCTGCGCATCCACCCAGGGATGGTCATCGCCGGCGGTGAGGCGCTGACGGCGGAGAACCGCGCCCGCATCGCCGGCGCCTTCCACGCCCAGGTCCGCTCCGCCTACGCCGCCACCGAGTGCGGCTTCCTCGCGTACGGCTGCGCGCACAACTGGCTGCACGTCAACAGCGACTGGGCCCTGCTGGAGCCGGTCGACGCCGACCTTCGGCCCGTCCCGCCAGGTCAGCCGTCGCAGACCGTTCTGTTGAGCAACCTCGCCAATCAGGTCCAGCCCATCCTGCGCTACAACCTGGGCGACAACGTCCTGCTGCGTCCCGACGCCTGCCCGTGCGGCAGTCCGCTACCCGCCGTCCAGGTGCGGGGCCGCGCGGCTGAGATGCTCGCCTTCCCCACCGAACGGGGCGAGCCCGTCGGCATCTCTCCCATGGCCTTCGGCACCCTGCTGGACCGGGTTCCCGGCATCCAGCAGTTCCAGCTCGTCCAGACCGCGCCCACCGCGCTGCGCGTGCGCCTGAGATCCGCGGACGGCGCCGACCCGGATCACGTGTGGCGGACGGTGCACGACGAGATCACTCAGCTGCTGACCGCGCACAAGGCCGACCACGTCACGCTCGAACGCGCTGAGGAGCCGCCCGAGCGGTCGGCCGGCGGCAAGTTCCGAAGGGTCATCCCGCTGACCACGCCGTGACCCCGCGACCTGGCCCCGCCACGAGATGACGGCGTCACGGTGAGCTTCCCTCCGCCGCGGTGCGCTGCTGCTCGGCGCGTACGGTGACCTGGGCGTCGTGCCCTAGGACGACTGTCTCACGACAGCGGACGGCGAGCCTGGGCCGTCCACCCGCCTGGCCGGGCGGTACGAGAGGACGAAGGCCGCGGCGGCGGTGAGCTGGACGGCGGCGCCCACCAGGAGCGCGGCCGTGGGGGAGTGGCCGGCCAGCGGTCCCGCCGCCGCCGAACCGAGCGCGAACGAGGTGATCTTCAGGCTGGCCCCGGTGGTGAACACCTGGGTGCGCAGGCGGGACGGTGCCTCGCGGTGCCGTACCGCGAAGAGGGCGGTGAGTTGCGGCCCCTCGCCCACCCCCACGAGCGCCACGGCCAGGACCGCCCACGCGAACGTCCCCGCGAAGGCGGCCAGCGCCAGGCCCGCCCCGATGACCAGGGCGCTCACCGGTACGACGGTGTCGGGACGGGTGGCGGGGAACCTGGCGAGCACCGCGTTCGCCACCAGCGCGGCGGCGGCCAGCAAGGACAGCAGCAGCGCGCCGTACCCGGGATCGCCGAGCAGGTCCGCGCCGAGCAGCGGGGCGGAGACCACCAGCATCGCGAGCCCCGCGTAGGAGATCATCGAGGCCAGGGTGGCGCGCCGGAGGCTTCCGTTCCGCGCGAGAGCGGCGAACCCGTCGATCAGCTCGCGGCGCATGCCGGGCTGCGGCTCCCCCGCCGCCGGGGAGGAGTGGGAGACGGCCTGCGACGGGTGCGGTTCGGGTGGGTCCGTGGCGGCTGGTGCAGGTGCAGGTGCAGGTGCGAGGGCGGCGGGCGCGGGTGCGGGCCCGGGGGCGGTGCCGGCCTCCGGTGGCGGCGAGGCCGTGGGTGTCGGTACGGCGGCTGCGGGCCGGGCGGGCAGGAACCAAGCGGCGGGCAGGGCGGCGGCGATCAGCGCGGCCGAGGCGACGACGGCGGACCAGGCACCCCCGGCGGCGGCGACCAGCCCGGCGAGGGCCGGGCCCGCCAGCCCGGCGAGGTTGTAGGCGATGGAGTCGAGGGCGTTGGCGCGCGGCAGCCGGTCGGGCGGGACCAGGAGGGGAAGCTGCGCGGTCCAACCGCCGGACAGGGCCGGGCCGAGCAGCCCTGCCAGCACGGCCACCCCGATCGCCACCGGATCGGGCGCCCTGCCGACCAGCGCGAGGATGATGACCAGACCTGCCGCGTACCCGGCCAGAAGGGCGGCGAGGAGCCGTCCCGGCCTGCGGGTTCGGTCGAGCGCGGCGCCGAGCACCGGGCCGCCCCCGGCGGCGGCGACCGTCAGCCCCGCCAGCAGCCACGACGCCAACGAAGGAGAGCCTGTGGCCGCCAGCCCCAGCAGCAGGAGCGCGGGCCCGGACATCTCGTCACCGGTCCGGGCGGCCACCACGGCGGCCAGGTAACGTCTCATCGCTCGCAAACGTTACAAGAGCCGCTCTACCCCGCGTAGCCGTTGCGCTGGTTGGCTCGTACGGCGCCCTGGTAGGCGTCGATCAGGCCCCACACCCACAGGCCGAAGGAGACCGGCAGGATCAGCAGGCCGACGACGACGAACGCCAGGATGAACCCGAGGAACATCGTCATGTACGACCCGAGGAGAATGCCGACCCCCTTGCCGGTGTCGCCGTTGACGATCGACCCCACCCCCGGCAGGAGGAACGACAGCAGCAGCGAGATCGCCGGCTCCTTGCGCGGCGGCCGGGGGACGGGCGGGCCCTGCCTGTACGGCACGGCGGGGTGGCCGAAAGGTCCCGGGATCTGCTGGCCGTACGGGATCGGCGCGCTCGACGGCATGTCGTAGGACCCCCGCGGGCTGTACGAAGTCGGAGCGTTGGACGGCATGTCGTAGGAGCCTGACGGGTACCCCGGGCCGTGCGAAGTCGGAGCGTTGGACGGTATGTCGTAGGAGCCTGACGGGTACTGCTGGCCGTACGGGTCGGACGAGCCGTACGGATATGGCTGCTGGTCGGACAAAACGCCCCCAGGGACGAGACGGGTTCGTCCCACAACCCTATGCCGGGCACCGCCGGCGCAGCAGGAATCCTGGCTACCCTGACCGTGTGCAGGGACTGTTGCTGCGCCTGTCCGCGCTCGACACGGGCGCCGAGAGCGCGGTGCGGGTGATCGCGTACTTCGACTCGCTGGTGCGTGACCACGCCGGGGTGGCGACCCTGCTGCAGGCGACGGCGACGCTGGCGCAGTGCCCGGTGGGGCTGTTCGACGCCTCGACCGGACGGCGATGGCGCGCCATTCCCGGGCAGCGGGCCACCGCCGAGCGTGAGTCCGCCGCCCAGGGGCCCGCCGCCGCGCGTGGATCCGCCCACGCGCAGGTCTCCAGCCCTTCGCCAGGGGCCGCCGACGTCCAGGGTGCCGGTCCCCCGAAGGGGCTCGTCGAGGTCGAAGGGGCCGGCTGCTCGCCAGGACCCGTTGACCCGCCGGAGTCCGGTTCCTCACCAGGGACCGGCAGCGGTCGGGGACCGGGCCCCGCGCCCGCGTCCCACGGCGGGCCCGAACCCAGAGGACAAGCCGGCGCCGGGCCGCTCACCAGGGAGCTCGGCGCGGGGCTCGGCACGGTCTGGATGGAACGTGAAGGCGACCTGCACGGCCTCGACGAGATCGTGCTCGAGAGGTTGGCCGTCGCGGCCGAGGTGACGCTCGAACGCGCCGCCCCGGCGGCCGATCCCGCCCTGGTCGAGCTGGCCCTGTCGGCCGACACCGGCGAACCTGAACGCGCCAGGGCCCTGCGCCTGCTCGGCTTCGACGCGGGCGTTCCGCTGCAGGTGCTCGCCGCGCCCGCCGCCTGCCGGTCCGCGCTCATGGCGGGTCTGCGCGCGGACGGCCTGCACGCCAGGAGCGCCGCGGTCGGCGAGCTGGCCGTGGTGATCGTGACGGCCGAGGTCGCCGGGCTGCCGCCGGCCGTACGGGCCGGGGTGGGACCGCCGGTGAGTCCGGCCAAACTCGTCGAGTCGTGGGAGGCGGCCCGCCTGGCGCTGCGCTTCACCGGCGACGGGGCACGGGACCGGGTGGTGCGCTGGGCCGATCTGGGCGCACTCGCGCTGCTGGCCGCTCACGTGCCTGACGCGGCCGTCGCCGCGCTGCCCGACGTGCGGGCGGTGCGCTCGCTGCCGCCCGAGGTGGCCGCCGCGGTGCGGGCGCTGTGCGAGGAGGGCTCGGTACGGCGGGCCGCCGCGGCCGCGCACCTCCACCACAGTTCGATGGCCGCCCGTATCGCCAGGGCGGAGGTGGCGCTGGGCTTCCCGCTGGCCGCGCCGGCGGGCAGGCTGCGCGCTCACCTCGCACTGTCACTGGCCCGCCTGGTCACCTGACCCGTCACCCGGACGGTCACCACCCGCCGCGTCCGGTGAGTGCAGACGAACACCTCCCGGACGGAGCCGACAGATCCCGTGGAAGACACCGTGGTCAGTCAGAGCAAGGGCCAGGCTCCACCGGGAGGCGTTCACCTGCATCCTCGTTGTCAGGCATCCTCGCTGTCAGGGCAGGAGGGCCCGTCGCAGGGCGCTGATGCGCGCCGCCCCCGCCTGGCGGCTCACCTCCACGTCCGGGATGATCATGTCGAAGCCGTGGAAGGTCCCCGCGTAGAGGTGGAACTCGGTGGACACCCCCGCCTGCGCGAGCCGCTGCGCGTAGGTAAGGCACTCGTCGCGGAACACCTCCAGAGCGCCCACGTCGATGAACGCGGGCGGCAGCCCCGTCAGGTCGTCCGCCCTGGCCGGAGCCGCGTACGGCGAGACGTCGGCGGTGCCCCTGCGGTCGCCGAGCAGCGCGCTCCAGCCGAAGACGTTGGCCGCGCGGTTCCAGACCACCGCCTCCTCGAACTCCAGCGTGGACGGCGTGGCGTCGCGGTCGTCGAGCATCGGGCAGATCAGCAGCTGGTAGGCGACGGCGGGACCACCCCTGTCCCTGGCCAGCAGCACCGTGCCCGCCGCGAGCCCGCCACCGGCGCTCGCCCCGCCCACCGCCAGGCGTGCGGGGTCGACGCCCAGCTCGGCGGCGTTCTTCGCGGTCCACAGCAGGCCCGCGTAGCAGTCTTCGACCGGCGCGGGGTCGGGGTGCTCGGGCGCCAGGCGGTAGTCGACGGCGACGACCACGCACCCGACCTCCTTGACGAACCGCGCGGCGAACGCGTCGTCGCCGTCGGCCGAGCCGACCACCATGCCGCCGCCGTGCACCCAGTAGAGGCACGGCAGCGGGCCGGGCGCGGGCTGCGCGGGACGGCTGATGCGCAGCCGTACGTCGGGAGCGCCCTCCGGGCCCTGCACCCACCTCTCCTCGACCGAGACGAGCGGGTCCTCGACCACGGTCGCCGCGCGCATGGCGGCCGCCTGCGCCCGCAGCGCGGGCAGGTCGTCGAACGTCAGCGTCGAGATGTCGGGGAAGGACATGTCGAGCAGGTCGAGCGCGGCGGCGAGTTCGCGTGCGAGGTGCGGGTGGTGGGGCATCATGCGGAACCTTCCGGTCGACGGGCGTGCATCTCGATGGTGCGTGGCGGTGCGCGCCCCGCACAACCGCAAGGCGGCGGGCATGCGCGCCGATCCCACCGCCGGATGGCGGTCCCCGGCGGCACCGGCGAGCGGCCCGCATCGGGCGGCGCTCAGGCACCGGTGACCGGCCTGCGGCGGGCGGCGCTCAGGTGCCGGTGACCGGCCTGCGGTGGGCGGTGTTCAGGTGCCGGTGACCGGCCCGCGGTGAGCTGTCACCTGGCGCCGGCGGCCGTGCTCAGGAGGAGCTGGTGATGATCGCGCAGCGGGCGCCGAACGGGTCGTCGACGGCCGCGAAACGGCCCACTCCCTCCACCGACTCCGCCGGCATGACGACGGTGGCGCCGAGCTCCTGCGCGCGGGCGAGCGTGGCGTCGCAGTCGGCGACCTCGAAGTAGGGCAGCCAGTGCGGCGCGTCACCCTCCCCGAGCGGCGCGAGGCCGCCGAAACTCGCGTCGTCGCCCTCGGCGGTCGAGATCACGATGTAGTCCATGGGGCCCATCGGCACCGTCTCGACCCTCCATCCGAAGACGACCTGGTAGAACGGCTGGACGGCGGCGGGATCGGACACGTGGAGCTCGGCCCAGGCCAGCGAGCCCTGTTCGGTGACGAGGTCGAGGCCCTTGGTGTCGCCGCCCTGCCAGACGGCGAAGCGGGCGCCGGCCGGATCGGTGAAGTGCGCCATGCGCCCCGCGGTGAAGACGTCGAACGGCTCGGCGCGGACACGGCCGCCGTGCTGCACGACCAGCTTGGCCGTCGCGTCGGCGTCGGGGGTGGCGAAGTAGGTGGTCCACGCCGCGGTGGCCCCCTCTTCCATGAGCGGCCCGAGAGCCGCGACGGTCCTGCCGTCCTGCTGGAAGAAGCCGTAACCGCCGGCGTCGGGCCCCGCCGACTGGAAGGCCCAGCCGAAGACGCCACGGTAGAAGGCGGCGGCCGCCTCGACGTCGGGAACGCCGAGGTCGATCCAGTCGGGCGCGCCTGGAAGGAACTGGGTGGTCAGCATGCAGCCAGCTTGACACCCGCCACCGGCGAAAACCGGGAACGCCGACGGGCGCAGCGGGTCGCGCGTGCGGGGGCGCGTTTTCCCTCCGAAACCGGGTAGCTGATCGCCGTCATGTCCCAGCGAGCGGGGAGGCCGACGATGCCGCTCATCGACACCGAATGCGTTCGGAAGCTGCTGGAGTCAGGCGACCCCGACGCGACCCTGGTGTACGTGCGGGGCGACTGCGTGGTGATGCCGGGTGACCAGATCGACGAGGCGCACCGCGGACTGGTCATCGCCAGGCGTGCCGACCTGAGGGAGTTCGTCGCCGGTGAGCACGCCACCGAGCAGCAGCTGGAGACGCTCGCGCACCGGCTCGACAACGTGGTCCGCGACCTGGGCTCGTAGGGCGGGGTCACCACTCGTTCTCGTACCAGCGGCGCAGCCGGTCGAGGACCGCCCGCAGCGCGTCCGGGTCGGCCGCGGGTCCGCCGGAGCGGGCGTCGCCGGCGATCGAGGCGGCCAGCCGTACGGCGTCGCTGACGTGGGCCTCGGCCACGTCGACGGTCGTGATGCGCCGCCAGAGCGGCCAGTCGAGGTCCACGGCCGCGCCGAGCTCGTGGAGCACGCCCACGTCGCCGGTCTCGAACGCCGCGCGCCAGTGGTCGCCCGCCTGCGCCGCCAGCACGGCCATGATCTCGTCGTCGGTCGGCCCGGCGCCGGCCGCCGCCTGCTCGAAGGCGGCGTAGGCGTCGGGCCCGAACAGCACGAACCGCACGTCCTCCACGTCGGTGTGCGCGGCGGTGACGGCGCACACGGCGATGCGGGCTGCGTCGTCGAGCGGCCAGCCGTAGATGCCGGCGGAGACGGCGGGGAAGGCCACGCTGGCCGCGCCCAGCGAGTCGGCGACCTTCAGCGACTCGCGGTAACAGGAGGCCAGCAGCGCGGCGCGGTCCTGCTCGGCGGAGTGGACGGGGCCGACCGTGTGGATCACCCAGCGGGCCGGGAGCCGGCCCGCCGTGGTGGCGGCGGCCTGGCCGGTCGGCAGGCCGCGGCCGTACCGAGAGGCGCGCAGTTCGCGGCACTCCTCCAGGATCGCCGGACCGCCGCGCCGGTGGATGGCGCCGTCCACCCCGCCGCCGCCCATGAGAGAGGAGTTGGCGGCGTTGACGACGGCGTCGACCTGCTGCTCGGTGATGTCGCCCTGGACCAGCGTGAGCCTCATGTGAAGGTCCTACCCCCGGATGTCAGAGCCCGTACTCCTCCAGCAGCCGCAGCCACACCTCGCTGACCGTCGGAAACGCCGGTACGGCGTGCCACAGCGTCTCGAGCGGCACCTCGGCCGTGACCGCGACCGTGGCGGCGTGCAGCATCTCGGCCACGGCGGGCCCCACGAACGTGACGCCCAGCAGCACCCTGCGCCGCTCGTCGACGACCGCCTTGATCCGCCCGGTGTATCCCTCGCCGAGCAGCGACGCGCCCGCGACGCTGCCCATGTCGTACTCGACCACGCGCACGTCGAAGCCCTCGTCGCGGGCCGCCCGCTCGGTACGGCCGACCGAGCAGACCTGCGGGTGGGTGAACACCACCTGGGGGGCGCCCTTGCCGTCGGCGCTGTCGCGCAGCGAGGGGGCGTCGTCGGGCCTGCCGTCGGCGCGGGCGGCGATGACGTCGCCGCACACCCTGGCCTGGTACTTGGCCATGTGGGTGAGCAGGTTGCGGCCGTTGACGTCGCCCACCGCGTACAGCCAGTCCGATCCGGGTACCCGCATGCTGTCGTCCACCTCGACGGGGCCGTTCAGATCGAGCCCGACCCCGTCGGTGGCGGGCCGGCGGCCGGTGGCCACCAGCAGCTCGTCGGCCACCACGCTGTCGCCGCCCTCCAGGTGGACGGTGACGGGGCCGCCGTCGCCGTCCCGCTCGACGCGGGTCACCTTGGCGCCGAGCCGTACGTCGATCCCCGCCTCGCGCATCGCGTCGACCAGCATCCGCCCGGCGTACGGCTCCATCCGCCCGAGCAGGCCGCCGCCGCGCACCAGCACCGTCGTCTCGGCGGCGCCCAGGGAGTGCAGCGCCTGCGCCATCTCGCAGGCCACCACCCCGCCGCCGAGGACGATCAGGCGACCGGGCACGTCGCGGACCGTGGTGGCGTCCCTGCTGAACCACGGCCTGGCCTCGGCCAGCCCCGGCACCGGCGGGACGACGGGGACGCTGCCGGTGGCCAGCACCACCGCGTGCCGGGCGCGGAGGGTGGTGACCGTGCCGTCCTTGCCCGTCACCTCCACCAGACGCTCGCCCGCCAGGCGCCCCCTGCCGCGCAGGAGCGTCGCGGGCAGCGAGGTGACCCACTCCGCCTGGCCGCTGTCGTCGAGGTTGCCGACCGCCTTGTCCCTGGAGTTGAGCACCGCCGCCACGTCGATGGGCCCGTCCAGCGTCAGGCCGGGGACCATGGCCACCTCGGCCGCCAGCTCCATCGGCCGCAGCAGCGCCTTGCTGGGAACGCACGCGTAGAAGGAGCACTCGCCTCCGGTGAGGTGATCCTCGACCACGGCGCAGGACAGGCCGCCGCGCACCACCCGCCCTGCCACGTTCTCTCCTGCGGGACCCGCGCCGATCACGACCACGTCCACGTCGGTGCTCTGCATCGTCATGTTCCGACGGTACGGCCTGCGGGACCGAAGACCGTCACCAGGTCAGGCGAACCGCCTCGGGGAGCGGTGGCAGGAAGGTCGGCCCCCGCCGCCTGCGGGCCTCGGCGCAGACGGGGCACGGGTCGCGGGAGAAGGCCTCCGCGGTCACCCGCTCGTCGTCGCGGGCGCACGATCTCCGGACAAGATCGGACCGTGCGGTCATGGCCGGAGAAACACGAAACCCCAGGCCCGAGGGCCTGGGGTAGTGGTGGACGATACTGGGATTGAACCAGTGACCTCTTCCGTGTCAGGGAAGCGCTCTCCCGCTGAGCTAATCGTCCGAGGTGGAGACGGGATTTGAACCCGTGTGGACGGCTTTGCAGGCCGCTGCCTCGCCTCTCGGCCACTCCACCGAGGGAGGCCTTCAGCTATGGCCTCTCCGAGCGGAAGACGGGATTCGAACCCGCGACCCTCACCTTGGCAAGGTGATGCTCTACCACTGAGCCACTTCCGCGTTGCCGCTCGTTCGCGGCGACAAGGAAACTCTAGCGGAGTTTCCGAGCACATGCGTCATCCATCGCTCCTGCGTAGCTGCCTGGCGACACTCCGCTCCGTCGACGGCAGGCTCAGGAAGATCTCCAGGATCCTGGTCAGCCGGTGGACCTCGATGCGATGGAAGGCGGGACCCTCCGAACGCGCCAGCATCAGCACGAGCGCCAGCGGGGGCAGCGGAGCGGCGATGACGTGCAGACCAGACTCCAGGCTGGCGGCCAGCGGCCGCGGCGGGGTGAGGTCGAGCATGGGCACCTCCCGCGGGGCGCGCCAGCTGGAGTAGACGGGGGTGCGCGGATCGCCGTCGGTGGCCGCCGCCGCCCAGTCGGCGCTGAACAGCACCGGCATCGAGTCGATCAGCGTGGACAGCCCCCTGTCGCCCGCGGTGGCGATGTACTTGAGGATCTCCAGCTCGGGATAGGTGCCGGGGGCCTCGCGCGTGGTCCAGAAGCCTTCCACCGTGACGCCCGGCACCCCGGCCAGGCTCTTGGCCAGGGCCTCCTTCGAGACGCCGTCGGGACAGAAGACCGTGAGGTCGTCGAGCGCCCTGCCCGCGCCCCGCTCAAGTACGGTGACCTGGGTGATGTCGGCTCCCGCCGTACCGAGGACGTGGGTGATCCGGCCAAGGGCGCCGGGCCGGTCGGGCAACGCGACGCGCAGTCGCAGAAGCATCCATGGCCTCCCGAGGTCGCAGATCGATCCCAGGTCACACCCTATCCGCGAATAACGCTCACGGCCGCTGGTGCGCTAGAACTTAACGAACCGCAAGCCGAAGCAGTCACAGGAAGCGAGGGCGGCGTTCCGCCATGAAGATCGGGCCCCTCGAGGTGTGGCCACCGGTGGTGCTCGCGCCCATGGCGGGCATCACCAACGCGCCCTTCAGGGTGCTCTGCCGCGAGCAGGGCGCCGGGTTGTTCGTGTGCGAGATGATCACCACCAGGGCCCTGGTCGAGCGCAACGCCAAGACCCTGCGGATGATCAGGTTCGCCGACACGGAGCGGCCCAGGAGCATCCAGCTCTACGGCGTCGACCCCGAGATCGTCGGCAGGGCGGCGAAGATGATCGCCGAGGAGGACCTGGCCGACCACATCGACCTCAACTTCGGCTGTCCCGTGCCCAAGGTCACCCGCAGGGGCGGCGGGTCGGCGCTGCCGTACAAGAGGAACCTGCTGCGGCGGATCCTGCGCGCCGCGGTGAGCAACGCGGGCGCCCTCCCCGTGACGATGAAGATGCGCAAGGGCATCGACGACGACCACCTCACCTACCTCGACGCCGGCCGGATCGCGGTCGAGGAGGGCGTGGCCGCCATCGCCCTGCACGGCCGTACGGCCAGGCAGCACTACGGCGGCGTCGCCGACTGGAGCGCGATCAGGCGGCTGAAGGAGGCCGTCACCGAGATCCCCGTCCTCGGCAACGGCGACATCTGGAGCGCCGACGACGCCCTGCGCATGGTGGCCGAGACCGGCTGCGACGGCGTGGTCGTGGGGCGCGGCTGCCTCGGGCGGCCCTGGCTGTTCAAGGACCTGGACAACGCCTTCAACGGCGGCGCGGAGCGGGCCAGGCCGACCCTCGGCGAGGTCGCCGACACCATGGCCAGGCACGCCGAGGGGCTCACCGCGTGCTTCGACGTCGAGCGCTACGCCGTCGCCGACTTCCGCAAGCACGTCGGCTGGTACCTCAAGGGCTTCTCCGTCGGCGCCGACCTGCGGCGCGAGCTGGCCACCGCCGAGTCGCTCGACGGGCTCAGGGCGGGCCTGGCCAAGCTCGACCGCGACCAGCCGTGGCCGCCCAACACCGACACCCCGCGCGGCAAGTCGGGCGAGCGCGACCGGGTGCACCTGCCCGACGGCTGGCTCGACGACCCCTACGACAGCGTCGTCCCCGAAGAGGCGGAGTCGGACGTCTCGGGTGGCTGACCGGCTCTTGACCGGCACCACATGATCCCTTGACTATCTGTCGGTGCACCTGGGTAACGTGCCCAGCGTGAGCGCCTCTTCCACCGAGGACCTGATCGCCGCCTACGACGCCGAGCGGCCCGTCCGCCGGCTCAGCGAGCGCCCCGCGGCCCTGGTGACGATCGTCTCGCTCGGGCTGGCGCTCTACGTGCTGTGGTGGACCTTCTTCCCCGGCGCGCTCCAGCCGTACCGGATCGGGTTCCTGGCGGTCGTGCTGCCGCTGGTGTTCATCTGCTACGGCCGCGACAAGGAACGCCCCTCGCTCCTCGACTGGACCCTGGCGGGCCTGTCGCTGGTGGCCTGCCTCTACCCGCTGGTGACCTTCGACGAGTTCATCAGGCGCGCCTTCGACCCGACCACGCTCGACGTCGTCACAGGCCTGGCGATCACCGCGCTGGTGCTCGAGGCGGCGCGCAGGACCGTCGGCTGGATCCTGCCGGCCGTCTGCCTGGTCTTCATCGCCTACGCCTACTGGGGCGGCTGGATCCCGATCGGCTGGGCGATCGGCCATCGCGGCTACGACGTCGACCGCATCGTCGTCGCCTTCACGATGGGCACCGAGGGCATCTACGGCGTCCCGCTCGACGTGGCGGCCACCTACATCATCCTGTTCACGATCTACGGCGCGGTCCTCGACCACTCCGGCGCCGGCAAGTTCTTCGTCGACGTCTCGCTGGCCGCCTTCCGCCGGTCACGCTCGGCGCCCGGCCGTACGGTGGCCATGGCGGGCTTCCTGCTCGGCACGGTCAGCGGCTCGGGCGTGGCCACCACCGTCAGCGTCGGCAGCGTGGCCTGGCCGGTCCTCAGGCGCGCCGGGTATCCGCGAGAGCAGGCCGGCGGCGTGCTGGCCGCCTCCGGCATCGGCGCGATCCTGTCGCCGCCCACGCTGGGCGCCGCGGCGTTCATCATCGCCGAGTACCTCAGGGTCAGCTACCTGCAGGTGCTGCTCTACGCCACCATCCCGACGGTGCTCTACTACCTGGGCATCTTCCTGGCGATCGAGATGGACGCCAGGAAGTACGGCACGCACGCGGTCGCCGTCGACGCCCCCAGGGCAGGACACCTGATCAAGCGGTTCGGCTACCACTTCAGCTCGCTCTTCGTGATCATCATCCTGATGGCGGCCGGCCAGTCGCCCTTCCGTGCGGTCGTCTACGCGACGCTGCTGGCCTTCGCGCTGTCGTTCCTCGACCCCGAGCACCGGCTCACGCCGCGCAGGGCCGCCGAGGCGCTGGCCGCGGGCGTCAAGGGCGTGCTGCCGGTGGCGGCCACCTGCGCGGCGGCCGGCACGATCGTCGCGGTCGTCACGCTGACCGGGCTCGGGCTGAAGGTCAGCTCGCTCATCGTCGGGCTGTCGGGCGGCAACCTGGTCGCCACCGCCGTGCTGTGCGCGGTGGCGGTGCTGCTGCTCGGCCTGGCCGTGCCCGTGACGGCGTCGTTCGTGATCGCCGCCGTCATCATCGGGCCCTCGCTGGCCAAGCTCGGGGTGAGCTTCCCCGAGGCGTACATGTTCATCTTCTACTACGCGGTGCTGTCGGAGGTGAGCCCGCCGACCGCGTTGTCGGCCTTCGCCGCCTCCGCCCTGACCGGCGGCAACGCCTACCGCACCATGCTCGCCACGTGGAAGTACTCCCTGCCCGCCTTCCTCGTGCCGTTCGCGTTCGTGCTGACCCCGGCGGGAGGCGCCCTGCTGGGGCAGGGGACCCCCTGGCAGATCGCCTGGACGTTCGCCGCGTCGGCGCTGGCGGTCGTGGCGCTCGCGGTGGCCACGGGCGGGCCGGCGGGTCCCGCCGAGCGGGTCCTGTGCGGGGCGGCGGCGTTGCTGCTCCTGGTGCTGTCCCCGGTGCCGATCGCGATCGGCTCAGGTCTTGCTCTGCTGGCGCTCGCCGTACACCTAGTGAGGAGACGCACATGAGGTTGTTGTCCGCGGCGTTCATGGCGGCCTGCATGGCCGGGGTGGTGGCCCTGGCCGGCTGCGGAGGCGACAGGAGCGCCGAACGAGCAGAACAGCCGACGGGAGGCGGCGGCGGGAAACGGCTGTCGATCGCGACCGGCAACACCACCGGCGTCTACTACATCATGGGGGGCGGCCTGGCCGACCTCATCACCAAGAACCTGCCCGGCTACGAGGCCACGGCCGAGGCGACCGGCGCGTCGGTGGAGAACATCCAGCGCGTGGCCAGGGGCGACTCCGACCTCGGCTTCACCCTCGCCGACTCCGCGGCCGACGCGGTGCAGGGCAAGGGCGCCTTCTCCGCGCCCCAGCCGATCAGGGCCCTGGCCCGCCTGTACAACAACTACACGCAGGTCGTGGCGAGCGCCGAGTCCGGCGTCAAGAGCATCGCCGACCTCAAGGGCAAGCGGGTCTCCACCGGCTCGCCCAACTCCGGCACCGAGGTGATCTCGCTGCGGCTGCTCAAGGCGGCCGGCCTCGACCCCGACAAGGACGTCACCCGCCAGGCGCTCGGCCTGCCCGAGAGCGTCGACGCGCTGAAGTCCGGCGGGCTCGACGCGCTGATCTGGTCGGGCGGGCTGCCCACCCCCGGCATCACCGACCTGACGACCACCATGAAGGACGAGGCGGTCTTCGTGCCGCTCGCCGACGTGCTGCCCAAGCTGCAGGCCGAGCACGGGCAGGTCTACACGGCGGGCAGCATCGGCAAGGACGTCTACCAGGCGCCGGCCGACGTCGCCACGGTGGTGGTGCCCAACCTGCTGGTCGTCAACGAGAAGATGGACCCCGCGCTGGCCGGGAGCATCACAAAGCTGATCTTCGACCACCACGCCGACCTGGTGGCGGTCTCGAAGGCGGCCACGGAGATCAACAAGGAGACGGCGGTGCGGACCGAGCCCGTCATGCTGCACGACGGGGCCAAGAAGTACTTCGGCTCCTAGCCGAGATCTTTCACAGATCCAGAAGACCGGGCGCGCGGCCGCGGCGTCACACCTCGACGGGGCCGCCGCTGCGCCAGTAGACGTTGGCGTCCCTGCTCAGCAGGTCGTGATCGACCAGGTAGCGCCGCAGCGCCGAGAAGTCGTGGTGGAAGGCCCGCAACGCCACGTTGACGTCCTTCTCGGTGTAGCGGACGCCCGGCTCGAACACCCTCACGATGTGGCGCAGGACCACCAGGCGCTTGTCCGCCTTCGCCGGGATCTCCCTCAGCCGGCCGTCGACCAGGAACGCCTGCAGGACCCGCTCCTCCTGGGTCATGGCCCGCGGTGGCGGGGCCGCCGCCTTCAGCAGCTCGCGGAACCGCTCGGGGCGCGCCGCCCAGCTCCCGTCCGCATGCCGTACGGCCAGGCCGCCGCGCTCGAGCCGGACGAGGACGTCCTCGTCGGCCTCCGGCCGCTCGCCCAGCACCAGCGCGGCGAAGGCGCGCAACGTCGCGTCCTGGTGGAGGAGCCCGAGGACTCGCCGGATGTCTTCGTCGTTCATGCAGCCATTTTGAACCAAAGGATCACCTCAAGCGTCTGATCCACCGTGATGACCAACTTCCTGCTCGCCGGCGCCCTCGCGTTGACCGCCTCCGCCCCCACCATCCCCCCTGGCTTCCTGCTCTGGGACAAGGCGGCGACCGCGAAGGACAACGACCCCGAGACGAACTGGGCCGTCAGCAGGCGCACCACGGCCAAGCTGACCGTGAACCCGTGCGACAAGGCCGCGCTCGCCTCGGCGGGCCGCGTCGCCGCCCGGACGATCATCTACACGGCGGTGCCCGACTTCCAGAAGTCCGAGCAGGTGATCCTCTACTCGACCAAGGAGCAGGCCACGCAGGCGCTGGCGGATCTCAGGTCGGCGGTGCGGACCTGCGCGTCGGCCAAGAGCGGTCAGTCGGACTACAGGTACTCGGTGAAGGCCGTCACGCTGGGCGACGAGGGCCTGGCCGTGACCGGGCAGGTCTACATGGGCCGCAAGGCCGCCATCGGCGGCGAGCGCGCGATCGTCGCCCGCAAGGGCACCGCCCTGGTGCTGTACTCGCAGGCGGGGGAGTGGGGCAAGCCCGCCGCCGCGGATTTCGCGGCCCAGACGAAGGACGCCACGAAGATGCTGGGGAAGATCTGCACGATCGCGTCGTGCTGAATGTCACGAGCTTGAGACAGGATCATGACACGATCGCGGCGTCGTGACGGGAGGCTTGGTGGAGAAACGTGTGCCGGGGCGTCCATTGCCAGTCCGTTCCGGCACACGTTCATCGTTTCCGCGGGCTCGTACGCCGATCGCGGCCGGCTCTGGGCGGTGATGACGCGCCCGCCGGGAAACCTGGGTGTCCGCCGGTGACGCCGGCCGTTCTGGTCAGCGGTGGCGGCCCGCCGTGCCCGCGTGGAACACGCGCTCCCTGGCGAGGGACAGGGCGAACTCGACGGCGCCCGCCCGGACCGCGTTGCCGCCGACGGCGCTGGGCAGCAGCACGGTGCGCGCCTCGACATCGGCGACTCGGTCGGCGACGCGCCGGTGGAGCGCCTGGCCTCCCGCCCGCAGGAGCGGCCCGCCGAGCACCACGAGACCCGGGTCGAGGACCGCGACGAGCCCGCTGACGGCGACGGCCAGGCGGGCGGCCACCTCGTCGAGAAGCGCGGGGTGCCCGCTCGCGAGCGCACGGGCCGCGGCCTCGGTGGCATCCCAGGACTCCGAGGCGCCACCCGGCATCCGGACGGCGGCGCGCGTCTCTTCCGGAGCGCCCGCCGCACGGGCGGCGCCCCAGGCGTGGGCGAGGTCGTTGACCGCGTCGGCGCCCAGCCGCGAGCCGAGGGGGCGGCCGTCGGGCGCCAGGATGGACCCCACCTCGCCGCCCCGGCCGGACGCGCCGCGCCAGAGCCTGCCGTTCAGGACGATGCCCGAGCCGAGCCCCTGGCCGAGCCAGAGCAGCGCGAAGGTGTCGGCTCCCCGGGCGGCGCCGGCCGCCTGCTCCTCGAGGGCGACCAGGTTGACGTCGTTCTCCATGCGGATGCGGGGATTGCCGAGCAGTTCGCGCAGCGGCGCGAGGTCGTGCACCCGCCGCCGGTGGGGCCGCCCGCTCACCGTGTCGAGGCGGTCGCCGGCGCCGCTGTCGACGATGCCCGGCATGCCCACCACGATCTGGTCGAGGTCGGCCGCCGCCAGCCCCGCCTTGCCCGCCGCCGCGTGCAGCGCCCCGGCGAGCGTGGTGACGGGGTCGCGCTCTCCGGTCGTGGCGATCCTGTGCTCGGCGATCGGCCGGCCCGCGAGGTCGGCCACCGCCACGTCGAGCCGGGAGGAGGTGACGTCGACGCCCGCCACGTGTCCGGCGGAGCCGTCCAGCGCCCACATCTGGGCGGCGGGGCCCACGCTTCCCGACTTGCGCCCGCCCTTGCGGACCAGGCCCGCGCTCTCCAGGCGGCGCAGCACCTCGGCGGCGGCCGCCTTCGACAGCCCGGTCCTGGACTCGAGCTCGCCCCTGGTGAGCGGTCCGTCGCCGAGCAGGAGCTCGAGGGCGGCGCGCTCGTTGAGTGTCCGCAGCACGCGCGGGCTCCCCGACGTCATGATGGTCCTTTCCCCGTGGCGGACCTCAGCCCCGCCTGGGAGCCCCGGTCACAGGCGGTTCAGACCGAGGACGTGGAGGACGGCGCGGCCTTCCTCGTCGGAGGCGGCCAGGTCGACCTGCGCGTCGATGCCCCAGTCGCCGTCGCCCGCCGGATCCTTGATGACCTGGCGCACCTTCCAGAGCTCCTTCTCCTCCGAGATGCGCAGCAGGCCGGGTCCGCGGGCGTCGGCGTCGGTGAAGATCTCCTCGTGCTCGTCGTAGTAGGCGTCGAGCGCCGCGCCCCAGTCGACGTCGGGAGCCAGCTCCTCGAGCTCGTGCTCCTTCTCCAGCGAGCACAGCTCGACCAGCCGGAACATCGCGTTCCTGACCAGGACGCGGAACGCGCGAGGGTTGCCGGTGACGGGCCTGACCGTGCGCTCCAGCTCCTGTTCCTGCTCCAGCGCCGCCTCGGGGTTGCTGAGCTTCTCCCACTCGTCGATCAGCGAGGAGTCGACCTGGCGAACCAGCTCGCCGAGCCATTCGATGAGGTCGACGAGGTCGTCGGTCTTGAGATGCTCGGGGATCGTACGGCTCAGCGTCCGGTAGGCGTCGGCGAGGTAGCGCAGCACCGCGCCTTCCGACCGGGACAGCTCGTAGAACTGGATGTACTCGGTGAAGGTCATCGCGCGCTCGTACATGTCGCGCACGACGGCCTTGGGGCTGACGGTGTAGTCGGCGACCCAGGGGTGGCCGCGCCGGTAGGTCTCGTAGGCACCGAGCAGCAGCGTCTCCAGCGGCATCGGATACATGATCTCCTGCAGCTGTTCCATGCGCTCTTCGTACTCGACGCCGTCGGCCTTCATCTGCGCCACGGCCTCGCCGCGGGCCTTCTTCAGCTGCGCCGACAGCACCTGGCGCGGGTCGTCGAGGATGGACTCGACGATCGAGACCATGTCGAGCGCGTAGCTGGGCGACTCGAGGTCGAGCAGGTCGAAGGCGGCCAGCGCGAAGGTGGACAGCGCCTGGTTAAGGGCGAAGTCCTCCTGCAGGTCGATGGTGAGGCGCGCCATCCTGCCCTGCTCGTCGGGCTCGCGCAGCTTCTCCACCACGCCGCCGGCCAGCAGCGAGCGGTAGATCGCGATGGCCTGGCTGATGTGCCGCCGCTGCCACTTGCGGTCCTCGTGGTTGTCGGTCAGCAGGTGCTTCATGGCCGCGAAGCAGTCGCCTGGCCGGTTGATGACGGCGAGCAGCATGGCGTTGCTGACCTTGAAGCGGGAGGCCAGCGGCTCGGGCTCGGCCGTCTGCAGCTTCTCGAACGTCTCCTCGCTCCAGCCGACGAACCCCTCCGGCGGCTTCTTGCGGGCGTAGCCGCGGCGCCGCTTGGGGTCGTCGCCGATCTTGGCCAGTGCCTTGGCGTTCTCGATGTCGTGCTCGGGGGCCTGGCAGGCGACGTAGCCGATCGTGTCGAAGCCGGCGCGGCCCGCGCGCCCGGCGATCTGGTGGAACTCGCGGGCGCGCAGGCGGCGCACCTTGTTGCCGTCGTACTTCGACAGGGCGGTGAACAGCACGGTCCTGATGGGGACGTTGACGCCGACGCCGAGCGTGTCGGTGCCGCAGATGACCTTCAGCAGGCCGGCCTGGGCCAGCCGCTCCACCAGGCGCCGGTACTTGGGCAGCATGCCGGCGTGGTGGACGCCGATGCCGTGCCGTACCAGGCGGGACAGGGCCCGCCCGAACCGGGTGGTGAACCGGAAGTTGCCGATCAGGGCGGCGATGGCCTCCTTCTCGGCCTTCGTCGCCATGTTGATGGACATCAGGGACTGGGCGCGCTCCATCGCGGCGGCCTGGGTGAAGTGGACCACGTAGACGGGCGCCTGGCCCGTGCTGAGCATCTCCTCGAGAGTCTCGTGCAGCGGGGTCATCCGGTAGGAGTAGACCAGCGGGACGGGCCGCTCGGCGTGCTTGACGACCGAGGTCTCCCTGCCGGTGCGCCGGGTGAGGTCCTCCATGAACATGCTGACGTCGCCGAGCGTGGCCGACATCAGCACGAACTGCACGTGCGGCAGCTCCAGCAACGGCACCTGCCACGCCCAGCCGCGGTCGGGCTCGGCGTAGAAGTGGAACTCGTCCATGACGACCTGGCCGATGTCGGCGGCGGCGCCGTCGCGCAGGGCCACGTTGGCCAGGATCTCGGCGGTGCAGCAGATGATCGGCGCGCCGGGGTTGACGCTGGCGTCGCCGGTCATCATGCCGACGTTCTCGGTGCCGAACAGCGCCACCAGGTCGAAGAACTTCTCCGAGACCAGCGCCTTGATCGGCGCGGTGTAGAAGGTGCGCTGGTCGCGGGTCAGGGCCGCGAAGTGGGCTCCGGCCGCGACCAGGCTCTTGCCGGACCCGGTCGGGGTGGCGAGGATCAGGTTGTTTCCCGAGACGACCTCGATCAGCGCCTCTTCCTGCGCCGGATAGAGGGTGAGCCCCCGTTCGGAGTTCCACGTGACGAACGCGTCGAAGATGGCATCGGGATCGGCGTCGATCTCTTCGGGGAGGCGGTCAATGAGGCTCACCCTCTCCATCTTGCCAAGGACGGGGCCGAACTGGTTAACGAGCGGCCGTCAGGACCGCGTACGGAGGCGGTGAGGAGTCACAGGCGAGCGCGGGGAGCGGTCAGGAGCAGGCCGCCCGCGATGGCGAGCGTCGAGACCACGGGGACCGCGCCCGGCGCGAACCCGAAGGCGGTCAGCCCCAGCAGCCCGCCGCCGACCAGCGCCGCGGCGGCCAGCGAGCTGCGCCACGTGGCGATCCCGTACGGCAGCGCCGGCGGCTCCTCGAACCTGGCGAACATCCGCAGCAGCGGCCAGATGACCAGGCAGAGCGCGCCGAACCACACCGGCCACCCCGCCAGCCAGCCGAGTCCGCCGGGCGCGGGGGTGCCGACGCCGAGCCCGACCACCACCACGCCGCTCACCGCGAACAGCGCGGGCATGTGCCACAGGTAGACGGTCATCATCCTGGGCCCCGCCCAGGCCACCAGCCGCTCGGTGCGCAGCCGCGTGATCCACGGCCGCAGCAGCGTGGCCAGGCCGATCTGCCCGACGCCGACGGCCAGGACGGCCAGCGTGGGCGGCGCCATGTTCGACATCCCGGCGCCGGGCAGCCCGATCATGCTGCCGGGGTAGGGGCCGAAGCCCACCAGCAGCGCCGCGGCGCCGTACCCCGCCACGGCCAGCACGCCGGGACGGCCCAGCCTGCCGTCGGTGTAGCAGAAGCCGAGCTGGTGGACGGCCAGCCACACGAAGCCGATGTTGAGGTAGCCGACCAGGTCGACACCGGAGGTGAACCTGACCAGGTCGGTGGCCACCGCGCCGGCGACCAGGACGGCCGGCACCCGCCAGCCGTACCGGTCGTGCAGCCTGAGCATCAGCGGCGTCGCGGCGACCGCGATCAGGTAGACGACCAGGAACCACAGCAGCTGCCCGGTCAGCCGCGAGCCCACCTCCAGCGGCTGCGCGGGCACCCCGAACGTGGCCAGCACGTGCGGGAGCGGGATCCAGACCGCCGCCAGCGGCAGCACCGGCCAGGCCAGCCGGCGCAGCCGTACGGCCAGCCACGCGGGCGCGGTGCCGGGTGCGCGGCGGAAGCTGATGGCGTTGGCCGCGCCGCCCGCGAAGAACACCAGCGGCATGACCTGGCTGATCCAGGTGACCACCCACACGCCGGGGGCCGACAGCGCGTTCCCCGTGGTCAGGCGGACACCGTCGTAGCCCAGGACGGGGATCGTCCAGTGCTGGAGCACCACCAGGGCCATGCCCGCGAGCCGCAGCACGTCGATGAAGGAGTCCCTGGCAGGGGCGCGTACGGCGGGGCGTTCGAGCAGGACGGTCATGGGGAGGCCTCGATTCGGAAGGTGGTGGTTCAAGGCTTCCGTCCGGGGCCGCCGAGCACAGTCCCGCAGCCCGCCGTCTTGTGGTCAAGGTCTCACCACCGCGGGTGGTAGGGCTGGCCCTACCTCCGGACGCCTGCCCGCAGGGGCGAGAACGGGTCCGCCGGGCTCGTAGCGTGGTGTCATGCGCTCCCTGATGAGACGTGTCCTGCTGGACACGCGCTACCTGCTGGTCGGCTTCCCCACGGCGATCATCGCCTTCCTCCTGCTCGTCTCCGGATTCGCGCTGGGTCTCGGTACCGTGGTGGTGTGGGTCGGGGTGCCCGTCCTGTGCGGCACCCTGATGGTGGCCAGGGGGTTCGCCGACGTGGAGCGCGGCTGGCTGTCCGACGTGCTCCACCGTCCCGCCATCAGGCCCCGCTACCGGCAGCCGCCGGAGGGCGCGGGCCGTTTCCGCCGCCTGGTGAACCCGCTGACCGCGGGCCAGTCATGGCTGGACCTGCTGCACGGCATCGTCAACTTCCCGATCGCGATCGCCACGTTCGTGGTGACGGTGGTGTTCTGGGCGGTCCCGATCCTGGGGCTGTCCTATCCGGTCTACGGCTGGATCACCTCCCGCATCCCCGGGAACATGGAGCTTCCCGAACTGCTCGGCCTGGGCGACGGCTACCTGGTCAACACGGCCTTCTACGTCGCGATCGGCCTGGCGGGCGCCCTGGTCCTGCCGTTCGTGGTCAGGGGCGCGGCGCTGCTGCGCGCGGGGCTCGGCAGGGCGCTGCTGACGAGTGTCGCCGAACTGCAGGAGCGCATCGACGACCTGGCGGAGGGCCGGGCCGCGGCGGTCTCGGCCGAGGCCGACGCGCTGCGCCGGCTGGAGCGCGACATCCACGACGGCCCGCAGCAGCGCCTGGTGTCGCTGGCGATGGACCTGTCCAGGGCGCAGCGCCAGCTGAAGAAGGACCCGCAGGCCGCCCACGCGACGCTCGACGGGGCCATCACCGCCACCCGCGAGACGCTGGACGAGCTGCGCGCCCTCTCGCGCGGCATCGCGCCGCCGATCCTGGCCGACCGGGGCCTGGCGCCCGCGCTGGCCGCCCTGGCGGGCAGGTGCACGGTGCCCGTCGACCTGGACGTGCAGGTCGCCGAGCGCTACGTCGCGGCAGTGGAGAACACGGTCTACTACGTCGTCGCCGAGTCGCTGACGAACATCGCCAAGCACAGCCGCGCCACCACCTGTTCGGTGCAACTCAGCAGGGTGGGGAACACGCTGATGCTGACGATCGGCGATGATGGGGTGGGCGGCGCACACGTCGCCAAGGGACACGGTCTGGCCGGGCTGGCCGACCGGCTGCGCGCGGTCGACGGCGAGCTGGTCGTGAGCTCGCCCGTGGGCGGGCCGACAGTGATCATCGCGGAGGTGCCGTGCGGGTAGTCGTGGCCGATGACGCGGTCCTGATCAGGGAGGGCCTGATCAGGCTGCTGGAGGAGTTCGGCTGCGAGGTGGTGGCGGCGGTCGGCGACGGAGACGCGCTGGTCGAGGCCGTGGCCACCCACAAGCCGGACGTGTCGGTGGTCGACGTGCGGATGCCGCCGTCGTTCACCGACGAGGGGCTGCGCGCGGCGGTGCGGGCCCGCGGACGGGTGCCGGGGGCGCCCGTGCTGATCCTGTCGCAGTACGTCGAGGTCTCCTATGCCGACGACCTGCTGGCCGACGCCCGCGGCGCGGTCGGCTACCTGCTGAAGGACAGGGTCGTCGACGTCGACGAGTTCATGGAGGGGCTGCGGCGCGTGGCCTCGGGCGGCACGGTCTTCGACCCCCAGGTGGTGGCCCAGCTGATGGTGCGCAGGCGCAGGGACGATCCGCTGGCCCAGCTGACACCGCGGGAGCGGGAGGTGCTGGCCCTGATGGCGGAGGGCAGGTCCAACCCGGCCATCGGCAGGCACCTGGTGATCAGTGACGGGGCGGTGGAGAAGCACATCAGGAGCATCTTCGCCAAGCTCGGGCTCTACGCCGACGACGGCGACCAGCATCGCAGGGTGCTGGCCGTGCTGGCGTACCTGCGCGGCTGAGGCGCGCGGCCGGTCCCGTCAGGACCGGCCGCGAGGGGACTCAGGCCCCGAGCGCGTCCACCAGCTTCTTGCGCTGCTGGGCGCCCAGGCCACCGAGACGGCGCTTCTCGTCGACGCCGGCCTCCTCCATGAGCGCGTTGGCCTTGGCCGGCCCGACGCCCTTGACGGCGCGCAGCGCCTGCGAGACCTTGATCTTCTTGGCGATGTCGTCGTCACGCTCCAGCAGGTCGGCGAAGGTCAGCTCACCGGCCTTGACCTTCGCGAGCAGAGCGGTGCGAGCGGCACGGGCCTCAGCGGCCTTCTCCAGCGCCGCCTTGCGCTGCTCGGGGGTAAGAGTGGGAAGTGCCATCTCGATCTCTCCTCGGGGAGTAATGCTTCGGGATTGTGTTACCCGTGGTGTCGCGGCTAATCATGGCGGATGCCAGCGGTTCGTGTTGCGGAAAGCCGCCGCTCAGCCGGTGCGCCAGACCGAAGCGGCCGCCTCGGCGCACGCCACGTCCTGCGCGACGGTGCCCCCGCTGACCCCCACGCCGCCGACCACGCGCTCTCCTTCACCGTAGTCCGCCCACAAGGGGATGCCACCTCCGAAGCAGACGAAACGGTCGCCCGCGAGGCCGTACAGCTCGCCTCCCGGGACGGTGAGCGGGGCCAGGTCGGCGGTCGCCATCCGGTTGGCCACCGAGGTGTAGGCCTTACCGGGAGCCAGGACGGGACCGGCGATCTCGGCGCCTTCCATGCGCTGGAAGCTCACCAGATGTCCGCCCGCGTCGACCACCGCTACGGAGACGAGCGCGCCCTCGCGGCGGGCCTGCCTGATCGCCGCCTCGCACATCCGTAACGCGATCTCCAACCCCACTGTGTCCCGAAATTTCATGGACTCATGGGTATCGTCCGCCGCGTCACGATTGCAAGATCATCGTGGTTTCTGTCACATTTCCCGTTTCGGGCGTGTCGCGTGCCAGATTTCGAGGCCATCGGGGGTCAGGAAGGCGTCGAAAACCGACTCCATCGCCCCGACGAGCGGGCCCGTGTCGGCCAGGGCGGAGGGCAGGATCGCCGGCGGCCGGCGGCGGCGCAGTTCCATGAGCGCCTCGTCACAGGAGCGCCGCAACCGCTCGCCGACCAGCGCGACGCCGATGCCCGACACCGTGACCGTCCCGGGGTCGAGGGCGTTGACGAGCGCGCCGATGCCCCTGCCGAGCGCCGCGGCGTTCGCCTCGATCGCCGCCACCGCCGCGGGATCGCCGGCCGCGGCGGCCGCGACGATGCCTTCGGCCTGGTCCCTGCCCCTGCCGCGACCCGCCTCCAGGCCGAGGTGCCGGAGCAGCGCGTTGCGGCCCACCGCGAGGCTGAGGCAGCCCCGGGCGCCGCACGGGCACGGCTCGTCGCCGCCGGCCAGCGGCATGTGGCCGAACTCGCCGGCCGTACCGCCCGCTCCGGTCAGGGGGCGGCCCTCGACGAGCAGGGCGCCGCCGGGGTCGAAGTCGACGTGGATGTGCAGGCCCACGTCCACGCCCCGCAGGTGGCCGCGGCGGGCCTCGGCCAGGCCCGCCAGCCTGGCGTCGTTGCCCACCAGCAGGGGCACGTCGCCGAGCGCGAGCGCCTGGGCCACGTCGACGTCGACCCAGCCGAGGTGGGAGATGTCCAGCATCCCGTCCGCGCGCACGGGGCCCGCCGCCGACAGGCCGACGCCCACCACCCGGGGCCCTAGCCGCCCGAGCCGTTCGCGCAATGCCGCCCCGAGGGACGGCAGGGCGTCGCCGGGCGTGCCGTCGTGGCCGCGCGTGGCCAGCACGCGCGAGCCGCCGCCGAGCTCGCCCGCCGCGATCGTCCAGGTGTCCTCCCGCAGGTCGGCGGCCAGGGCGAGCGGCCCGTCGGGGTGCGGGCCCGGCACCTGGGTCGGCCGCCCCCTCGCGTGCTCGCGCGGCGGCGCCTCCTGGAGCAGCTCGTCCTCGACCAGCCCGGCCACCAGCACCGACGCGGTGCCGCGCGCCAAGGCCAGGTCGCGGGTGAGCTGGGACCTCGTACGGCCGGCCGCGCAGTCGTGCACCGCGCGCAGCAGCCGCAGGCGATTGTGCACGCGCAGGTCTCCCACATCCATGGAAGTCAGTTTATGCTCTAGCCGTGAACAAAAGAGCGCGGATCGGTGTTTTCGGCTTCTTCTTCCTCTGCGGGCTCGTCATGGGCATGTGGGCGGCCGGCCTGCCGGCCCTGAACCAGCGGCTGGCCCTCGGGCCCGAGCGGATCGGCTACACGCTGCTGCTCGTGTCGCTCGGCGCCCTGGTGTCGATGCTGCTGGCCGGCCGGATCGTGGACCGGTGGACCAGCAGGACGGTGTGCTGGATCGCCGGTCCGGTGTCGGCCGCGGTGCTGCTCGGCCCCGCGCTGGCGCCCTCCTACGCGGTGCTGACCGTCACGGCCGTCGTCTTCGGCCTGGGCCTCGGCGCGATCGAGGTGGCGATGAACGTCCACTCCGTCGAGGTCGAGCAGGCCTACGGCCGGCCGATCATCTCGGCCTTCCACGGCACGTGGAGCCTGGGCGGCGCGACCGGCGGCGCGCTCACCGCGCTCGGGCTCAAGCTGGGCGTGGACGGCCAGGCGCTGCTGGTCGGCGCCGCCGTCGTCGTGCCGTTCCTGTACCTGCCCGCCGCCCGCCTCCTGCTGCCAGGACGGCCGGCGGCCTCGTCGGCGCAGCCGGGCGGCGGCATGGGAGCCATGCGGTGGGGCCTGGTCGCCCTGCTCGGCCTGGTCGCCTTCGCCGGGCACCTCAGCGAGGGCGCGGCCATCGACTGGGCGGCCCTGCACGCGGTGTGGGTGCTGGGCACCGACCCCGCCGCCGCGCCGCTGGCGTACACGGTGTTCTCCGTGGCGATGACGTCGGTGCGGCTGCTCGGCGACCCGATCAGGGCCAGGCTGGGACCGGTCCGCACGATCCAGCTCGCGGGCGCCTTCGCCACGGCCGGGTACCTGCTGGTCCTGTTCGTGCCCACCGTCGCCGGCGCGTGGGCCGGGTGGGCGCTGGCGGGCATCGGCCTGGCCACCGTGGTGCCCGTCGTCTTCAGCGCCGTGGGCGCGGCCGGCGGGGCGGTCGGCCGGGCGCTGTCGCTGGTGACGGCGTTCGGGTACTCGGGGCTGCTGGTCGGGCCCGCCGTCCTCGGATTCGTGACGGAACACTCGTCGCTGCCCGTCGCGCTGGTCATCCCCGCCGTGCTGGCCGCGGTGGTCGGCCTGGCCGGCACCCCCGCGATCCGGGCGATCACCACGGTTCCCGAGCCGGTCCCCGCGGGCCGCTGATCGCCCGCTCCCGCGCTGCCGGGACAATGCTCGGGTGGAGCTACATGATCTGTCCGCCGGAGACGGCGTCCTCGACCGCGTCGGCGAGGTGGCGCGGGCGGCGCTGACCCGCTACCGGGTCTCGCCCGCCAGCACGGTGACGCTGATCAACGTCTCGGAGAACGCCACGTTCCGCGTGGACGACCCCGACACAGGAGCGCGGTCGATCCTGCGGGTGCACCGGCTCGGCTACCACTCGGCGCAGGCGATCGGCTCCGAGCTGGCCTGGCTGGAGGCGCTCAGGCGGGAGGAGGGCGTGCGCACGCCGGGCGTGATCAAGTCGGCCGACGGCGCGCGGGTGGTCCAGGTGGGCGGCAGGAACGCCGTGATGTTCGCGTTCCTGCCGGGCACCGAGCCGCGGCAGGAACGCCTGGTCGACGGGTTCAAGCAGCTCGGCGCGGTGACCGCGCGCATGCATCGGCACGCCGTACGGTGGCGGCGGCCCGACGGCTTCACCAGGTTCGCGTGGGACTGGGAGGCCGCGTTCGGCGCCCACGCCAGATGGGGACGATGGCAGGACGGCGTCGGCGTCGACGGCGAGGCCCGCGCCCTGCTGCGGCGGCTGGAGCATCGGCTGCGCGAGCGCGTCGGCCGCTACGGGCAGCCGCCCGAGCGGTTCGGGCTGATCCACGCCGACATGCGCCTGGCCAACCTGCTCGACGACGGCGGCCCCGAACCCAGCGTGATCGACTTCGACGACTGCGGGTTCGGCTGGCACGTCTACGACCTGGCCGCCGCCCTCAGCTTCATCGAGCACGAGCCGGTGGTGCCCGAGCTGATCGACTCGTGGCTGGACGGCTACCGCGGCGAGGAGCCGTTCGACGCGGCGGACGAGCGCGAGATCTGGACGTTCATCCTGTTCAGAAGGCTCCTGCTGGTGGCGTGGATCGGGTCGCACCAGGGCGTGGACCTCGCCCGAGAGCTCGGCGCCGGCTACACGCGCGGGACCTGCGAGCTGGCCGAGCGCTACCTGACCTCGTCCTGAGCGGCCCGCGGGCCCCGCGCGCCGCTGCCGGCGCGCGGGGCCCAGGCGGCTCACCCCACGTAGGGCGACTGCAGGAAGCGGCCGAGCGCCGGGTCGTACAGGCGGGTGCCGATCAGCAGCAGGCCGCCAGGAACGCCGGAGACGAACCGGGCGCCGAGCCAGCCGTACCTGCGTGGCCGGGTGGCCACGCCGAACTCGTCGAAGCCCAGCACCGTCGCCGCCCCCGAATCGAGGTCGAGCTCGGTGCCGACGTCACCGTGCAGCGTGGTCAGCTGCACGCGGACCGCGCCGGTCGCCGAGGTCAGCGCCGCCAGTTCGCCGCCGATCCCGGCGACGGTCCGCACCATCGCCCCGCCCTCGGTCAGCCAGCGCGGCGACTCGCCGTCGGAGCCGTAGTGGTGCACGGTCACCGCGCCCGTCTCCGCCGTCTCCGACCTGACCCTGCCCATGGGGTCGCGCGCCCAGGCGAGGGCCTGGTCGCCGGCCGTCACCTTCGACGGGGCGCCGTCGTCGGCGTAGTCCACGGTCCTGCCGCCGGGCAGCGCCGTCGTCCGGCCGAGCCCGTCGTAGCCGTAACCGTCGCCGGTCAGCCGGCCGTCGGCGTAGGTGTAGCCGGTGATCGTGGCGGCCGCGTCGTCGGCCTGCGGGCACTCCTCCTCGGAACTCTGCACCGCCATCCGGGTGCGGTTGCCCTGCCCGTCGTAGGCGTAGCGGCGCAGCGAGCACACCGGGAAGGCGATCTCCTGCACCGAGGTCGGCCGGCCCGCCCTGTCGTAGCCGAGCGTGCGGTCGGTCATCGTGTCGGTGCGTAGCTGGAGCACCGGCTGCCCGTGCACGGACAGGCCGGCCTGGTCGATCAGCACGGGGCCGTCCACGCCGTCACGGGTGTAGACCCGGGCGAACGGCTGGCCGATCTCGTCGTACACCGCCGCCAGCCGCAGGCCACCGGGCAGCTCGCCGGCCACCACGCGGCCGTCGTCGTCGTAGCGGGCGGTGAAGACGCCGGCCACCGAGTCGGTGACCGAGGTGAGCAGGCCGCGCGGCTCGACGGCGTGGTCGTAGGCGTAGACGGTGGTCGACGGCGCCGAGTCGCTGACCTTGGCCGGGCGGCCGAGATCGTCGTACTCGGTGCGGGTGACGGCCCCGTCGGCGTCGGTGTGCGAGATGAGGCGCCCGAGCCGGTCGTAGGCGGAGACGGCCTTCGCGCCCGCCTGCCCGCGCTCGACCACCCTGCCGGTGGCCGGGTCGTAGCCGAGCTCTCGCGATCCGATCGTGACGGGCCGTCCGGCGTCGTCGCGCCCGATGACGGTGACGGCGCCGCCCTCGGTGATCGTGTCGACCTCGCCCATCGCGGTGTAGGTGACGATCTTGTCGCCGTCCTTGCAGGCCAGCCCCGCCCATTCGGGACGGCCGCCGCACACGCCGGTGCCGCCCGCGGTGTAGGGCACGGGCCGGTCGACGGTCCTGGTGACGGCCAGGCCGCCGGGGTCGAGGACGGTCCGCACCGGCAGCGCGGTGGTCCAGTCGTAGCCGGTGGCGGTGGTGCGCACGTCGGCGTCCGGCATGGACTCCCTGCCGACGATCCTGGCTCCCTTCCTGACCGTGGTGGGCAGATCCCTGGCGGCTGCGTCGGCGGGCCGCTGCTCGTCGTAGGTGAACACGGCGTGCGTCCTGGCCCCGATGGCGAAGCCGGCGGGCAGGTCCTCGCTGATCTCGGCCTCGAGGTTGACGATGTGGACCGGGTCGAGCTCCTCCAGCTTCCTGCGCCCGGTCTGGTCGTAGCCGACGCGGGTGGACAGCAGCTCGGCGCGCTCGGCGGGGGTGTAGCCGGAGATGCCCAGCTCGCCGAGGCGGTAGTCGGTGTCGGGCCGCTGCGACAGCTCCCTGTTGCCAGGGGTGAGGGCGCGGACCAGATGCCCGAAGCGGTCGTACTCGGCCGCGCCGAGGCGCCCGCCCGGCGCCAGGGTGTTGACGGCGCGGCCCGCCTCGTCCAGGTAGGTGACCGTGGCCCTGGTCCACGAGCCGGGCGGCTGGTCGGGCGGGAGCAGCGCGGTGGCGGTGGTGGGCGCCTTCTTCTGGCCCCAGGCGGTGACCTCCTTGGCCGTCACGTCGGCGGGGCCGCCCGCGGCCCGATCGAGCGGCACGCCGTACACGACGGTGGTGGTGGCCTGCCCGGCCACCTGGTCGGCGGTGCCGGGCCTGAGCGTGGCGCGGGTGACCGACAGCAGGCGGCCGTCGGCGTCGTACCGCGGCGTCCAGGGCAGCTCACCGGGCGGGGTGATCGAGGTCAGGCGGCCGGCGGCGTCGTAGCCGTACAGGGTCTTGAGGGGAGGGCTGATGCGCGGGTCCCACACCTCGGCCAGCCGGCCCGCGGCGTCGTAGGCGTACCGGGCGATGACCACGCCGTTGAAGCTGAGCGTGGCGGCCCGGCCGTCGGTGCCGTAGGCCAGGTCGAGCTGGCGTCCCGCCTGGGCGATCGAGGTCGGCCTGACCTGGTCGCCCACCGTCTCGTAGCCGTGCTCGGCCGGCAGGAACAGCGTGCCGTGCCTGGCGAAGACGGTCGTGCGGCCCCGGGAGTCGGTGAGGGTGTAGGAGCCGGTGAGCGTGAGGTCCTCGGCGCCGAGCTCGGGCCGCCAGACGTCGCCCGCCCTGGTGAACTGGACCGGCCGGCCCTCCTCTGTGATCACTTCGACCGAGGTGGGTGAGGTCTCCCGCAGGGAGGCGATGGCCAGCGGCCATTCCTTGCCGAAGGGGGCGAGCGGGCCGCCCCCGCCTCGCGAGCCGTACGACCTGGCGACGGTCAGACCGAACGGGCCGCCCTCGGCGGCGCGCAGCCGGTAGGCGCCGGTCAGCAGGTTGACCTCGCCGGGACCGACCTGCGCGCGGGCGGCCGTCGAGGCGGACCGGTCGGAGACGACGGTGACCGGCTCGCTGGCCGCGGCGTTGCCGAAGACCACCGCGCGGACCTGGACGGCGGCGTCGCCGAGCTGCGTTCCCACGTCCCAGACCAGGCCGGACAGGCGGCCGGGGGCGGCCACCGGCCAGGCGGTCAGCGGCTTGCCGTCGGCGCCGACGACGTGGGCGACGGGGATGTCGGACCAGGTGTCCGCCTCGGCTCTGCGGTACTGGAAGGTGGCCTGGGTGAAGCCGGTGCCCGAGACCGCCAGCGCCAGCCTGCCCGTCGTCCGGCCGCCGTCCTCCGGAGAGGTGAGCACCGCCACGGCGGTGCCGGCGCCCACGTTGAAGGTGTAGGCGGTCGTGGGGGAGGCGTTGCCCGCCTTGTCCACGGTGTAGACGCTGAGCGTGTGCGCCCCGGTGGACGGCGGCGTCACCTTCACGCTGACGGCCGCACCCGTGGTCGGCACCGAGGTCACGGCGCCGCCGTCGAGCCGGTAGGCGAGCTGGGCGGAGTCGGCGTCGGCGGGCGTCAGGGTGAAGGTGCCCGGCTTGCCGGCGTCGCCGTGCCACCCGCCGTCGGCGGGGTAGTCCGCCGAGGTCACCCGGGGAGCGGGCGGCTTGACGGTGTCGACGGCGAACGTGGCGCTCTGGTACGCCTTGGACGACAGGGCGCCGTCGTTGGCCCAGGAGCGGATCGTGTAGGACCTGCCGTGGACCAGCTTGCCGGCGGGCACGCCGGCGGCGGAGAAGCCGTTGCTGGCCACGTAGCCGCCCCAGAGGTTGTCGACGACCAGGGTGGCGCCGTCATAGACGTCGAACAGGCCGCGCACGTTGCCCTGGTCGGGGTCGCGCACGTGGTTGCGCAACTGCGGCGTCAGGGTGTTGGTCCATCGCGTGCCCGCGTTGTCGGTGTAGGGCGAGACCCACGTCGACAGGGGCGTGTCGGGGTAGGAGTTGTAGGTCACCGAGATGTACGGCACGCCCGAGGAGGCGTTGCCCGAGTTGAAGCGCTTCCAGGCGTACTCGTCGGCCTCGTCGGCGGCCCGCAGGCCCATCCCCGACTCCGTCCACGCCTTGTCCGCCCACATCTGCACCAGGGAGGTGACGTTGGCGCTCACCCAGCCGTCGGCGCAGCCGCTGCCCCAGCCCTTGGTCTCCGTCGAGGTGGCGTAGCGGGCGACCATGGTGGGCCCCGGCCAGCGGGAGGAGGTGGCGGCGCGGTTGGCCGACCAGACCTCCCACGTCCTGGCGTTGCAGGACCAGGAGTGGTGGTTCCACAGCTTCAGCGACGCCGAGAGGATCTTCTTGCCCGCGATGCCGGGCGTCTTCCAGGTGATGAACGACCTGGCCACCTGGCCGCCGCCGTTGTCGCCGATCTTGAGTTCGGTCGCGCCGGACTGGTCGGTGCCGTAGCCCTCCTGGACGAAGGTGTCGAAGACCTGGCCCAGGTTGAGCGAGGGGTCGACGGTGACCGGGTACCGCGTGGCCGGGTCGTCGAGGAAGGCGGGGTCGGGGGTCAGGACGAGGTCCTGGCCCGACAGCGTCATGGCCACCGGCGCCCGGTTCAGGTGGTCGCCGGAGACCGGGTGCACCCGCGCGTCCCACATGACCGGGGCGGGGATGGTGACGGCGACCTCGCCCTTGCGGTCCACCAGCTCGACGCCGCCGTCGCCCGCCCGGCGGGCCGTCATGCCGGGCGCCCCGAGCCGCAGCGTGTACCGCAGCGGGGTGGTGGGCCGCCGCTTGAGCAGCAGGAACTGCTCGGCGCCCGTCCTGGTGGCGCTGACGACCAGGTCGGCGCCGGGCAGCACCTCCGGATACGTGGCGCTCTCGCCGTGCAGCCGGGGCGTGGGCAGCGCGCCCTTCCACCGCATGGAGACTCTGGACTCTCCCTCGCCCACGGTGATGAGGTCGCCGCCGCCGACGCCCAGCGTGAGTCCGCGCCGGTGGCCGCGGGCCGCGATGCGGCCGGTGGCGTCGGCGGCGAGCCTGATGTCGACGGGCGCCCAGGCTCCGTCGCGGCGGAACCTGATCGGTCCGGCGAAGCTGTCGACGGTCATCGAGCCGTCGGGGTTGGCGTAGGTGGTGGTGGTCTCCGTGCGGGCGGACTCGATCTCCACCCGCCGGCCGGTCAGGCGCGCGGTGAGCCGGGCGGAGGCCTCGTCGGGCGCCGTCCCGGCCGCTGTCCCGGCCGCTGTCCCGGTCGTGGTGGCGGCCGGGGCGGGGGATGCGGGTGACGACGCCGGGGACGCGTGGGGCGGGGTGGTCACGGGCGCGGGCGGTTCGGCCGCCGCGGCGGCCGAGGGAGCGGAGGGGACCAGGGGGAGGACGATCATCGCGAGACCGCAGGCGACCGCCCGCAGCGTGATGGCAGGCATGGGTGCTCCGGAAGCGGACGTAGGGCGACGCCCCCGTCGCGGTGACGGGGGCGTCGGTGGAGAGCGGAGGAGAGAGGGCTACCTGGTCGAGCAGCTCTGCTTGCGTACCTCACCCCAGAGGATCGGCCCCGGCCATTGCGCCCGGATGGCGAAGCACTGGTTCTTCTGGGCCGCTTCGCGGATCTTGTAGATGAACGAGGCGATGCCGGTCACGACCGCCACCTTGCAGATCAGCTTGGCCCGCGCCTCCTTGATCTTGTCGCAGGCGTACTTGAGGACCTCGGCGGCGGCGGCCGCGCCGCCGTACAGCCAGGCGTTGTGGATCTTCTTGGTGAGCGTGCGCGAGAAGATGACCCGGCACATCGCCTTCCACCAGGTGCACTGCAGCTTCAGGGCGGGGTCGGCGACCACGGGGTAGGCGGCGCCCGCGTGCTGGACGGTCTGGACCAGCGTCATGCCCTCGACCCGGTAGGCCGTCGGGACCGGGTTGCCGTTGGCGTCCTTGGCCCAGGGGGCGTCGATCTCGCCGAGGTAGACCTCCTCGTTGTAGATCAGTACCGTCTGGCCGTCCTCGTCGAGTTCCAGCGTGCTGTTCTCCGGCGCGCTGATCGGGAAGCGGTACTCGGTCGGCGCCGAGGAGTCCTTGATCACGGTCAGCACGCGGGCCACCTGGCCGGTGCGGTTGTGGGCGAAGGCGACGCCGGGCTGCTTGGCGGCGTAGGTGACCAGGCCCGGCAGCGGCTGGTTGCCGGTGCCCTGCGCGTCGGGGGTGCCGATGCCGATGTCGGAGTCGCTCACGGTCGCCGTCAGCGCGGTGTCGGTGGCGGTGGAGGCCGCGAAGGGCCGCTGGGTGTTGCCCTCGGGGATCTCCGTGGGCGGCGTGGTCCTGGCCTCCTCGACGATCTCTGGGACGACCTGGGTGAGGGCGGCGAGGGCGGGGTCGTCCGCCGCGAACGCCGGGACTCCGGACAGCCCGGCCGAGGTGATGGCCAGACATGCCGTCACGATGACGGCGAGTGCACGAGTGCCGATCCGCATGAATGTCCTTCCGCATGCGATGAGGGGGGATGTGCACAAACGCCGCAAACGTAAGGATCATGGTTGTCCAGACGAGTGATCGCGGATGGCTGGTTGGTAAACGTTTCCCGACCAGAACGATCTTTCGCCCATTGGACCGGTCCGCCCCGCGAGACCGCGCTGACCTGGCGTTATGTGATCGTGACTTGACCCTCGACGTTACCGGCATGTTTCATGAGCCCAGCCCCGTAAACGTTTACAGTAAACGTACTGTAAACGTTTTCAGTTCCCAGGGAGGTCAAGCGTTGGGCGAAGGACCCACGATCACCACGATCGCCGAGCGCGCCGGGGTGTCGATCGCCTCCGTCTCCCGTGTGCTCAACGGCCTGCCCACCCGTGAGGAGACCGTCCGCAGGGTGCTGACCGCCGCCGAAGAGCTCGGCTACGTGCGCAACGCCGTGGCCCGGAGCCTCAAGTCGCGCCGCACCCACCAGATCGCCTTCGCCATGGCCGACATCGGCAACCCCGTCTACCTGGCGATGGTGCGCCAGATCCAGCCGGTGCTGAAGGCGGCGGGCTACCGGCTGGTCCTGCACTCCACCGACGCCATCGTGGCCGACGAGATCGACGTGCTGCACAGCCTCGGCGAGCGCTACGTCGACGGGCTGATCATGAGCCCGCTGCGCGTCACCGACGAGCACCTGAAGATGATCGCGGCCGCCCGGGCGCCCGTCGTCATCATCGGCTCGGTGCCGGACGGCACGCGGGTCGACAACGTCAGGGCCGACTCGCGCACCGGCGTCAGGCTCGCCATCGACCATCTCCACGCGCTCGGCCGGCGCCGGATCGGATTCCTCAACGGCCCGCTCGACACCGTGCCGGGCGCGGCGCGCGCCGCGGCCTACCGGGAGGCGCTGAAGGAGCGCGGCCTGCCGTACGACGAGGGGATCGTCGAGGTGGGCGACTTCTACCGGGCGGCGGGAGCGCGCGCGGCACGCGCGCTGCTCGAGCGCGCGGCCGGCGTGGACGCGCTGATGTGCGCCAACGACCTGATCGCGCTGGGCGCGCTCGACGTGCTGCGGGCGGGGGGCCTGCGGGTGCCGGAGGACGTGGCGGTGGTCGGCATGGACGACACCGACCTGGCCGCGGCCTCGTGGCCGTCGCTCACGAGCGTCTCGCTCGGATCGGCCGAGCGCGGCAAGGCGGCCGCCGAGCTGATGCTCGACCGCCTCAAGGACACCGGCAGGGAGCCGCGGCTGGTCACGGTGCCGCCCGTGCTCGCCGTCCGGGCCTCCACCGTCGGACAGGGCGCGGCGGGAGGACCGGTCCCGCCGGTCCGGGCGCTCCCCGCCACGCGGCCCGCCGACGCCGCATCGGACCCGCAGGGAGGCACACCATGACGGCGGTCGCGACCAGACCCCCGCACACCTCGCCGCGCCCGCGCCGCAAGGTCCGCTCGCGGCAGGGCCGCGAGACGCTGCTGCTGATGCTCCCCGCGCTGGTGCCGGTGCTGCTGTTCAGCCTCGGGCCCCTGCTGTACGGCATCAGCCTCGCCTTCACCGACGCGCGGGCCGGCAGGAACAGGGACATCGAGTTCACCGGCCTGGAGAACCTCGGCCAGCTGCTGACCGACGAGAAGTTCTGGTCCTCGTTCCGGATCGGCATGATCTGGGCCGTCTCGGTGACCGTGCTGCAGTTCCTGGCCGCGCTGGGCCTGGCGCTGCTGCTCAACCAGAACCTGCGCTTCAGGGGCGTGGCCAGGGTGCTGGCCGTGGTGCCGTGGGCGATGCCGCCCGTGGTCATCGGCCTGATGTGGAAGCTGGTCTACCACCCCGACGCCGGCATCCTGAACGCGATGCTCGGCACGCACATCGACTGGCTGGCCGACTTCTCGCTCGCGCTGCCGGCCATCATCGTGGTCGGCGTCTGGACGGGCATGCCGCAGACCACCGTCGTGCTGCTGGCCGGCCTGCAGAGCATCCCCAAGGAGCTGTACGAGGCGGTCGAGGTGGACGGCGCGGGCCGCTGGCGGCGGTTCTGGAACATCACGCTGCCGCAGCTCAGGCCGGTCATCGTGGCCATCACCTCGCTCGACTTCGTGTGGAACATCAACCAGTTCGGCCTGGTCTACGTGCTCACCGCCGGCGGACCGGGCGGCCAGACGCGGCTGCCGATGCTCTTCGCCTACGAGGAGGCCTTCCGGTACCGCTTCTTCGGCTACGCCTCCATGCTCGGCGTCGCGATGGTGATCGTCGTGCTGGCGGTGCTGGGGCTGTACCTGTGGCGCCAGATGAGGGAGACGAAGTGAAGCAGGCCCCGAAATATCTGGCGCTCCTGGCCTACATCCTCTTCCTGGCCTTCCCCCTGGTCTGGCTGCTGTCCACGGCGCTCAAGACGCCGCAGGAGATGGCCGGCCTCGACCCCACCTGGATCCCCCGCGACCCGACCCTGGCCAACTTCTCCGACGCCTTCGGCGAGCAGGACCTGCTCGGCGCCGCCGGCAGGAGCCTGGTCGTGGCGGTCTTCACCAGCGTGATCACCGTGCTGATCTCGCTGCCGGCCGCCTACGCGATGGCCCGCCACCGGAGCCTGGTCAACCGGATCGCGCTCGGCTGGGTGCTGGTCAGCCAGGTCTTCCCGTTCATCCTGATCATCATCCCGCTCTTCATGGTGCTGCGGGAGCTGCAGCTGGTGAACACGCTGCCCGGCCTGGTGATCGTGCACGTCACGTTCACGCTGCCGTTCGCGCTGTGGATGCTGCAGGGCTACGTGCGTGCCGTACCGCCCGAGCTGGAGGAGGCCGCCTCCGTCGACGGCGCGGGACGCATGCGCACCATCGCCACCGTGGTGGCGCCGCTGCTGGCCCCCGGGGTCGTGGCGACGCTGCTGTTCTCGTTCATCTCCTCATGGAACGAGTTCCTCTTCGCGCTCGTGATCCTCCAGGACCCCGACGTGATGACCCTGCCGCTCACCCTGGTCCGGTTCACCGGACCCGAGGGAGTGGCCAGGCTCGGCCCGCTCGCCGCGGCGTCGCTCATGGCGACGATCCCGAGCCTGATCTTCTTCGCAATCATCCAGCGACGGCTGAGGTCCGGCCTCATGGCCGGAGCGGTCAAGGGCTAGGAGGCTCTTATGCGTATCAAGTCCGCTTTGGCGGCTGCGGCCATCGTGACCATGGCGGCCGCGTGCGGTGGCGGCGGCGGGGGTGGCGGCGGCGCCGCCGAGTCCGCCAAGCCCGGCGGCGAGCCCGTGAAGATCAACTTCCTCAGCCTGGCCTGGCAGAAGGAGTCGCTCGCGGCGAACAAGGAGCTCGTCGAGGAGTGGAACAAGGCCAACCCCGACATCCAGGTCACCTACGTGCAGGGCAGCTGGGACAACGTCAACGACCAACTGGTCACGCAGTTCTCCGGCGGCACCGCCCCTGACGTGATCCACGACGACTCTCCCGCGCTGTCCGGCTTCGCCGCCGACGGCTACCTGCTGGACCTGAAGGACAAGCTGCCCGCCGAGCTGAAGAGCGACATCCCGCAGAAGGCGTGGGACACCGTGACCTTCAAGGACGGCAAGGGCACCGAAGGTGTGTACGGCGTGCCGTTCCTGCAGGAGTCGCAGGTCATCATCGCCAACAAGAAGCTGCTCGACGCGGCCAAGGTCCGCATCCCCACGCCCGACAACCCCTGGACGTGGGACGAGTTCGCCGAGGTCAGCAAGAAGCTGACCAAGGACGGCGGCTTCGGTGTGGCCTGGCCGATGAAGTCCCCGGTCAACAAGACGCTGAACCTGGCGCTCAACTACGGCGGCACCTTCTTCCAGACCGGCGCCGACGGCAAGACCACCGTCAAGGTCGGCCCGGAGGAGAAGGAGGTGCTGCAGCGCATCCACGACCAGCTCTGGAAGGACAAGTCGGCCGACCCCGCCGCGCTCGGCCAGGGCAGCGCCGACCCGCTGCCCGCCTTCTACGCCGGCAAGTTCGCGCTGCTGCCCGCCGGCGTCTACCTGCGCCAGCAGGTCGCCGAGCAGGCTCCCAAGGACTTCGAGTGGGTCACGCTGCCCCCGCTGAAGGGCACCACCTCCGAGCAGGGCGCGGTCTCCCAGACCTTGTCCGTCTCGGCCGACAGCAAGCACTCCGACCAGGCGCTGAAGTTCATCTCCTTCTTCCTGAACGGCACCAACCAGGCCAAGCTCGCCAAGGGCGACTGGCTGCTGCCCACCTCGCAGCAGGCCGCCGCCGACCCGTCGATGACCACCCAGGAGAACGGCTGGGACGTGGCCACCGCCTCGGCCAAGAACCTGGTCGTCGCGCCGTTCCTGAAGGTCAACGGCTTCGACGAGTGGAAGAGCAAGGTGGCCACCCCCACCCTGCAGCAGTACTACGCCAACAAGATCTCCCTCGACGAGGCGGCGGCCAAGCTGGTCGAGGAGGGCAACGAGGTGCTGGAGCGGTACTCCTCGTGACCTTGACGCAGGATCGCGCCCGGGGGTGCCTGCTCGGCCTGGCGGCCGGCGACGCCCTCGGCGCGCCCGCCGAGAACATGGAACCGGCCGAGATCGCCGCCAGGTGGGGCAGGCTCACCGAGATCGAGGGCGGCGGCACCGACGACACCGAGTACGCCATCTTCGCCGCGTCGCTGCTCGTACGGCACGGCCACGAGCTGACCAGCGTCGACGTCGCCGCCGCCTACCGCAGTGAGATCATCCCCTCGGTGCTCGGCCCGATGAGGGGCGCGGGCTTCTCCGAGCTCGGCACCGTCCAGGCGCTGCGGCGCGGTCTCGAACCGCCGCTGACCGGCAAGGTCCACGCGCACGGCTGGTCGGACGGCCTGGCGATGCGGGCGGCGCCGTACGGTGTCTTCTGCCCGGGTGATCCGGCGGAGGCGGCCCGGCTGGTCGAGCAGGACGGCCTGGTCAGCGCCGACGGGGAGGGCATCAACGGCGGCATGGCGGTCGCCGCGGCCGTGGCCGTCGCGATGACGGGGGCCACGGCGGAGGAGGCGGTCGAGGCCGGGCTGGCCGCGATCCCCGCCGACTCGTGGACCGCCCGTGCCGTCACCAGGGCGCGCCCGCTCAGGGACTCGCCCGAGCGGCTGCACGAGGCCGTGGTCATGAGGCACTACCCGTGGACCGACCTGGCGCCCGAGGCCGTGGCGCTGGCGTTCGCCGCCTACCTGCACGGTGACGGCGAGGTGGAGGAGTCGGTGACCTACGCGGTCAGCCTGGGCCGCGACGCCGACACCATCGGCGCCATCGCCGGCGCGCTGGCGGGCGCTGGGCGCGGCGAGGGCGGGGTGCCGGGCAGATGGGCCGAGCGCGTCGGCCCCGCCACCGGCAAGTGCCTGCCGGTCGTGGCGGGCAGGCACGTGCTCGACGTCGCGGACGAGCTGGCGAGAGGACCGGCCGAGGACGAGTGGGCGAGAGGACTGTAGAGACCACATGTCGGGGGACAGGATCACAGGCGCGTTCGTCGGCCTGGCCGTGGGCGACGCGGCGGGCTGGCCGGCGGCCCGGCATCGCGCCGCGCTGCACGCGCCGTGGAGCAGGCGGCTGCATCGCGAGCTCGACGCCTTCGCCGAGGAGCGCGGGGTCACCACGCTGCCGGTGCCGTTCGCGCTCAACCAGCCGACCGCGCCGCTGGCCGTCGGGCCGTCCGACGACGCCGAGTGGCTGGCGTGGACCGCGCTGACCATCGCGCAGGACCGGGCCGGGGCCTTCCTCGACCTGGCCGGGCGCGACGACCTGCGGGCCCGCGTCTCGGTGGCGAGCGCGCTGGACAACCTGCGGCGCGGCCTCGAGCCGCCCGCCAGCGGGCACGACAACCCGCACTTCTTCGACGACGCGGCCGCCGTGCGGGCCGTCGCGTTCGGGGTCACGGGGCGTGATCCCACGGCCGACGCGCACGTCACCAACGCCGGCGACGGCGTGCTCGGGGCCAGGGCGATGGCCGCGGCGGTGGCGGCCGCCGTCACCGGCGCACCGGCCGCCACGGCGGTCGAGGCGGCGCTGGCCGAACTGCCCGAAGACACCGCGATCGGCCACAACGCCAGGACGGCGCTGCGGGTGGCCCGCGAGGCGGGAGGCGCCTTCGCCGCGGTGCCCGCGCTCGACGCCGCGCTCGTCGACCACGTCTACAGCTACGCCGTCGCGGCCGCGGTGACCGTGCCGATAGCGCTGGCGCTGGCCGAGGTGGCGGGCGGGTCGCTCGCCGAGGCCGTGCCGGCCGCGGCGTGCCTGGCCGCGGTGGCCGACTCGGCGCCCGCGCTGACCGGGGCGCTCACCGGCGCCTGCGGCGGTCTTTCGGCGGTGCCGCAGGCATGGGCCGCCTCGGCGCGCAGGCTGGCCGGATGCTGCCTGCCCGAACTGGCGGGCAGGGATCTCGTTGATATCTCGGAGGGAATCGCATGACGCCGCTGGAGGACAAGGCCACTGGGTGCGTGGCGGGAGCGGCGGTCGGTGACGCCCTCGGCGGCGCCACCGAAGGCTGGACGCCCGAGCAGATCACCCAGCGTTACGGAGGAACGGTCGAGGGTGTCGTCCCGCCGTTCAACACCGACTGGCGCAACGCCCGGCCGATCGCGCCCTACCACAAGGGCGACGGCCACATCACCGACGACACCCTGATGACCCACGCGCTGATCCGCGTCTACGAGAAGACCGCCGGGCACCTCGACGCCTACGCGATGGCCGAGCACATGGTGCCGGAGATGATGGCCGAGAAGCGGTGGATCCCCGAGCTGGAGGCAGAGGCGCTGCCGCTGCAGCGGGTCTTCCTGGCCGAGAAGTGGATCGTGGCGCGGCTGCACTACGGTCACGTCGACCCGCGCGAGGCCGGCACCGGCAACATCGTCAACTGCGGCGCCGCGATGTACGTCGCGCCGGTCGGCGTGGTCAACGCCGGCGACCCCGACGCGGCCTACGCCGAGGCGATCGACCTGACCGGGGCGCACCAGTCCTCCTACGGGCGCGAGGCCGCCGGGGTCATGGCGGCGGCGGTCGCCGAGGCCATGCGGCCGGGCGCGACGGCCGACTCGGTGGTGGCCGTGGCGTCCCGGCTGGCCAAGGACGGCACCAGGGCCGCCATCGAGGCCGTGTGCTCGCGGGCGCGCGACTTCGGGCACTGGGAGGGTTCCTTCGAGGGGCTGCGCGCGGCCATGCGTCCCTACGACACGGTCGCCGACACCTACCGCGACCAGGGGCTCGGCGCCCGGCGGCCGTCCCGGGTGCACAGCATCGAGGAACTGCCCCTGGCGCTGGCGTTCCTGCTGATCGCCAAGGGTGACTACCGCGACACCGTGCTCGGCGGCGTCAACTACGGGCGCGACGCCGACTCCATCGCCTCCATGGGCGGGGCGCTGGCGGGGGCGCTCGGCGGGCTGTCCTGCGTGCCGTCCGCGTGGGTCGACCAGGTCGGTACGGCCAGCCGTACCGACCTGGTGGCACCCGGACTGGCGCTGGCCGGGGTGACGCGGCGGATCCACCGCGACGACCTGGAGCGGCGCCGCGCCCACGAGGCCGCCTTCGCCGAGCTGGCCGGCCAGTGATCAGGCTCACCTGGGTGCAGCCCGAGGACCTGGTGGGGCACGAGCTCCGCCAGGCCGCCGAGGACGGCCGCGACGTGGCCGACATCACGGCGCGCTGGCACGCGGCGGGCGGCCACGACGCGCCGCCCCGCGCGGGCGCCTCCTCGCCCGACGCGCTGGCGCTGCGCGGGCTGGCCGAGGAGCTGCTGGACGAGCTGGCCGCGCGGGAGTCGCCGCTGGACGAGCCCACCGACCTGGCCGAGATCGTCGCCCGGTGCCCCGGCTGGCCCGCCGCCCGCGCGGCGGCGGCGTCACCCGTGCCCGGCAGGATGCTCGGGGCGTGGCTCGGCAGGGCCGCCGGGTGCGTGCTCGGCAAACCGGTGGAGAAGATCCCGCGCGAGGGTGTCAGGGCCATCGCCGAGGCGACGGGCAACTGGCCGATCCGCGGCTGGTTCACCGCCGCCGGGCTGCCCGCCGAGATCAACCGGCGCTGGCCGTGGAACCGGCGCAGCGCGGTCAACTCGCTGGCCGAGAACGTCGACGGCGTCCCCGAGGACGACGACCTCAACTATCCGCTGCTGGCCCTGTCGGTGCTGGAACGGCACGGCCGCGGCTTCACCACCGACGACGTGGCCACGCTGTGGCTGGACGAGCTGCCCGCCGGGCGGACGTTCACCGCCGAGCGCGTCGCCTACCGCAACCTGCTGGCGGGCCTGGAACCGCCGACCACCGCGACCTACCGCAACCCGTTCCGGGAGTGGATCGGCGCGCTGATCAGGACCGACCTGTACGGCTGGGTCAACCCGGGCGACCCCGCCACGGCGGCCGAGTACGCCTGGCGCGACGCCAGGCTCACCCACACCGCCAACGGCGTCTACGGCGCGATGTTCGTGGCCGCCATGTGCGCCCAGTCGATGGTGGCCGGCTCGGTCGAGGAGGTCGTCGAGGCGGGCCTGTCCGTGGTCCCGCCCCGCTCCAGGCTGGCCGAGGCCGTACGGCAGGCCGTCGCGGACGCCGCCCGCCTGGACGACTTCGAGCAGGTCGTCGACCGCCTGTACGAGCGGCACGGGCACCTGCACTGGGTGCACACGATCAACAACGCCGCCCTGGTCGCGGCCACGCTCGTGCACGCCGACGGCGACTTCACCGCCACGATCGCGGGGGCCGTGGCGGGCGGCTGGGACACCGACTCGGCCGGCGCCACGGCCGGCTCGATCGCCGGCGCGCTCAACGGGGGCGTGCCGGACCGGTGGCGGCTGCGCGACAGCCTGGCCAGCAGCCTGACCGGCTTCGACGGCATCGCCCTGAGCGAGCTGGCGCGGCGCACGGAGAGGATGATGGTGTCATGATCTCGGTTTTCGGCAGCGTGAACATGGATCTGGTCGCCTACGTGCCCACGGCGCCCAGACTCGGAGAAACGGTCACCGGGCGCTCCTTCCGCACCATCCCCGGCGGGAAGGGCGCCAACCAGGCGATCGCCGCCTCCCGCGCGGGCGCGGACGTCGCCTTCCTCGGCGCGGTCGGCGACGACCCCTTCGGCGTGGTGCTGCGCTCCACGCTCGTCGAGTCGGGCGTCGATGTCAGCGTGCTCCGGCACGTGTCGGGGCCGAGCGGCATCGCGCACATCGTGGTGGAGGACTCCGGCGGCAACTCGATCATCGTGGTGCCCGGCGCCAACGGCACCGTGACCGGGCCGTCCGACGACGACCTGGAGCTCATCGCGGGCTCGGCCGCGGTGCTGCTGCAGCTCGAGCTGCCGATGGCGGCCGTCGTCGCCGCCGCGAAGGCGGCGCGGGCCGCCGACGCGCCGGTGATCCTCACCCCCGCGCCCGCCCAGCCGCTGCCCGACGAGCTGCTGGCGGCGGTGACGCTGATCGTGCCGAACGAGCACGAGGCGGCGGCGATCACCGGGGTCGAGGACCCAGGCAAGGCGCTGGACGCGCTGCTCGACCGCGTGCCGGAGGCGGTGATCACCCTGGGCGCCGAGGGCGCGCTGTACGGCTCGCGCGACGGCGCGCGGCTGCGGGTCCCCGCCGAGCCGGTGAAGGCGGTCGACACCACGGCGGCCGGCGACACCTTCGTCGGCGCGCTGGCGGTGGCCAGGTCCGAGGGACGGGCGCCGGAGGAGGCGCTCCGCTTCGCCTCGGTGGCGGCCTCGCTCTCGGTCCAGCGTGAGGGTGCCAGCACCTCGATGCCGACCCGCGCGGAGATCGACGCCGCCCTGGGCTGACCTGGACGGACCTGGGCCGGCCTGGGCCGACGGGTCACGCGCGAACGCCGGGGCGCCGCGACGCGGTCGCCGAGGGCCTCGGCGACCGCGCGGCGCCCCCGGCGCTACTGGACGGCGCCCTCGGGCAGGTCGTCCTCGACGCCGTCGGACGCCTTGACCAGCACGCCCAGCGCCCGCGCCACCGTGGCGGTGTCCATGCTGGGCCGGTCGGCGCCGGTGACCTGGTGCGGCGCGTACGGCACGTGCACGAACCCGCCGCGCAGGCCGGGCCGCTCGGTCGCGATCAGGTGCGCGAGCTCGTAGGCCACCTGGTTGCACACGAACGTGCCCGCCGTGTAGGAGACGGCGGCCGGGATCCCCTCCGCCCTGACCGCCCGCACCATGGCCTTGACCGGCAGCCTGGACAGGTAGGCGTCGGGGCCGCCCGGCACCACCGGCACGCCGCTCGGCCGGGCGCCCGCGTTGTCGGGGATGCGTGCCTCGATGAGGTTGATCGCCACCTTCTCCATCGTGATCCCGGCCCGGCCGCCGGCCTGTCCCGTGCACAGGACCACGTCGGGGTCGTACCGTTCGATCGCCTCCCGCAGCGCCGCCGGCGCGTCGGCGAACACGCACGGCAGCTCGACCGCGGTCGCCCCTGGAACCAGCACGGCGGCGTCGTAGGAGGGGTTGGTCGTCTCCCCGCCGAACGGCTCGAACCCTGTCACCAGCACACGCGACATCTCATTCAGTCCTTCGATACGGCCCGTAGCGTCAAGGCAAGAGTCTCGACCATGAGGGCCGGCGCGTGGACAGGAGCATGGTCGTGAAGACCCGTGTGATCACTTTCGCGGTACGCGCGACTGGGTAGATCGCTTGGTATGTACGAGATCGCCCAGCGTGTTCTCACGCTGCTGACCGAGCCGCCCGGCGAGGTCACGGTGACGATCGGCCTGCCGTACGAGGAGCCGACGGGGGAGTGGTCCTGCCCCTACCGGATCGACGGCCTCGGCGGCTGGGAGCGGGAGCGGAAGGTCACGGGCGCCGACTCGATGCAGGCGCTGGAGATCGTGCTGACCGTGGTGCGCAGCGCCCTCGAGGAGTCGGCGGAGGCGCGGGAGGGCCTGCTGGTGTGGGACGAGTTCAGCTGAGCAGGCGGCGCCAGCGCGGCAGCTCGGTCACCACGGTCGCGGCGGCCAGCACCGTCACGACCACCGCCACCGGGCGCGCCCATGCCGCCCACGCCGCGGTCACGGCGGCGACCAGCTGCAGGATCACCAGCAGGATCGTCACGATCCCCGGAACCGCGACGATCACCTGGCGCTTGTCGCCGGGGGTGGCGAAGACCGTCGGCAGCCCGATGAGCGCGATGACCGACAGTACGGCCAGCGTCACGGAGTGCGATGCCAGTGCCCATGGCGTCGCGATCCAGGCGACCAACTCGGTGGTGAATCGCAGCACGGAGCTGATTCCGGCTTTTTCAGGCATCCGGAAACCCTACTATGTGCCGTTATGTCTGACATAAGACTGGTGGAGCTCAGGACGCGCGCCCCGCAGCGCCCTCCCGGGCCCGATATTGCCCGGGTCGTCGACCTGACCAGTCCGTCGGGGCTGCGCCTGCGCCGCTACCATCCGGCCGACCGGCCGCGGCCGCTGATGGTGTACCTGCACGGCGGCGGCTGGGTCTTCGGCGACCTGGAAACCCACGACAGGACCTGCCGGAGGATCGCCCGCGAGTGCGACGTCGAGGTGCTGGCCGTCGACTACCGGCTCGCCCCCGAGCACCCCTGCCCCGCCGCGCTCGACGACGCGGTCGAGGTGCTGCGCTGGACCAGGCCGGTGGCGGTCGCCGGCGACAGCTCGGGCGGCTACCTGGCCACGATGGCGTGCATGCGGTTGCGCGACGAGGGCTGCGCGATGCCGGCGCTGCAGGTGCTGCTGTGCCCGAACACCGACCTCACGCTCTCCTCGCCGAGCATCGTCTCCAAGGGCTCCGGCTACGGGCTGGACGCCGACACTCTGGCCTGGTTCGTCGCCCAGTGGGTGCCCGACCCCGCGCAGCGCCCCGGCGCCAGCCCCCTGCTGTCCCCCAACCTGTACGGCCTGCCGACCACGCTGCTGGTGACCGCGGAGAACGACGCCCTGCGCGACGAGGGCGACGCCTACGCCGCCAAGCTCGCCGAGGCCGGCGTGAAGGTCGTGCACCGGCAGGAGCCCGGCCTGGCGCACGGGTTCATCCAGGACTCAGGCGACGCGGTCGGGCCCGCCTGCGAGCGGGTCTTCTCCGACATCAAGGCCCTGATCCCGCGCTGAGGCGAGGTGCCGGATAATCCCCGCCATGAGCCTCCCCCGCCTGATCGCCACCGACCTCGACGGCACGCTCCTCGACCCCGCCGGTGCCGTCACCCCCCGCACCCGCCGCGCCCTCGAGGCGGCCAGGACGGCGGGCGCGGAGGTGGTCTTCGTCACCGCGAGACCGCCGCGCTCCATCGCCCGCATCGCGGCGGAGACCGGCGTCGACGGCACGGCGATCTGCAGCAACGGCGCGATCGTCTACGACGTCGCCGCGGGCCGCGCCCTCACCACCCGGACGCTCGACCCTGCCGAGGCCCGCGCGGTCACGCGGTCCCTCGCCGAAGCGTTGCCGGGCCTCACCTTCGCGATCGAGACGGGCACCGGTGTGCTGTTCGAGCCCGGGTACGGCAAGCACGTCCCCCATGACGCCGCCTACCGCCGGGAGGTGGCGTCGGTGTGGGCCGACCCCGCGCCGGTCGTCAAGCTGCTGGCCTGGTCGCCGGCCCACCACGCGGACGAGATGTTCACCGCGGCGACCGCCGCCGTGGACGGCAGGGCCGAGCTCACCTATTCGGGCAGCGGCGGGCTGCTGGAGATCAGCGCGGCCGGGGTGACCAAGGCGGGCGCGCTGGCCGAGCTCTGCCGGGAGCGCGGCATCGACCCCGCCGGCGTGGTGGCCTTCGGCGACATGCCCAACGACCTGGCCGTACTCGCCTACGCGGGCACCGGCTACGCGATGGCCAACTCGCACCACACCGTGCTGGCCGCCGTCGAGCGCCACACGCTGTCGAACGCCGAGGACGGCGTGGCCGTGGTGCTGGAGCGCTACTTCAGCCCGTGAGCGCAGGGGCCTTCCGGCGGTGAGCGGCGTGGGCCTTCAGGCCGTGAACGGAGGGGCCTTCTGGCGGTGAACGGCGTGGCCCTTCTGGCCGTGAGCGCAGGGGCCTTCTGGCGGTGAACGGCGCGGGCCCGCAGGTCGCGGGACGAGGGCCGCGTGCCGTTGGGCGAGGGCCGCGTGCCGTTCGGCGAGGGCCGCGTGCGGTACGGCGAGGGCGGGCCGGGCCGAGTACACCCGTCGGCGTAGTCGCGATGACGACGCGTGGCGGATGCCGTCGCCGGCCGTCGGCGTGACCCTTGCTCACATGGTCAGATTCCTCACCCCCTTCAAGATCCTCGCCCTGCTCAACGTCGCCGCCGTGCTCGCCCAGGCCGTCACGGCGGGGCAGCTGCTCAGCGGCGGCGGCAGCGCGCTCCACGGCATGGGCGCCGGTGCCGTGCATACCGTGGGGCTGCTCCTGCTGATCGTCGGCGTCCTGGTGTGGCGTCCAGGACGCGGCCCGGGCTGGCCGGCGCTGGCCGGCCTGGCGATCCTGCTGCTGGGCTTCGTCCAGTCGGCCACGGGAGGCTCGGGCGTGACGGCGCTGCACGTGCCGCTCGGCATGACGATCATGGGTCTCAGCGTGTGGCTGGCCGTCTGGGCGTTCACACCCGCGCGTTCGGCACGCAGTGCTTCGTCCTGAGACCGGTGACGTCGCGCGGGCCGTTCTCGCCGAGCTGTGACAGCCGCCCCGTGTCCTCCTCCGCCCCTCCCTCGTGGTGGCCGGTCTTTGGCTCCTTATCCCGAAGAAAGGTCGATAAAAGTCCATATGGGCTTTGACTCCTGCGGGACGATCAGCATGCTTGCCTCATGACGGACGTACGGGTGATCGTCGGGCCGGGGCTGGCTGCCGACTGGGCGTTGCTGGGGGAGGTGGCCGAGCGGGAGTTCTCGGCGCTCGGAGTGAGCGGGGCGCTGCGGCACGCCCGTGACGCCGGTGAGGCGCGTGCCCTCCTTGCGGGTACGGGGGGCGGCCCCGTCGTGGCGATCCCCGGGCCCTCGCCGGAACTGCGCGAACTCATGGGGACGGCGGACGGCGTCGTCTGGTGCGACTTCAGCCGGGTGCGCCAGCTCGAGGGAACCGCGCACATCCAGGGCAGGGGGATCGACGGGCTGGTGTGGGCCATCAGGCACGCCGTCCACCGGCACCGGCACCGGCCGCGGCGCTTCACCTACGGCACGCACCCCGAGCAGTGGGGCGACCTGTACCTGCCCGCCAGGGCCACCGCCGACCTGCCCCTGCCGGTCGTGGCCCTCGTGCACGGCGGCTACTGGCGCTCGGTGTGGGCGGCCGACCTGATGGACGCGCTCTGCGCCGACCTGGCGGCGCGCGGGCTCGCGGCGTGGAACCTGGAATACCGCCGCCCCGACCTGCACGGCTGGGAGGCCACGACCGCCGACGTCGCCGCCGGGCTCGACGCCTTGCCCACCGTGGCGGCCGCGCTGACCGGCACGCGGCTCGACCTGGACAGGGTCGCGGTCGTCGGCCACTCGGCGGGCGCCCAGCTCGCCCTGCGGGCGGCGGCCGACAACGCCAAGGTGGCGCTGGCGGTGTCGCTCGCGGGCGTGCTCGACCTGGTGGAAGGCGACCGGCGGCACCTCAGCTCCGGCGCGGTGGCGGCGGCGCTGGGCGGGCACGCGCGTTTCGACAGCGGCTCGCCGCAGGCGACGTACGCGGCGTCGAGCCCGCTGCTGCGGCTGCCGCTCGGGGTGCCGCAGCTCATCGTCCAGGGGTCGGGCGACGACCTCGACCTGATCGACTTCAGCCGCAGGTACGCCAGGGCGGCCGAGGCGGTCGGGGACGAGGTGACCTACATGGAGATGTCGGGCGACCACTTCGCGGTGATCTCGCCGCGCGCCCCCATCTGGCGTACCACCGCCCTCGCCATCGCCGAACGCCTGGCCAAGGCCACGCCGCCGAAGCCCGCCTGACCGGCCGCCCGCTTCCCACCCTCTCCCGGAGGTGCTCGCCCTCCGGGAGAGGCGCTCGCCTTACCGGAGAGGTGCCCGCCCTCCGGGAGGGGTGCCCGCCCTCCCGGAGGAGCGCACGCGGGGCCGGGCCCGGCTTCGGGGTTCCGCCGAGGGAAAGGCGTGCCGGCCGGAGTGTGTGGTGCCGTGTCGTGGAACCGGTCCTGGTGTTTCGCGCCGCCGCGCCGTACCAAGGAGGGGAGGGAAGGGAGCGACCGTGGAGGTCTCGATCGTCGGAGCCGGCCTGGTGGGCTGCTTGCTGGCTTGTTTTCTCGCCAGGAGAGGCCACGAGGTGACGCTGTACGAGCGTCGCCCCGACCCCAGGCTGACGGGCGCCGAGCGCGGCAGGTCGATCAACCTGGCGATCTCCGAGCGCGGCATCGACGCGCTGCGCAGGCTCGGCCTGGCGGAGGAGGCGCTGGCGGAGGCCATCCCGATGCCGGGCCGGATGATGCACGCCGTCGACGGCTCCCTCACCTTCCAGCCCTACAGCTCCGACCAGCGGCACGCGATCAACTCCATCAGCCGGGGCGCGCTCAACGGCAAGCTGCTCGACGCGGCGGAGGCGCACAAGGGCGTGCGGGTCAGGTTCGGGCACCGGCTGACCGGCATCGGGGACGGCACGCTGGAGTTCGAGGGCGGCATCGTCGAGAAGGGCCAGCAGGTCGTCATCGGCGCCGACGGCGCCTACAGCGCGGTCAGGGCCAGGCTTCAGCAGCTGCCGGGCACCGACTTCAGCCAGCAGTACCTCGACTACGGCTACAAGGAGCTGACGATTCCCCCCAAACTGGGGGAGTTCGCCTTCGACCCGGGGGCGTTGCACATCTGGCCGCGCGGCCGGTCGATGATGATCGCCCTGCCGAACCCCGACAAGTCCTTCACGTGCACGCTGTTCTGGCCGCACGAGGCGCTGGCGGCGCTCGACACGCCGGAGAAGGTACGCGCCTTCTTCGGCAAGGAGTATCCCGACGCCGCCGAGGTGATGCCGCACCTGGCCTCCGACTACGCCCGCAACCCGGTCGGGCACCTGGTCACGATGCGCTGCGACCCCTGGCACGGGACTGTCAACGGCACCCTGGTCGGGCTGATCGGCGACGCGGCCCACGCCATCGTCCCCTTCTACGGCCAGGGCGCCAACTGCGGCTTCCAGGACTGCGTCGAGCTCGACCGGTGCCTCGACGAGACGGGCGACGACTTCGCCAGGGCGCTGGAGCTGTTCCAGCGCCGCAAGGCCGACACCGACGTCATCGCCCGCCTCGCGCTGGACAACTTCGTCGAGATGCGCGACAAGGTCGGCTCCCGGGTCTTCCTCGCCCAGAAGCGCGTCGAGCACGCCCTGGAGCGGGCGCTGCCGGGCCGCTACGTGTCCCGCTACGAGCTGGTCTCCTTCTCGACCACCCCGTACGCCGAGGTGGAGCGGCGCGTGGCCCGCCAGCGCCGGTGGGCCGCGGCCGGGGCGGCCGGGCTGCTGATCGCCGGGGCCGTCGCGTGGAGAAGGTCCCGCTAGGCCGGGACCGGTCAGGCCTGCTTGCCCATCGCCTTCCTGATGGCGTCGACCGTCCTGTCCTTCACCGCCGCCAGCGGACCCATCAGCAGGTTCTCGGTGGCCGTCTCGACGCCGGGGTGCGGGTGCGTGGGCGCCAGCGCCTCGGCCGCCTTCACTCCCACGGCCATCGTCCTGCGCTCGGCCTCGCTGGTCTCGGCGCGCAGCTGGGGGAACTCCTCACGTTCCTCGGCCGCGGCGTGTTCCAGCACCGACGCGCGCAGCGTGGCGAGGTTGGCCGTGAACTGCGGGTCGTCGACGCCCGCCTTCTCCATCTCGGCGAGCATGTCCTTGGCCGCGTTCTCCTCGGCCAGCCGCTCGTCCACGACCGCCTCCCCGCCCGGGAGCTTGCGCCGGGCGTAGGGGTGGACGATCTGCTCCTCGGCCGTCTCGTGGACGGCGAGCAGCCGTACCAGCCGCTGGAACGGCTCGCCGCGGGCGTCGGGCGGCGCGCCCTCCACCTCCGCGAACAGCTCCTTGATCAGGTCGTGCTGGTGGAGCAACAGGTCGACGACGTCGTTCTCGTTCATCCGCTCGGGTACCGTCTGATCCGCCATGGGAGCCTCCTTCCTGGTCACCCCTGCGCCTACCCTCAGGGGAGCGGGAACACCTCCGTCGGCTGGTGGGCGTGGATGTCCTAGTCGACGCGGGAGAGGACGAGCGGATCCTCCTCACCGGAGACGGCGGTGAGCGTCTCCTCGTCATCGGACAGCGTGAGGGTCCCGCTGCTCTTGCTGAAGCCGCAGTCCAGGAAGAACTTGTAGCCGTCGTCGGCGGGTTTGACGGTGCCCTCGCAGGCGCCACCGTCCGCGCTGGTGGTGATCGCGCCGTCCCCGGTGATCTCGACCGTCACCTGAGAGTCGTCGGCTTCCCCCTTCCACGCGCCCTCCAGCGCGCCCAGCCCGCTTCCACAGGCGGTGAGCAGGAGTGCGGCGCAGAGCAGGCCGGCCATCGCGCTCAGTTTGGAGAACATGTATCTGACTCCTTCGTTCGAAGATTGCTGATGTCTTGCGCCCGGTGACGAGATCGGGGCTGGTGACCGGAATCCGCGCGGGTAGTGGTGGCGGCCGGCCGTATCGGCGACCGGCCCGTCAGGGGCCGGCCGGCGGGGTGGTCTTGGGGTGCACCACGATGGGCGCGCTGGACTTGACGACGCCCGAGCCCTTGATGGCATGGCCGTCGTGCGCCTTCCAGATGTCGAGCTGGTAGGTGCCCGGCGGGACGTCGGTCCACTTGTGGTACTGCCAGGCGTTGCAGGCGAACTGCACGGCCTCGCGGCTGGGCCGTACGGCCACCCAGTAGACGGTGGTCCCCTGGGGGCAGCTCTCGTACGACCAGAACTCGACATCCCCGTCGGCCGTCTGCGTCCACCACGGAGAGAAGATCCGGAACGCCATCCGGTCGATCCGGACCGGGAACCCATACCCCTTGACCACCTGCGGCGCCCCGGACACCGGCACGGCCGCCGGGCCCGTCCCACGGGGTGAAGAGGTGCCGGCCGGAGCCGCGGGCCCGTTCCCGCCGGCGTCCCCCGGGGAGAACGCCGGCGGGTACACCAGGAGCAGCGCGGAGATCACGACGGCGACGGGGATCACGGAGAGGGGTGTCTTCCACCACGGACGGGCGGTGCCGGGCGGGCGGGTGACCGAGGCCCGGACGGCCGGGTCCGGGGGAGCGGCAGTGCCTTGTGGCGCTCCGAGGCCGTCAAGGACAGGACCGCGCGAGAGGCGGACGTCGGCGGTCGACAGGCCGGGGTTGTCGTGGAGGAGCCGGGACAGCAGGGCGGCGGCCGTGGGACGGGCGGCGGGGTCCTTGGCGAGGCAGTCGCGAAGGAGGGGGAGCAGCCCGGAGGGGACGCCGGTCAGGTCGGGTTCGGTGGTCAGGACGGCGTGCATGAGCGCCGGCACGGTGTCACCGGAGAACGCCTGCCGTCCCGTGCTCGCGAAGATCATGGTGAGGGCCCAGCTGAACAGGTCGGTGGCCGGGGTCGGCTCGCGCGGCTCGAACTGCTCGGGGGACATGTACGCCGGAGTGCCCATGGCGTTGCGGGTGAGCAGGTGGCCGGTGGCGCTGGCGATCCCGAAGTCGATCACGACGGGGCCCTCGGGGCCCATGATGACGTTGGACGGCTTGAGGTCGCGATGGACGACCCCGGCGCGGTGGATGGCCACGAGAGCCGCCAGGGTCGCGACGGCCAGGCGGTCGAGGCCGCTGCCGGTGCGCGGGCCGTCCGTCCTGACCAGCGAGTGCAGGGAGGGGCCGGGGACGTACTCGCTGACGAGGTAGGGCCGGCCGCCGTCCACCCCGGTGTGCAGCACCCTGGCCGTGCAGAACGGCGCCACCCGGCGCGCGGCGGCGGCTTCGCGTTCGAAGCGCCGCAGCGCGTCGGGGTCCCCGGCCATCGAGTCGAGCAGCACCTTGATGGCCACCCGCCCGCCGTCCGCTCCCACGCCCAGGTGGACGACGGCCTGGCCGCCCGAGCCGAGCGTGCCGGCCACCACGTACTCGCCGTACTTCTCCGTCACTGTCCTTGTCCTTACGTGGCCGCGCGGCGGGGGGTGGGGGGCTGGGCTCGGCCTCAGCAGTAGATCGCGCTGTTCGCGTTCCCGGCGAACTGCCTGCGGCTCGAGTCGGTGAACACCACGCGCCCCCAGGCCCGGATGCACTGGCTGCCGGCGATGAGGGTGGCGCCGTCGGTCCGGACGAAGCCCCGCTTCACGTGGCTCTCGGCGTTGGCCCGGTAGTGGTAGCCGCCGGTGTCGAGGTGGTCCTGGTAGTCACGGCACTCGGCGACGGAGCGCCCGCACACCCAGATCGAGACCGACATGAACTTGGCGTAGTCCTCGGCCGCGAGGCTGGTGTTGGTGAAGGCGCACACGCGGCTGCCGTTGCGGTGGACGTGCAGGAACGCGCCCTTCATCCGCGCGCCCCCGCTCGTGGCGGTGATCTCGGTGCGGCCGATGCGCTCACCGGCGCAGGGCAGACCCTGCGTGGCGGCCTGGGTCGTGGCCTGGGTCGTGGCCTGGGCGGCGGGGGCGTGGACGACAGACCCGGTCAGAGCGAGCCCGGAGGTCAGAGCCACCGTCGCGGCAAGGCGTGCAGAAGCAGACATCGTGGACATGAGGGTCCTTCCTGAGGGGGAGCGGATGAGATGATGGCGATCATGGATGGTGATCGTCCCGGACCGATGCTGCCCTAGGCGGTAGGCCTTCGACACCCCCTGCAAGCTGCGGAAACAAAGCAGCAACAACCGCAACAACTGCACAGCGACAGCGGAGGAGAGCATGGCGCGAGGTGGACGCAAGGATCACCCGATCGATCGGGAAGAGGGTCCGGTCGCGGAGTTCGTCGACGATCTGCGGCGGTTACGTGGCACGCTGACTCTGGAGGAGCTGGGGCGCCGGATGCGGTACCACCCCAGCACGCTCTCGCGGCGGCTCACGCCGAAGGAGTTGCCCCCGCAGGAGTTCGTGGACGCCTACGTGCGGGCCTGCGGGCACGACCCGCAGCCGTGGCTCGAACGCCGGCGGGAACTCGGCGAACAGCCCGCCGAGACCCAGCCGGACAACCCCGCCGATATCCAGCCGGACAATCCCGCCGCGACTCAGCCGGACGACTCCGCCGTGGCGCCGCCGGACGCGCCCGCCGTGGCGTCGCCGCCGCCGGTCGCCCCCTGGTGGAGGCGGCCCCGTTACCTGGCTCCCGCCGCTGCCGTGATCGCCGCTCTGTTGCTCGGCTACTCGCTGTTGACGCCGTCGGAGAGCGGGACCGGCCCGGCGGCCGCGCTGCTGGCCGTGCCGGTGTCCGGGGCGCCGCAGGTGGTCAAGGGGTACGGGTTCCCGACCCGGATCGACCGGATGGCGTTCCGGATCTTCTCTCCGTGGTGGACGCAGACCGCCAAGGGGGATGTCGAGTTCTGGTCGTACGAGAGCTGCCCCCAGGGGACCACCGTCTACTGGGTGGCCGTACGGCCCAGCCGCGAGGCCGTGCAGTTCGCCTGCAACACCTGGCAGTACCACAAGTGGACCGACGTCCCGCCGGGCACCTACCAACTCGAGACCTGGAAGCTGCACGACGGCCAGGCGATCAAGGGCTCGGGCGTCGTCAGGTCCAGCGTGCCCATCGTGGTGCACCCCAAGGAGACGCCGAGCCCCACCCCCAGCACGACGTGAGGGGACCGGCCGCCGCCGTCCGGCGATGGCCGCCGACCCCCCTCGGATGTGACCGGGCCTACGGCATCAGCCCCAGCCGCCGGGCGGCCACCACCGTCTCGTGCCGGTTGTGCGTGCCGAGCTTGCGCATCGCCCCGCGCAGGTAGCTCTTGACGGTCTCCGGCAGCAACCCCAGGCGCCTGGCGATCTCGGCGTTGCCGCAGCCGAGCCCGACCCAGGCCAGCACGTCGAGCTCGCGCGGCGACAGCCGTACCGGGGGCGCGGGGTCGCGCCGGACCTCACCGGACAGCCGCGCGCAGACCGTCAGCAGCCGCTCGCGCAGCTCGGGCGCGTCGACCTCCTGCGCGATGGCACGCAGTTCGGCGTTGGCCTCGCGCAGATCCTCCTGCCCGGGGGAGCGGCCCGGCGTCGCGCCCGCGCGTTCGGCCAGCGCGAGCCGCCGGGACACCTCGTCGCGGACGGCCAGCTCGGTGGCCAGCTCGCCGCTCACCCGCATGGCGGCCAGCAGCACCCGGTCGCCGAAGGCCAGCGGCTCCCTGATCGCGCCGTAGATCACCGCCCGCACCACGGAGTCGACGACGACCGGCACGGCCAGCACCGAGCGCAGCGACTCGGCGAGCACGGGGCGGTCGTACTCGTGGGTGATGTCGGTGGCCGTGGCGTAGTCGCCCACCGCCGCGGGCCGCGCCAGCGCGAGCACCTTGCCGCCGAGGCCGGCCCCCGCGGTCACGGCGATCCCGTGCAGCGCGTTCGTGCGGGTGCCGCGCAGCTGCGACATCCTGATGTGGCGCCGCTCGCCGACCATCCCGCCGAAGGCCACGTGCACGCCCGCCGTGCGCTGCAGCCTGCTGAGCGCCTGCTGGAGCGCGTCCACCTGCTCGAGCATGCCCTGATCCAACCACTGGCGGCCGTGCGGCACCACCCCTGTTCGGGGGTGGTACGGCGCGCGGCCCGGTCGCAGACTGTGAGCATGCAGTCCTACTCCAGCATCGCCGCGCACGCGCCGCTGCTCGGCGAGACGATCGGGCAGAACCTCGAGCGCACGGTCAGCCGCTTCGGCGGCAGGGAGGCCCTCGTGGAGGTGCCCACGGGCCGGCGGTGGACCTACGCCGAACTCAACGCCGAGGTGGACGGCCTGGCCAGGTCCCTGCTCGCCCGGGGGATCGGCAAGGGCGACCGGGTCGGCATCTGGGCGCCCAACTGCGCCGAATGGGTCTTCGTCCAGTACGCCACGGCGAAGATCGGCGCCATCCTCGTCAACGTCAACCCCGCCTACCGCGGCCACGAGCTGGAGTACGTGGTCCGGCAGTCGGGCATGCGGCTGCTGATCAGCGCCGTGTCGCACAAGGGCAGCGACTACCGGAAGATGATCGAGGAGATCGGTTTCGCCGACGTCGTCTATCTCGGCGAGGACAGCTGGGAGCGGCTGCTGGCCGCGCGGGTGCCCGCCGAGCGGCTGGCGGCGATCGAGCTGTCGCCCGACGAGCCCATCAACATCCAGTACACCTCCGGCACGACGGGCTTCCCCAAGGGCGCGACGCTGTCGCACCACAACATCCTCAACAACGGCTACTTCGTCGGCGAGCTGATCCACTACACCGAGCGCGACAGGGTCTGCCTTCCGGTGCCCTTCTACCACTGCTTCGGCATGGTGATGGGCAACCTCGGCGCCGTCTCCCACGGCGCGTGCGTGGTCATCCCCGCCGCCGGCTTCGACCCCGAGGCCACGCTGCGCGCGGTCGAGCAGGAGCGCTGCACCAGCCTGTACGGCGTGCCGACGATGTTCATCGCCGAGCTGGCCCTGGCCGGCGGGTTCGACCTGTCCAGCCTGCGTACCGGGATCATGGCGGGCTCGCCCTGCCCGGTCGAGGTGATGAAGCGGGTCGTCATCGAGATGCACATGACCGAGGTCGCCATCTGCTACGGCATGACCGAGACCTCCCCGGTCTCCACCATGACCAGGACCGACGACACCCTGGAGCGCCGCACCGAGACGGTCGGCCGGGTGATGCCGCACGTCGAGGTCAAGATCGTGCACCCGGAGACCGGGCTGACGGTGCCGAGGGGCGAGCCGGGCGAGCTGTGCACCCGCGGCTACTCGGTGATGCTCGGCTACTGGGACGAGCCCGGCAAGACGGCCGAGGCCATCGACGCCGCCCGGTGGATGCACACCGGCGACCTGGCGGTCATGGACGCCGACGGCTACGTCAGCGTGGTCGGCCGCATCAAGGACATGGTGATCAGGGGCGGGGAGAACGTCTACCCGCGCGAGATCGAGGAGTACCTCCACCGCCACCCCGACATCGCCGACGTCCAGGTCATCGGCGTCCCCGACGAGAAGTACGGCGAGGAGCTGATGGCCTGGGTCGTCATGCGCGAGGGCGCGCCGCCGCTGACGGCCGAGGCGGTCAGGGAGTTCTGCGCGGGGGAGATCGCCCACTACAAGATCCCGCGCTACGTCCACGTGGTCGAGGGCTTCCCGATGACGGTCACCGGCAAGATCAGGAAGGTGGAGATGCGCGAGCGCGCGATCGACGTGCTCGGTCTGCGGTGAGCGGAACCCGGCGCCCTGGGGAGGTGTGGTCACCATCACGTTGCCTTATTAGAAAACAGTCCAAAAAATGAGGGCATGGCCCACCTTCCCCGTCTGGCGGTGACGCGCACCGCCAAGCTCGCCACGCTTCCCCTCGGCTACGCCGGCCGTACCGCGCTGGGGCTCGGCAAGCGCGCGTTCGGCAGACCCGCCGAGCTGATCGCGGCCGAGGTGCAGGCGCGCACCGCCGAGCAGATCTTCACGGTGCTCGGCGAGCTCAAGGGCGGCGCCATGAAGCTGGGCCAGCTGCTGTCGGTGCTGGAGTCGGCGCTGCCGCCCGCGATCGTCGAGCCGTACCGGGCGGCGCTGACCCGGCTGCAGGACTCGGCGCCGGCCATGCCCTCCGCCACGGTGCACCGGGTGCTGGCGCAGGACTTCGGGGACGGCTGGCGCGAGCACTTCGCCGCCTTCGACGACACCCCCGCCGCCTCGGCCTCCATCGGACAGGTGCACCGGGCGGTGTGGGCCGACGGCAGGCCGGTCGCGGTCAAGGTGCAGTACCCGGGCGCGGCCAGGGCGCTGCGCACCGATCTGCGCCAGGTCGGCAGGGTCGCCAAGCTGTTCGGTGTGCTGCTGCCCGGCCTCGATGTGAAGGCGTTCGTCCAGGAGCTGCAGGAGCGGGTCGAGGAGGAGCTCGACTACGGCCTGGAGGCCGAGGCGTGGCACGCCTTCGCCGAGGCGTACGAGGGCGATCCCGACTTCGCGATCCCGCCTGTCGTGGCCGCCTCCGAGCATGTGATCGTCACCGAGTGGCTGGACGGCGTGCCGCTGTCCAGGGTGATCGAGGAGGGCACCCAGGAGGAGCGTGACAGGGCCGCGCTGCAGCTGGTGCGCTTCTCCTTCTCCGCGCCCACCCGCTGCGGCCTGCTGCACGGCGACCCGCATCCGGGCAACTTCAAGATCACTCAGGAGGGGCGGCTGGGCGTGCTCGACTTCGGCGCCGTCAAACGGCTGCCCGGCGGGCACCCGGCCGCGATCGGGCCGCTGCTGCGCCACGGAGCCGCCGGCGACATCGAGGGCGTGGCCGAGGTGTTCCGGCGGGAAGGCGTGATCCGTGAGGGCGTGGAGGTCGATCTTGCCGCCCTTGCCTCGTTCGTCGGGCCGTACGCCGAGCCGATCGCCGTGCCGGAGTTCGCCTTCACCCGCGACTGGATGCGCGAGCGCGGCCTGTACATGTTCAGCGACGGGTCGAGCATCTTCCGCATGCTCAACGTGCCGCCCGACTACGTCGTGAGCTTCCGCGTGCTCACGGCGGGCTACGGCATCCTGTCGCAGCTGGCGGCGAAGGCGCCCTTCCGGGCCGAGGCCGAGCGCTGGATTCCCGGGTTCGCCGACCAGGATTAACTGACATTTCGGGCAGGCCGTAGCATGTCGTGGTGCTCGAAGTGCTCGGCCTGCTCGCGGTCGGTGTCGTGGCCGGAGTGGTCAGCACCGTGGTCAGCCTGGCCTCGATCGTCTCCTACCCGGCGCTGCTGGCCTTCGGACTGCAACCGCTGGCCGCCAACGTCACCAACACCGTCGCCCTGGTCTTCACCGCCGTCGGGGCGGCGGCGGGTTCCCGGCCCGAGCTCCACGGGCAGGGCTCCCTCGTGCTGCGGCTGGGCTGGATCACCGCGCTGGGCGGCGCCACCGGCGCGGCGCTGTTGCTGCTCACGCCCTCGCGGACGTTCGAGATGATCGCGCCCTTCCTCATCGCGCTCGCCTCCGTGCTGCTGGTCCGCCCGCCGGGGACGCGGCCGGACGGCGACCACGGCCTGCTCACCCGGGTCGCGCTGTTCGCGGTCGCCGGATACATCGGCTACTTCGGGGCCGCGGGCGGGATCCTCATGTTCGCCGTGCTCACCGCCATCATGGATCAGGCGCCCGCCAGGGTGAACGCGGTCAAGAACGTCGTCTCGGGGCTGGCCGACTGCGTGGCCGCCGTCGGGTTCGCGCTGTTCGGCCCGGTGGAGTGGTGGGCGGTGGCGCCGCTGGCCGCCGGGTTCCTCGTCGGCGGCTGGCTCGGCCCCGCCATCGCCCGCCGCCTGCCCGGCAGGTCGCTGCGCTACCTGGCGGCGGCCTGCGGGCTGGCGGTGGCCGTCAAGCTGGGGATCGACGCGTTCGCCTAGCGTGCGGGCTGCAACGTGTCGAGCACCCTGAGGGCCTGGTGGTCGGCGCCGCGCCGGTTCGGGTGCAGGGGGATGGCCGGTCCGAGCGGGTCGGTCGACAGCGGCAGGTAGCCCTCGACCCACTTGACGCCGGGACGCCGGCACACGTCGTGCCCGACGCTGGTGCTGTAGGTGTCGACGAACTCGATCCCCTTGGCCGCCGCCACCCTCGCCAGCATGGCGTTCAGCTCCTCCAGCTTGTCGCCCAGCCATTCGAGGTCGTCGTCGGCGGCCTGGACGTAGGGGTAGCAGCCGCCCTCCTGCGGCAGCCCCGCCAGGTAGTCGACGAGCAGGATCCGGGCGCGTGGCGAACGCTGCCTGATCCCGTCGACGACCGCCGCCACCTTGGGCTCGGCCGCGACGATGGCCCGCGACATACGGTCGACGCCGCCCCGCACCCACGCCGGCTTGCACGGCCGGCCGAACGGGGCGGGCAGCAGGTTGAGGCACCCGGCCGCCGCCGTGGCCAGCTTGGCGTCGTTGCCGCCGATGCCCAGCGTCACCAGGTCAGTCGTCGGAGTCAGCCGGTCGAACTGCGGCGGGTTCACCCCGTCGAACAGGTGCCTGACGTGGTTGACGTCCTGCTCGGCCGTCATGTGGCGGGTCGTCGCGCCGCCGCAGGTCGCGTCGCGGAAGACCGGGACCCCCAGCGCCGCGGCGACCTGCTTGGGATAGTTGTAGGTGCTCTGCGCGCAGCCGCGGGGCGCGTGCGCACCCGTGACGTGCAGGACGGAGACGTCGGCGCTCCACGAGTCGCCGAGCGCGACGTACTCCTGGTAGGCCTGGACGGGCGCGGTCAGCAGCCCGGCGAAGAGGATCAAGGAAGCCAGCACGCCGACATTGTGGAGAGCGTCACGCGGCGTGCGCAGCCGATTTCACCAAGTCATGGGAGCCGGTACGGCATGCGCATGCCGTACCGGCTCCGCGGGGTCACGGCTTGCGGTGCTTCAGCAGCTCGTGCACCTTCTCGATCTTGGCGATGGACGCCGGCGCGACCGCGGCCGACTTGGCGGCGGCCGTGGGCGTGGCGCCGGTCGGCGAGGTGGCCGGCTTGCCGGGCGTGAACAGCCAGGTGTCGAACAGCGCGTCCAGCTGCTTGCCCGAGATCCGCTCGGCCAGCGCGATGAACTCGGCGGTCTCGGCATTGCCGTGCGCCTTGGCGCGCGCCCACGTCCTGATGATCGACCAGAAGGCCGCGTCGCCGACCTCGGTGCGCAGCGCCTGCAACGTCATGCCGCCGCGGTAGTAGGTGGCGTTGTGGAACAGGTCGGCCGCGCCCGGGTCGCCCGGCTTGACCTGCCAGAACGGGTCACCGGCCGGGTACTGGTCGTAGAAGAAGTCGGCGACCTCGGCGGCCGTGCCCTCACCCAGCTTCTCCGACCAGATCCACTCGGCGTAGGTGGCGAAGCCCTCGTTGAGCCAGATGTGCTTCCAGTCCTTCACCGCGACGCTGTCGCCGAACCACTGGTGGGCGTTCTCGTGCACGACCACGTAGGTGTCGGGGCCGCCGGAGAAGAAGCGCGGGTCGTAGACCGGCTGCGTCTGCGTCTCCAGCGCGAAGCCCGGCAGCGCGCTGGTGACCGAGCCGCCCATCGAGTGGAACGGGTAGCGGCCGAACCGGTCCGCCAGCCAGTCGACGATCTCCGGCGTCCGCTCCACCGACTCCTTGGCCGCCGCCTCGTAGCGGCCCAGGTTCTTGCTGTAGGCGGTGGTGACGGGCAGCCCGCCCGACGAGCGTCCCTGCCGCACGTCGAGCTGCCCGACGAACAGCGTGGCCAGGTAGGTGGCCATCGGCTTGTCCATCCGCCAGGTGGAGGTCGTCCGATCGCCCCGCGTGCGTTCCCCGACCTTGACACCGTTGCTGATGGCCTGCGTGCCCTTGGGCACGGTGATCGTGATGTCGTAGGTCGCCTTGTCGAGCGGGTGGTCGTTGCTCGGGAACCACCACCAGGCCACCTGCGGCTGGCCCAGCGCGAGCGCGCCGTCGGCGGTGGCGATCCACGGCGTGAAGCCGCCCGTCTCGTCGGGCACCGGCACCTTCGACGGGGTGTCGGCGTAGGTCACCTCGACGATGAACGGCGTGCCCCTGATCAGCGTGCGCGGCGGCGTGATCTCCAGCTCGTGCAGGCCGGACCTGGCGAACGTGGCGGTCCTGCCGTTGACCTTGACGCTGTCGACCTTGAGCAGGAAGTCGAGGTTGAAGCGGGTCAGGTGCTGGGTCGCCGTGGCCACGATCGTGGTCTTCCCGCGCAGCAGGTCGGTGCCGGGCTGGTAGTCCAGGGTCAGGCTGTAGTGCCTGGCGTCGTAGCCGCCGTTGCCGTGTTCGGGAAAGTAGGAGTCTCCGATGCCCGGTGCGCCCGGGCCCTTGTCGGTGGCGGCCGCCGGTGTGGCGAGGAAGAGCCCCGCGGCCGCGCTCATGGCGATAAGGGTGCGTGATCGGATTGATCGCATCACCGCAACGTAACCGAGGGCCGTCGCCTCGTCTACGACATCCGCGCCACCCCGGCGAAGCGCCTGGTCACCTCCCGCCAGACGGCGACGGCGGCGGGCTCGTCGAGCAGCGCCCTGCGATGCAGGTCGGCCAGGTCGAAGCCGCGGTCGTCCCACTCCAGGATCCGTTCGGGCGCCACCTCGGGGTGGAACTGCACGCCCCACGCCGCCGCGCCGACCCTGAACGCCTGGTAGGGACAGGCCTCCGTGCGCGCCAGCCACACGGCTCCCTCCGGCAGCTCGACGACCGCGTCCTTGTGGTGCTCGATCGCGGTGACGACCCCGGGCAGGTCGTGGAAGAGCGGGTCGGCGGCGGCCTCCGGGCGCAGCGTGATCGGCGTGCTGCCGTTCTCCGGCTCGCCCGCGTCGGCCTTCACCAGCCCGCCGGCCACCTCGGCGAGCATCTGCCCGCCCAGGCAGATCCCCAGGTACGGCCTGCCGTCGTCGATCGCCTCCCGGACCAGCTCCCTGGTGGCCGGCAGCCACGGCGCCCTGGCGTCGTCGGAGGGCAGGTAGCCGCCGCCCAGCACGACCAGCGCGCGCCCGCCCAGCCGCGCCGGCAGCTCGTCGCCGTCGAAGGGCCGCACGACCTCCAGGTCGAGACCGTCCTCGGCCAGCCAGTCGCCGACCCTTCTCGGGCCGCCGCTGGCGGCGTTCTGCACGATCAGGACTTCACGCATCGTGGGCCTTTCTGAGCCGGGTGGGGGATCGGCTCGGCAGGGTGGTCGAGCTCGGAGCGGGCATCGTCGAACGCCGCCCGGCAGGGACGGCGCGCCGGGAGGTCAGTGGACGGTCTCGGCGATCGGGGGTCTCCCGGTCAGCGCGGCAGCGGCCTGGTCTGGTCGTCGTCGCCGCGGTCGGGCCGCTGGAAGGGGGTGAAGGCGGAGGGGTAGGCCGGCTGCTGGGACGGCGGGCCGTACGGGGCGGGCGGCGGGGGAAGCTCGGGCCTGGCCGAGCGCCAGCGCGAGGGGAAGGCGGAGACGGTCACCAGCATCACGCCGAGGGCGAGCAGCATGCCGGTCGGGCCGAGCACGTCGAAGCCGTACTTGAGCGTGTCAGGCAGCAGGAGCAGCAGGTCCGACGGATACAGCCAGGGCATGACCAGCACCACGCCCATCAGGGTGTAGGTGAGGCCGGCCAGCAGCGAGGCCACGGGGGACAGCCGCGAGCCGGCGACGAATCCGAGCACGATCGCGGTTCCGGCGAGCGCGAGTGCTCCCCACCACGGCCCGGTGTAGGTCCTGAACGCGAACAGGATCTGGCCCGCGCCGAAGGCGAGGCCGACGGCCAGCAGGGGAGTCAGGAGCAGCCCAGCGACCACTCCGAGGACATGGCGGACAGCGTTGGACATGCTGGGAAGTCTAGACGTCACCGCGTCGATTCCCTGATCACCAGTTCGGGTTGGAACATGATCTGCTGGTGGGCGTGTGTGTTGGGATTGTCACACTCGTCCAGCAGCAACTCGGTGGCCACCCTGCCGAGCTGGTAGGTCGGCTGCCTGACCGAGCTGAGCGAGACCGCCGACGCGGCGGCGAAGTCGATGTCGTCGTAGCCGATCAGCGACACCTGCTCGGGCACCCGCACGCCCGCCTGCAGCAGGCCGCGCAGCAGGCCGAGCGCCAGCAGGTCGTTGGCGCAGAAGACGGCGTCCGGCAGGTCGGCCACGAGCATCTCCGCGGCCTGCTGGCCCGCCTTGGCGGTCATCGACGGCATCTCCAGCACGCGCAGCTCGGCGGGGTCGCGGCCGGCCGCGGCCAGCGCCCGCTCGGCCCCCTCGCGCCGCTCGCCGCACTGCCGCATCGAGGCGGGTCCGGCGACGTAGACGAGCCGCTCGGCCCCGCCCGCCAGCAGGTGGGAGACCGCCATCGTGCCGCCCATCACGTCGTTGACCGACACCGCGCACTGGTCGGGCCGCTCGGCGGGATGGTCGACGAGCACCACGCTGATGCCGCGCGAGCGCAGCCGCTCCAGGCGACGCGAGTCGTCGTCGGACGGGGTGATCAGCACGCCGCGCACCCGCTGCTCGGCGAAGACCAGCAGGTTGCGCTCCTCCTTGGCCCTGCTGCCTGAGCTGTTGCCGAGGATCACCGCGTAGCCGCGGTCGCTGGCCAGATCCTCCACGCCGGCGGCGACGTCGGTGAAGAACGGGTTGCCGATGTCGATCACCGACAGGCCGATCGTCCGGCTGTGGCCCGCCCGCAGCGTCGAGGCCGACCCGTGGCGGACGAAGCCCAGCTCGCGGATCGCCTGCTCGACCCGGCTGCGCGTGGAGCCGGCGACCTTCTCGGGGCGGTTGAGGACGTTCGACACCGTGCCGGGCGACACGCCCGCCCTGGCCGCGACCTCCTTGATGCTGACCGGTTCAGCCACGCCCGCCCCCCGGATGGTAGGTGCGCAGCGGCTGGCTGCGCCGTACCAGCTCGCGCGGGTCGGCCACCAGCCCCAGGGCACGCGCCTGCACCAGCACGTTGCCCAGCGCCGCCGCCTCCACCGGCCCCGCGACCACGGGCAGGCCCGTGGCGTCGGCCGTCAGCTGGCACAGCAGCGCGTTGCGAGCGCCGCCTCCGACGATGTGCACGACCTCGACCTCCCGTCCGCTCAGCCGCGCGGCGTCGCTGACGGCTCTCCGATAGGCGAGGGCGAGGCTTTCCAGGATGCATCGTACGGCCTGCGGCCTGCTCGACGGTGCGGGCTGCCCGGTGCGCGCGCAGTAGGCCGCGATGCGGGCCGGCATGTCGCCCGGCGGCAGGAAGCTCGGATCGTCAGGATCGATCACCGCCGTGGACCGTTCGTCCGCGGCCGCCCGCAGCAGGCCCTCCAGGTCGCTCTCGCCCCATGCCCGCATGCACTCCTGCAAAATCCACAGGCCCATGACGTTGCGCAGGTAGCGGATGGTGCCGTCGGCGCCCGCCTCGTTGGTGAAGTTGGCGGCCACGCTGCCGTCGGTCAGCACCGGTTCGTCGAGCTCGACGCCGACCAGCGACCAGGTGCCGCAGGAGACGTAGGCGAAGCGCGGTGTCCGCGCGGGCACGGCGACCACGGCGGAGGCGGTGTCGTGGGAGGCGACCCGCGTGACGACCGCGCGGTGCCCGACGTCGGCCGTCAGCGGGCCCGCCACGCTCCCCGGAGGGGAGATCCGCGGGAAGATGCGCGCCGGCAGGCCGAGGTCGGCGATCATCGGCCGTGCCCAGTCCCTTCCCCTGACGTCGAACAGGCCGGTGGTGGAGGCGTTGGTGAGCTCGGCCCCCTTGACGCCGGTCAGCCAGTAGGTGAGCAGGTCGGGGATGAGGAGCAGCGTCTCGGCGTGGTCGAGCCGGCTCTCCAGCAGCTGGTAGAGCGTGTTGAACGGCAGGAACTGCAGGCCGTTGACCTGGTAGCGGTCGAGGTCGAGCCGCTCGGTGTAGCGGGCGGTGCGCGCGTCCCGGTAGTGGACCGGGTTGCCGATGAGCGCGCCCTCGCCGTCCAGCAGGCCGTAGTCGACCGCCCACGAGTCGACGCCGATCGAGTCGGTCTCGCCGGCCCTCCGCAGGCCGTCGAGGGTGTCCTGGTAGAGGGCCAGGATGTCCCAGTGGAGGGTGCCCGCGACGGTGACGGGACGGTTGGGGAAGCGGTGCACCTCGACGAGGTCGACCCGGTCGGCCGTGACCTCGGCGCGCATGACCCGGCCGCTGGACGCGCCGAGGTCGACAGCTGTGATTCGCATGCGCTGATTAAAACGTATTTCCCAGCTTGGCATTGACCTTCAGCGGAGGTGAGTCTAGTTTTCGTTAAAACGTTTCAGGCACCCAGGCGGGGAGTCGCATGATCAAGGACCTGCTCAGGCGGCAGCACATCGAGACGCCCTCCTGGGCGTACGGCAACTCGGGCACGAGGTTCAAGGTGTTCGCCCAGCCGGGCGTGCCCCGCGACCCCTACGAGAAGCTGGCCGACGCCGCCCAGGTGCACGCCTTCACCGGCATCGCGCCCACCGTGGCGCTGCACATCCCGTGGGACCGGGTCGACTCCTACGAGGGCCTCGCCGGCCATGCCGCCTCGCTCGGCCTCGGCATCGGCGCGATCAACTCCAACGTCTTCCAGGACGACGACTACAAGCTCGGCAGCGTCACCCACCCCGACCCAGCGATCCGCCGCAAGGCCCTCGACCACCTGCTCGCCTGCGTCGACATCATGGACGCCACCGGCTCGGCCACCCTCAAGCTGTGGTTCTCCGACGGCACCAACTACCCCGGCCAGGACGACATCAGGGCACGCCAGGACCGGCTGGCCTCCGCGCTGGAGCAGGTCCACGAGCGGCTGGGGGAGGGGCAGCGGCTCCTGCTGGAGTACAAGCTGTTCGAGCCCGCCTTCTACGTCACCGACGTGCCCGACTGGGGGACCGCCTACGCCCACTGCCGCGCCCTCGGCGACAAGGCGCAGGTCGTCGTCGACACCGGCCACCACGCGCCCGGCACCAACATCGAGTTCATCGTGGCGTTCCTGCTGCGCGAGGGGAAGCTGGGCGGGTTCGACTTCAACTCCCGCTTCTACGCCGACGACGACCTCATGGTCGGCGCGGCCGACCCGTTCCAGCTGTTCCGGATCATGTTCGAGGTGATCGGCGGGGGCGGGTACGGCCCGCACGTGTCCTTCATGCTCGACCAGTGCCACAACATCGAGCCGAAGATCCCCGGGCAGATCAGGTCGGTCATGAACGTCCAGGAGGCCACGGCCAAGGCGCTGCTCGTCGACCGGGAGGCGCTGGCCGCGGCGCAGGCCGAGGGTGACGTGCTGGGGGCCAACGCCGTGCTGATGGACGCCTACAACACCGACGTGCGGGCCATGCTGGGAGAGTTGCGGGCCGAGATGGGCCTGGACCCCGACCCGATGGCGGCGTACGCGAGGTCCGGGTACTTCGAGAAGATCGCGGCCGAGCGGGTGGGCGGCTCCCAGGCGGGATGGGGCGCATGAACCGGCAGGTCCTGCCCCGCGACCCACCGGCGCGGTCTGACGATCCAGCTCCATCACCGACACCACACGCAAAGGGAGACACCTGATGACGGTTACCGAGCTGCTCGACCGGGCCCGTGCCCTCGGCTCGGACCCGCGCAACACCAACTTCGCGGGCGGCAACGCCTCGGCCAAGGGCGTCCGGCGCGACCCCGTGACCGGCGGCGACGTCGAGCTCATGTGGGTCAAGGGCTCCGGCGGCGACCTCGGAACCCTCACCGAGGACGGCCTGGCCGTCCTGCGCCTGGACCGGCTGCGCGCCCTCGCCGGCGTCTACCCGGGGGTCGAGCGCGAGGACGAGATGGTCGCCGCCTTCGACTTCTGCCTGCACGGCAAGGGCGGCGCCGCGCCGTCCATCGACACCGCCATGCACGGCCTGCTCGACGCGCCCCACGTCGACCATCTCCACCCCGACTCCGGCATCGCCCTGGCCACCGCCGCCGACGGGCCCGAGCTGACCGCCCGCATCTTCGGCGACCGGGTGCTGTGGGTGCCGTGGCGGCGGCCCGGCTTCCAGCTCGGTCTCGACATCGCCGCGCTGCAGGCCGCCAACCCGCAGGCCATCGGCGGCGTCCTCGGCGGCCACGGCATCACCGCGTGGGGCGCGACGAGCCAGGAGTGCCAGGCGAACTCCCTCGAGATCATCCGCACCGCCCAGCGCTACATCGACGAGCACGGCAAGCCGGAACCCTTCGGCCCGGTGATCCACCCCTCGCCACCGGCCGCCGAGCGGAGGGCGCGCGCCGCCGCGCTCTTCCCGCTGGTCCGCGGCCTGTGCTCCACCGACGCCCGCCAGGTCGGCCACTACACCGACAGCCCGGAGGTCCTGGACTTCCTCGCCCGTGCCGAGCACCCGCGCCTGGCCGCCCTGGGCACCTCCTGCCCCGACCACTTCCTGCGGACGAAGGTGGCTCCCCTCGTCCTCGACCTTCCCCCCACCGCCTCGCTGGACGAGGCGATGGCGCGGCTGCGCGTCCTGCATGCCGAATACCGTGACCGGTACGCGGCGTACTACCGGCGGCATGCCGTACCGGACTCGCCCGCGATGCGCGGCGCCGACCCGGCGATCGTGCTGGTGCCCGGCGTCGGCATGTTCTCCTTCGGCAAGGACAAGCAGACCGCGCGGGTCGCCGGCGAGTTCTACGTCAACGCCGTCAACGTGATGCGCGGCGCCGAGGCCGTCTCCACCTACGCGCCGATCCCCGAGTCGGAGAAGTTCCGCATCGAGTACTGGGAGCTCGAGGAGGCCAAGCTGCGCCGCCTCCCCAAGGCCAAGCCGCTGGCCGGACGGGTGGCGCTGGTCACCGGCGGCGGCTCGGGCATCGGCGCCGCCACCGCCCGCCGCCTGGCCGCCGAGGGCGCCTGCGTCGTCGTGGCCGACCGCGACCTCGCCTCCGCCGAGAAGGTCGCCGCCGAGCTCAACGGCCACGCCCACCTGCCGCCCGCCGCAGGCGTTCCCGGCGCGGCCGGGCCGAGCGCCGTGGAACCCGCCGGCCGGCGGGGGGCGGACACGGCCGTCGCCGTCGCGGTGGACGTCACGTCCGAGGAGCAGGTCGTCGCGTGCGTACGGCAGGCCGTCCTCGCCTTCGGCGGCGTCGACCTGATCGTGAACAACGCCGGCCTGTCCCTCTCGCGGTCGCTCCTCGACACCACCCTCGACGACTGGAACCTCCAGCACGACGTCATGGCCAGGGGCTCCTTCCTCGTCTCGCGGGAGACCGCCCGAGTGCTCCTCCTCCAGGACATCGGCGGCGACATCGTCTACATCTCCTCCAAGAACGCCGTCTTCGCCGGGCCGAACAACCTCGCCTACGGAGCCGCCAAGGCGGACCAGGCCCACCAGGTACGCCTGCTGGCCGCCGAGCTGGGCGCCCACGGCATCCGGGTCAACGGCGTCAACCCCGACGGCGTGGTCAGGGGGTCGGGCATCTTCGCGTCAGGGTGGGGGGCGAACCGGGCCGCCGTCTACGGAGTGGAGGAGGAGAAGCTGGGCGAGTTCTACGCCCAGCGGACGCTGCTGAAGCGCGAGGTCCTGCCCGAGCACATCGCGGCGGCGGTGTTCGCGCTGACCGGCGGCGACCTGTCGCTCACCACGGGGCTGCACATCCCCGTCGACGCGGGGGTCGCCGCGGCCTTCCTCCGCTGAGCCGGGGCGGTCGCCGGCGAGCCGTCCATGTCGACACGCCGGTGCTCGGCGGCGGTCGTGCGCGGCCGGGGTTCACCGGCCGCGCCTAGCATGGGCCGGTGAACGAGATCGATCTGCGGCATCTGCGCCGCTGCCTGGAACTGGCCGCCGAGGCGCTGGAGTCGGGCGACGACCCGTTCGGCTCGGTGCTGGTGGCCGCCGACGGCACCGTCCTGGCCGAGGACCGCAACCGCGAGACCTCCGAGTCGGACCCCACCCGCCACCCCGAGATCGACCTGGCCAGGTGGGCGGCCGCGAACCTGCCGGTGGAGGAGCGGGCCGGCACGACCCTCTACACCTCCGGCGAGCACTGCCCGATGTGTTCGGCCGCGCACGGCTGGGTGGGGCTCGGCCGGATCGTCTACGCCGCCTCCGCCGCCCAGTTCGTCGCCTGGCGGGCCGAGCTCGGCCTGCCCGCCTCGCCCGTCAACGCGCTGCCGATCCAGCAGGTGGTGCCCGGCGTCACGGTGGAGGGCCCCGTCGCGGACCTGGCCGAGGAGGTGCGCGCCCTCGTGCGTCGCTCGGCCGGGGGATGATATGCCGGAGGTATGGCGGACAAGGATCCCGAGACGACGCTCGACCGCCGCTTCAGCAGCGACAACGCCACCCCCACCAGCTGGGCGGAGGCGCGCGACATCCTGTCGGCGGCGGAGATCTACTGGCTGTCCACCGTACGGCCGGACGGCGGCCCGCACGTCACCCCGCTGATCGCCGTCTGGCACGACGGCGCGCTGTACTTCTGCACGGGGGCGACCGAGCGCAAGGCCAAGAACCTGGAGAGCAACACGCGCTGCGTGCTCACCACCGGCTCCAGCTCCATGAGCGGCGGCCCGGACGTGGTGGTCGAGGGACGCGCGGAGCCGGTGACCGACGAGGCCGAGCTGCGCCGGCTGGCCGAGGCGTACACGACCAAGTACGGCCCCGACTGGCGCTTCGACGTCGCCGACGGGGCGTTCGTCGGACGGGGTGGCCGGGTGCCGGTGTTCAGGGTCGCGCCCGAGCGGGCCTTCGGCTTCGCGAGGGACGGCGAGTACGGCCAGACCCGCTGGCTGTTCTGACCGCCCCGCGACAGGCCACACACCGCGCCACACGAGGCGGGACGCGCCCCGCGACGGCCCGGCGCCGCGCGTGGCGACCCGGGATCTGACGCGGTCAGGCCGTGGCGGTGAGGGCGGGAAAGCCGGTTCGCCAGGAGGGCCAGGCGGGGGTCCAGCCGAGGGCGCGGGCCTTCGCGTTGGAGGCGCCGCGCTCCCAGCCCTCCCGATCCGCCGTGCTCTGCCCTGTGCTGTCGGGCGTGCTCTCCGGCACTGGCTCCTGCACTGGCTCCGGAGCGGGCTCGCCGAGGGCGGCCGCCAGCACCGGCACCCACTCCCGGGCCGGAGCCGGCTCGTCGTCGACGACGTTGACGACGCCGTCGGGCCAGTCGAGTGCCAGGAGCGCCGCCAGTGCGGCGTCCGCCACGTGCACGAACGAGCTGACCGCGGCGCCCGCCGCCAGCTGTCCTTCGCGGAGCTGGTCCGCGACCCACTCGCCTGGGGAGTACCAGGTGCCGGGGCCGTACAGCAGGCCGTACCTGAGCACGACATGCCGTTCCACCTCGGCCGCGGCCGACTCCAGCGCGATCACCGGGCCGACCATGCCCTCGCGCGCCGGATCCAGCGGCTCCTCCTCGGTGGCGGGGGCGTCACCGGCGGCGTAGACCCACGAGATCGACTGGGCGACGATGCGGCCCGCGCCCGCCTTCAGCGCCCCGTCCACCAGGTTGCGGGTGCCCTCGCGGCGGATCCGGGCGTTCTGGTCGAAGCGCCGCTCGCCCAGCGCGGTCAACTGGTGGATCACCGCGTCGGGCCGGGCGGCGGCGAGCGTGGCGAGCGTGGATTCGCGGTCGAGGACGTCCAGCCGTACGGCGTCGGCGCCGGCGGCCCTGATCGCGGCGACCCCCGCGTCGGACCGCGAGGTGCCGACCACCTCGTGTCCCGCCTCGAGCAGCAGCGGCACCAGCTGACGGCCGACGGCCCCGTTGGCCCCCGCCAGGACGATCTTCATTCGGGTCGGACCTCCTTCGCCGGAACACCGTGGCGGTGACGGCGTCAGAGATCGTAGCCAGGGGCGCGCGGTCGGGTCCGGGGCGGGGCCGGCCTGACCGCGACCGGGTCCCCGGGAAGTACGGAGATCATCTTTTCGCAGGTCGCGGCCACGATCATTACCTTCAGTAACATCTGGACCGCGCTGGCGACAGTGGATACGTTTTTGACCCTCTTCCGACTGAAGGCGATGATGAACGACGAATCCCCTGGCCGGCTGCCGATGCGTGAGGACGCCGAACGCTGTCCCAGCACCGACCGCGGCCGCCGCTGCGTCCTGCCGCCCGGCCACCGTGGCGACCACGTCTACCCGCCGCTCACCTGACCCGCTCTCACCTGGCGCAGCCGCGAGGAGTGCCCGCCCCCACGGGCGGGCGCGGGTCTGCGTAAACACGAAACCCCAGGCCGGGACGGCCTGGGGTGTCGATGTGGTGGACGATACTGGGATTGAACCAGTGACCTCTTCCGTGTCAGGGAAGCGCTCTCCCGCTGAGCTAATCGTCCTCGGTACTTCCGAGCGGAAGACGGGATTCGAACCCGCGACCCTCACCTTGGCAAGGTGATGCTCTACCACTGAGCCACTTCCGCGTTGCCGCTCGTTCGCGACGACGAAGAGAACTGTACCGAATCCTTGCCGAGTCCCCAAACCGAAAGCGGCGCGCACGGAGTGACCCCGGCCGCCGCGGCGGAGCCCGGCGGGCCGGACGGCGTCGCGGGCCCCGTCCGGCGCGGTGGCGGTCAGGTCCTGGCGCGGGCGCGGAACGCGGCGGTCTTCACCCGGTTCTGGCAGGCCGTGGAGCAGAAGCGGCGGGTGCCGTTGCGGGAGACGTCCACGTAGACCCGGTCGCAGTGCGGCGCCGTGCACACGCCGAGCCGGTCGTGGAACTCGCTGCCCAGCACGATCGCCAGCGACGTCGCGCAGCTGGCCGCCCAGTCGCCCGCCATCGTGCCGCCGGGGCCGTGGAAGTGCAGGTGCCAGGGTTCCCCGTCGTGCCGGTCGAGGCGAGGCCGCGCGTTGGTCTCCTCGAGCAGCCGGTTGATCTGCCCGGCCGCCGCGTCGATGTCGCCCGAGGAGACGGCCTCGAAGACGGCGCGCAGCCGCCGCGCGACGGCGGCCAGCTCCGTCGCCTCCGTCGGGCTCGCCTCCTGGTGGCGCGGGTAGCCGGCGCGCAGCCCGTCGGTTGCCGCCGGCGCCAGGTCGGCGGGGAGGGCGTAGGGACGGCCCCGCCGCTCGCCCGGGGTCAGGGAGTTGATCAGTCCTACGGCGACCCGCACGACGCCATCATTGTGACTGTTGAATTCCACTTGACCAGTTACTCCCTCGCGCTCTACGTTGTGACTGCCGAAATTGTAAACGACGGTCACAAGGAGATCTTCGTGCTCACCAACGCTGCCGCCAAGGAGTGGATCGCACGCTGGGACCGCCAGCAGGAGGGCTACCTGCCCGACCGTGAGGAGCGTTTCACCGCGTTGATCGACGCCGTGGAGGCTCTGGGGCGCCCCGACCCGCTCGTGATCGACCTCGGATGTGGCCCCGGCTCGCTGTCGGCCAGGCTGGTCGAGCGCCTGCCCGAGGCCACCGTGATCTCCGTCGACGCCGACCCGCTGCTGCTCGGGCTCGGTCGCGCCGCCTATCCGCACCTCCGTTTCCTCTCGCTCGACCTGCGCACTCCCGGATGGACCCGGCAGCTCGGCCTTGACCGGCAGGCGGACGCGGCGGTGAGCACCACCGCGCTGCACTGGATCGCCGGTCCCGACCTGGCCACCCTGTACGGCGAGCTGGCGGCGGTCCTGCGGCCCGGCGGGCTGCTGCTCAACGGCGACCACCTCGACTCCGACGACGCCACGCCGTCCCTCGCCAGGCTGGAGCGTGCCGTACACGAGAGGGAGACCGAGCGCTACTTCGGCGGCGACCTGCCCGAGGGCTGGAAGCAGTGGTGGGAGGCGGTGGCGGCCGACCCCGACCTGGCGGCGCTCAACACCGCCCGCACCACGGCGGGCAGCAGCCACAGCGGCGCGGAGTCCAACCTGCTCTCCACGCACGTCGACGCCCTTCGCGGCGCCGGCTTCGCCGAGATCGGCACGCTGTGGCAGCGCGGCAACAACCGCCTGCTGTGCGCGGTGGCGGGTGCCTAGGCCGGCCCCGTGGGTGTCGGCCGAGGCGTGGCCGCGCAAGCCGTCGCTTGTGCGGCCCGTCCCGCACCGCTCTCCGCGCTCCACGCCGACCAGGCCGAGCCCGACGGCCCCCCGTGGTGATTCCTCCCATGCCGGGGCAGGAGAGACGGTGCGGTCGGTTGCCCTGTAAGGAGCTAACATCACATACGCCGGTTACCTGAGCGAGAGAGTGCAACATGCGCGACAACGAAGTCGTGAACGTCGGTCCTGAGCCGCTGACCTTCGACGACGTCATCCGAGTGGCCCGCCACGGCGCCCCCGTCCACCTCACGGACGACGCGATCGCCGCCATCTCCGCCGCCCGCCAGCGGGTGGACGAACTGGCCGAGAGCCCGACCCCCGCCTACGGCGTCTCCACCGGGTTCGGCGCGCTGGCCACCAGGCACATCGACCCCTCGCTGCGCGCCCAGCTGCAGCGTTCGCTGGTGCGCTCCCACGCGGCCGGCAGCGGGCCCGAGGTCGAGACCGAGGTGGTGCGCGCGCTGATGCTGCTGCGCCTGCACACTCTCGCCACGGGTCACACCGGCATCCGCCCGACGACCGCCAAGACCATGGCGGCTCTCCTCAACGCGCACATCACCCCGGTCGTCCACGAGTACGGCAGCCTGGGCTGCTCGGGAGACCTCGCCCCCCTCGCCCATGTCGCCCTCACCTTGATGGGCGAAGGCGTCGTGAGGGACAAGTCCGGAAAGGTCGGGCCGAGTGTCGAGGCGCTCAAGCAGGCGGGCATCGAGCCCGTCGAGCTGGCCGCCAAGGAGGGCCTGGCTCTCATCAACGGCACCGACGGCATGCTCGGCATGCTCATCCTCGCCATCCACGACCTCACCAGGCTGCTCAAGACCGCCGACATCAGCGCCGCCATGAGCGTGGAGGCGCTGCTCGGCACCGACCGCGTGTTCGCGCCCGAGCTGCAGGCGCTGCGCCCGCAGCCGGGCCAGGCGCTGGCGGCGGCGAACATGGTCCGCGTCCTGAAGGACTCCGGGATCATGGAGAGCCACCGCGACCCCAACGCCTGCACCCGCGTCCAGGACGCCTACTCCCTGCGCTGCGCCCCGCAGGTGGCCGGCGCCGCCCGTGACACCGTCGCCCACGCCGCCAACGTCGCCACCTGGGAGCTGGCCTCGGCCGTCGACAACCCCGCCGTCCTGGCCGACGGCCGGGTGGAGTCCAACGGCAACTTCCACGGCGCGCCCGTCGCCTACGTCCTCGACTTCCTGGCCATCGTCGCCGCCGACGTCGCCTCCATGTCCGAGCGCAGGACCGACCGGTTCCTCGACGTGGCCCGCAACCACGGCCTGCCCGCCTTCCTGGCCGACGACCCGGGCGTCGACTCCGGCCACATGATCGCCCAGTACACCCAGGCGGCCATCGTGTCGGAGATGAAGCGCCTGGCCGCTCCCGCGAGCGTCGACTCGATCCCGAGCTCGGCCATGCAGGAGGACCACGTCTCCATGGGCTGGTCGGCCGCGCGCAAGCTGCGCCGTTCGGTCGACGGGCTGACGCGGGTGCTGGCCGTGGAGGTGCTCACCGCCGCGCGGGCCATCGACCTGCGCGCTCCGCTCCAGCCCGCCCCCGCCACCGGGGCCGTGGTCGGGGCGCTGCGCGACAGCGTGCCGGGGCCCGGCACCGACAGGTTCCTGGCGCCCGAGATCGAGTCCGTCGTCCGCCTGGTCGCCGACGGCACGGTCGTGTCCGCCGTCGAGTCCGTCACCGGCCCGCTGGCCTAGCCGCTCGCCCCGAGACGGGCCGCCGCCCACCGGCGGCCCATCTCGCACGGCCCATCTGGCACGGGGCGGATGTCGGCCCGCCGCCTTCGTGCCTCTACGGCAGGGCGACGATCAGGTCGATCTCCAGCAGCAGCCCCGGCATGAACAGCTTGGACACCTCCACGGTCGTGCTCGCCGGCGGCGTTCCCGTGATGTACTTCCGGCGCACCTGCCCGTAGGCGAACCTCTGCTCCATGTCCGTCAGGTAGGTCCTGATGAACGCGATGTCCTCGAACCCGGCCCCCTGGTCGGCGAGGATCTTGCCGATGTTCTGGAAGACGGCCTCGGCCTGCGCCGCCATGTCGCCCTCGCCGACCACCTGGCCGCGCTCGTCGAAGGCGGCCTGGCCGGAGACGTAGAGCATGCCGCCCACGCGGACCGCGTGCGAGTAGAACCCGTTGGTGGCCGGCACGCTGCCCGGGTTGACCGGCACCGCGCGCGACGGCGCAGCGACTCCGGCCGCGACGTGCGTGGCGATCGCGGTCACGTCACGCTCGCCGTGGCCGGCGGCCTCCGCCGCCTCCAGCCGGGCCTGCGCCGCGCGCGCCATCGTCGTTCCCTCCCACGCCCCCAGCCGCACGTCCTTGGCCGCCAGCCCCAGCGCGTACCTGGTCTCCTGCGCCGGAGCCGCGATCCGCGCCGCCAGCGCGCCCAGCGGCGTGGCCGACAGCACCTGGGCCAGCGCCTCACGGGAGACCCCGTGCGCCTCGCCGTACGCGAAGGTCTCCGCCAGCAGGACCTGCGCCGGCACCAGGGCGCCCATCACGGCCACCTTCATCGCCGCGCCCGCGCCGAGCGGGCCGAGTTCGAGCACGGTCCCGAACTCCGCCAGCACCGTCCTGCAGGCCGACACGTCACCGCCGGCCAGTACCGTCAGCGTGCCGTCCGCGGCGGGGCCGACGCTGCCCAGGACGGGCGCGTCGACGAGCGCCACCGACGGGGGCAGCAGGTCGCGCAGCCGCCGCACCGCATCGGGGCCGATCGTGGACATCTCCACCACCGTCGTCCCCGGCCGCAGCCCTTCGAGGGCGCCGGTCAGCACCTCCTCGACGGCGGGCCCGTCGCGCAGCATCGTGATGACCAGGTCGGCGCCCTCCACCGCCGCCGCCACCGGGCCGAGCCCGCGCTTCCACACCGTCACCTGGTGCCCGGCCGCCTGCAGCCGCCGGGCCATGGGGACGCCCATGCGTCCCTGTCCGAGAAAGGCAATCACGTCCGCATTCAATAGTGATGCGAGCCATTCCACCACCGACTAGGCTGCATGCCAGCCATGCTTGAAACGAATGACTTGCGGCTGTTCACCGAGGTCGCCCGCGAGGGCTCCTTCACCGGCGCGGCCGAGTTGCTCGGCTACACCCAGTCGGCGGTCTCGCGCCGCATCGCCGCGCTGGAGCGCGCGGCGGGCGGCCCGCTGTTCGTCCGCCTGGCCAGGGGCGTCCGGCTCACCCCGGCGGGCGTCGCGCTGCAGCGGCACGCCGTGGCCGTCCTCGACCGTCTGGAACGGGCCGGGGAGGAACTGGCCGCGATCCACCGGGGCGAGGGCGGCACGCTGCGCGTCGGCGCCTTCGCCACCGCGAACGTGTGGCTGGTCCCGCAGGCGCTCAAGACCTTCGGCGAGCGCTTCCCCGGCGTCGAGGTGCGCCTGACCGAGGGGCTGACCGGGCTGCTGCTCGACCAGCTCAACGGCGGCGCCCTCGACGTGGCCGTGGTCAGCGACTACCCGGCCGGCCTGCCCGCGGCCGCCGAGACCGTGCTGCTGCTGGAGGAGCGGCTGCTCGTGGCGCTGCCCGCGCATCACCGGCTGGCCGATCGTGAGGTGGTCGACCTGCGCGACCTGGCCGAGGAGACCTGGATCGAGGCGGCGCCGCCGGGCCGGCCGACGATCCTGACCGCGGCCTGCGCCCGGGCGGGTTTCACGCCGCGGGGCGGGCTGCGGGTGGCCGAATGGACGGGCAAGTTCGGCTACGTCGCGGCGGGCCTCGGCGTCACGCTGGTGCCGGAGCTGGCGGCGCGGGCCGTACCCGACGATCTGGTGGTGCGGCCGATCTCCGAGGAGGGGCCGCGCAGGAAGGTTTACGCGGCGCTGCCGGACGTGCCGCTGCCGTCCGCGCTGGCGCTCGTCGGAATACTGGGACAATAGGGGCGTGCAAGACAGTTTCGCCCATGTCGGCGGCCTCCTGGCGACCAGGCTCAGGGACCTCACCACCGACCTGGCCGCGCTCGACAGCGCGGGCTGGTGGGCGGTCGTGGTCGACTACGAGGGCAAGGTCACCTGCGCCGGCTTCGACGACGTACGGCCGGCCCCGCTGCCCGCCGCCGGAGCATGGCGCGGCCCCGCGCCCGAGGAATGGCGCAGCTCGCTCGACCAGGCCGCCTACGAACGCGGTGTGCAGCGCATCCGCGACTACATCGAGCAGGGCGAGGTTTACCAGGCCAACCTGTGCCGCGTCCTGTCCGCGCCGCTCGACCCCGCGGCCGACCCCCTCGCCCTTGCCGCCCGCCTCCAGGAGGGCAACCCCGCGCCCTACGCCGCCGTGGTCAGCGTGCCGGGGCTGAGCGTGGTGTCGGCCTCGCCCGAGCTGTACCTCTCCCGCGCCGGCTCCACCATCGAGTCCAGGCCCATCAAGGGCACCGGCGTCACCGCCGCCGACCTGCTCGACAAGGACTACGCCGAGAACGTCATGATCGTCGACCTGGTCCGCAACGACCTCGGCAGGGTGGCCGAGGTCGGCTCGGTGAGCGTGCCGGCGCTGTGCGCGGTCGAGGAGCACCCCGGACTGGTCCACCTGGTGTCGACCGTGCGCGCCACGCTGGCCGAGGGCGCCGGATGGGCCGAGCTGTTCGCCGCCACCTTCCCGCCCGGCTCGGTCACCGGAGCGCCGAAATCTTCGGCCCTGCGCATCATCAATGAGCTCGAAACCGAGCCTCGCGGGCCGTACTGTGGGGCGGTGGGCTGGGTCGACGCCGACCGGCGCACGGCCGCGCTGGCCGTCGGCATCCGCACGTTCTGGATCACCGAAGGGGAGATCCGCTTCGGCACGGGGGCAGGCATCACCTGGGGGAGCGACCCCCGCGGGGAATGGCGCGAGACCGAGCTCAAGGCGTCGAGGCTCATCCAACTGGCGTCCTCAGGAGGAAATCGATGAACGTTCCCGTCTGGGTCAACGGGGAACTACTGGATCCGGCGCAGGCCACCGTCTCGGTGTTCGACCACGGGCTGATGGTGGGCGACGGCGTGTTCGAGACCGTCAAGTGCGTCAACGGGGAGTCGTTCGCGCTCACCAGGCACCTCGACCGGCTGAAGCTGTCGGCCCAGCGCATGGACCTGCCCGAGCCGGACCTCGAGGCGATCGCCGACGGCGTACGGCGCTGCCTGGCCGAGGCGCCCGCCTGGCCGCTCGGCCGCATCCGCATCACCTACACCAGCGGGCCTGGCCCCCTCGGCTCCGACCGCGGCGACCAGGGCACGACCGCGATCGTCATCGTGGGCGAGCAGGCCGCCTTCCCGCTGACCGCCGACGTGACCGTGGTCCCGTGGCCGCGCAACGAGCGCGGCGCCCTGGCCGGGGTGAAGTCGACCTCCTATGGCGACAACGCCAAGGCGCTGGCCTACGCCAAGGCCCGCGGCGGCGGCGAGGCCATCTTCGGCAACCTGGCCGGCAACCTGTGCGAGGGCACCGGATCCAACATCTTCCTCGTCCAGGACGGCCGCCTCATCACTCCCACGCTCGCCTCCGGCTGCCTGGCGGGCGTCACGCGCGCGCTGACCCTGGAGTGGTGCGGCGGGGAGGAGGCCGACGTGCCCCTCTCGGCGCTCTACGAGGCGGAGGAGGCGTTCCTGACCTCGACGACGCGTGACATCCAGCCGATCAGGCTGGTCGACGGCACCGTCCTGCCGTCCGCGCCGGGCCCGGTCACGGCCAAGGCCCAGGAGGTCTTCGCGGTCCGCTCGGCGGCCGACACCGACCCGCGCTGACCTCTCGGGCTCCGGTCCCCGCCGCCATGTCACCCGGCGGTCGCGTGACGGTGACGCGGCGGGGGCCCGGCTCGCCCCCGCCGCCGCCCAGGACTCAGTAGGTCTTCTGGGTCTGCACGTTGAAGTCGGGCATCTTCACCGACTTGGCGGGATCGGTCAGCGGGTCGTCGATCGCGATGACGTCCAGGCCGCGCAGTATGTCGCTGGAGTATATGTAGCCGTTGTAGTAGTACGCCGACCACGATCCCGCGATCATCTGCGAGTGCTCGGCCGGCCGGTCGAAGAAACCGATCTCCTTCGGCGCGTTCGAGTCGGTGAAGTCCCAGATGGACACCCCGCCCTGGTACCAGCCCTGGACCATGATGTCCTTGCCCTTGACCGGGATCAGCGACCCGTTGTGCGCGACGCAGTTCTCCTTGGGGGCCTGCTCGCGCGGCATCTTGAAGTAGCCGCGCCGCTCCAGCTTGCCGTTCACGATGTCGTAGATCGCGTTCGCGCCCTTGGTCCTGGGCGTCCTGGAGTCGCAGGTCGCCATCCCGCCGCCGCCGAGCTCGTCGCCGAAGACCACCTTCGTGGCGTCGTTGTTGAAGGTCGCCGAGTGCCAGATCTGGAAGTTCTCCTTGTCCTTGATCTGCTGCAGCACCTTCGGCTTCACCCGGTCGGTGATGTCGAGGAGCACCCCGTCGCCGAAGCAGGCGGCGGCGGCCAGGTTCTTCTCAGGATAGGCGGTGATGTCGTGGCAGCCCGCCATGAACGAGTCGCTGCCCTGCCCCTCGGGGAAGATGTTGGGCGAGGCGACCACCTTGGCCTGCTTCGGGTCCTTCACCGGCACCTCGACGATCTGGATCAGCTCGTGCGGCGCGGGGCAGGTCTTGGAGCTGGGCTCGGGCCCCGGCGAGGAGACGTAGATGTAGAGGGTGTCGGGGTCCTTGCCGGGCACCATGGTGTGCGTGTGCGAGCCGCAGTCGGTCGCCACCGAGCTCACGTACTTGGGCGCCGTCTTGTCGGTGATGTCGAAGATCCGGATGCCCTCCCACGGCGTGCCGCCGTCCGAGGAGCCCAGGCCGGCCGGCTTCGAGGCGCACGTCGGGTCGGAGCGGACCTCGTCCACCGACAGGAACAGCAGGTTCCCGTGGACGGACACGTCGTTCTGCTGCGACTCGCAGGCGACCTTGCTGACCGTCTTCGGCTTGGTGGGGTCGCTGATGTCGTAGATCGTGAAGCCGCCGAAGTTGCCGACGAAGGCGTAGTCGCCCTGGAAGGCCAGGTCGGAGTTCCAGTTCGTGCTGCCGTTGAGCGGGGCCTCGCGCGGCACGTTGGCGACCAGCCTGACGTTGGCGCTCGTCGTCACCTCGTCGCCGCCGGAGCCCTGGGTGGAGGCCGCCGGGGCGGAGGCCGGAGCCGACGACGAGGAGGCAGCGCGTGGGGGTTGCACGGGCGGTGGCGCCGACGCGCACGCCGACACCACCAGCATCATCGTCACCACAGCACCCAGCCTGGTCACCTTCACACGCGCCCCCTTCGGAATCGTGGCCCAGTATGGAAGCTATGCCAGCCAGGTTCCGAACGTGCGGACTTATCGTCACGGTATTGGTGACATCGGCGCTGACGGGTTGCGCCGCGGCGGAGCACGACGGGCCCTCGGCGGTCGGTTCAGGCGCTCCGGTGATCGTGCCTGACACGCCGGGCGGGGCCGGCCGTACGGCCGCGCCGGGAGAGTTGCTCCCCTCCCGCGACTGGTCGGCCGTGGCGGCGGACGTGCGGTTCGCCGAAGGCATGATCCCGCACCACCGGCAGGCGCTCGAGATGGCCGACCTGGCCGGGTCGCGCACGACGACCACGGGTGTGCTCGGCATGGCGCGGCAGATCGCGCTCACCCAGCAGCCGGAGATCGACGTCATGCGCGACTGGCTGCGCGCGCTCGGCAGGGCCGTACCCGATCACGGCTCGCACGCCGCCGGCGCCTACGGGATGGCGTCGCTGGAGGAGATGAACAGGCTGCGAGCCGCGCGCGGCCCGGCCTTCGACCGGCTGTTCCTCGAGCTGATGATCAGGCATCACGAGGGCGCGATGCGGATGGCAGGCGAGGAGCTGTCCGGCGGCCAGGACCAGCGCATGCGGCTGATGGCCAAGGACGTCTACTCGGGCCAGGGCATCGAGGTGGCACGGATGAAGGAGGCCCTCGCCAGGCTCTGAGACGCGAAACGGCCCGCACCAGGAACGGTGCGGGCCGAGCGCCGCGGGAGGCGCGCCGACGGGTCGTCCGACGACGAGGTGGCCGGCGGGGGAGGAGGGACAGGTCAGGACGGCCAGAGCATGTTGGTCAGCTCGGAGTCCAGGTCCATGAAATCGGTCTCCCTGCCCGCGGGTACGAGCTCGTACGTGCGGTGCAGGAACTCGGTCAGGGGTGCCAGGGGGACTTCGAAGAGCGCCTGTCCGAACGGCGACGTCAGGCTGATGTGAAGCGTGCGCTCGCCGTCGGCGCGTGCGGGCCACACCTGCACGTCGCCGTCGCCGACACGTCTCACGATGCCTACAGTCAGCAGTTCACGGGCGAAGATCCACTCGACCGGTTCGTCGTTCCCTACGTGGAAGGCCATGCGGATGGCGTACGGGTCGTCGGCTGTATAGCTCAGCCCGGCGAGCAGGGGGACGGTGGTACGGTCGGGGACCACAAGCCGAAGGCCAAGCTCGGCGGAGACGGTGGTGCTGTTCATCGTCAGCCAAACCTTTTCGTCGTACGGTCCCCTCTTCGGGGCTTTCACTGCTCTGACGGACTTCGTCCTGAGCTATGACGCCGAACGAAGAAACCTGTAGGAAAGATTCCGCCTCCAGGCCCTTCTGTAACGCAACTCACAGCTGGACATTTGGGCATCTACCTGGCTAAACATCATTAACTTGGATGATGTTTGCGAGGGTTTTGCGGTTGCCGGCGTCGATCCGGCGCGCCCCGCGCGACCTTTCGGGCGATCGGGGCCTTCCGGAACAGCTCGATGGTATGCCACAGAGCCACCATGCTGATGGGCAACCGCCGCGTTTGGCCCGAATCCCCTGCCGATCGGCGCCGCTTCGCGCGTGGTCGGGAAGTGCGGTATGGTTTTCCACGTCGGCGCCGCGAGGGGCCGGACAGGGCGGGCGATTAGCTCAGCGGGAGAGCGCTTCGTTCACACCGAAGAGGTCACTGGTTCGATCCCAGTATCGCCCACCAGCTCAAAGGCCGCTTCCCAGACGGGGAGGCGGCCTTTTTGATCTACTGGGTGACCAGCTGAGTGACTATGCCTCAGAGGGGAAGATCCGGTCCATGGCCTGGGCTCCCTCCAGCATCACTGGTCTGAGCTGCTTGCGGTAGACGGTCTCCGTGACGGTCGTGTTGAAGTGGCCGACCAGGCGGGAGATGCGCTCCAGCGGCACCCCCTCGTCGGAGAGCAGCCGCTGAGCCGATGGGCTCCGGCGCCCGGCGTCCGGTGGCTTCCCCTGACCGGCGCCGAGCCCTACGAGCTGGCCGTCGTGTGGACGCCGCGGGCACCGGAATCCCTCGTGGCCAGACTGGTCGCCGAGATCAGAAAGATCATCGCCTGAGCGACGGCGACGCCGCGCTGTCGTGCGCGGTGCGGTGGCGCAGATCCGCCAGGTCGAGCAGACCCGGGCCGAGACCGGCGCCCTGACCGGACGACCGCGCGACCCCGGACAAGCGGGCCGAGCACCGGCGGGTCACCCGTAGCCCGGGCGCCGGAGGGGTGTCAGGGGCGCGGGGCGATGCCTTCGATCTCCACCAGCAGGTCCGACCGGCAGATGTCGACGGTGAAGTAGGCGATCTCCGCCCTGTCGGAGAAGGCCTGCTCGCACTTGGCGGCGACGAGCGGGACGTCCTCCTCGTGACGGACGTAGACCTTGACGAAGCGGAGGTCCTTCAGGGTCCGGCCGTCATCGATCCCGTGGGCCAGCAGGTTCTCCCGGCCGATGACCGTCGCGATGTTGCCGAGGGTCACGTCGCACTGCTTCTCGACGTCGCCCGCGTGAACCGTCCGGTGGCCGAGGATGCCGGCCGTACCGGCGACGAAGAGGTCACCGGCGCCCCCGAGGCCGCTCGGAGTGAAGCAGGTGGCGCGGGCGAATTTCGGCGGGCGAGGACCGTACCGGTGCGGATAGGACGGGGCGGGCACCTGCAGCGGGTTTTCGATGTTGCGCGCCCGCCCGCTCCGCGACGCCAACAGGTACCAGCTGATGCCGCCGCCCAGCGCGCCGACCCCGGTCGCGGCCGGCATGTCGTCGGCTCGCCCGAGAAGGCGATCCACCGCCTCTGCCCGGCCGAGGCAGAAGTCCCGGTAGACCTCCAGGCCGTCCGGGTTGGGGCGGTTGATGTCGGTGATGAACTGCCAGATCCGCATGACGGTGGGGTAGTCGAGTTTGGCGAGCAGATCGAAGGCCGTCCGGTAGGCGTCGCGGACCGGCTCCCGGTACGACCTGTTGGCCGGGACCTGGCCGGCGCAGAAGAGGTACTCGCCGTCGTGGGCGTAGACCAGGTCCTGGTACATGCCTGACGTGACGGGAGCATCCGTCTCCCACACCTCGGTGACGTGGCTGTTCCCGTCCTTGGCCAGGTGGACACCCATGTCGGCCACGCCTGCGCGGATCGCGGGAGCACGGTGGTGGTCCATGAACGCGATCCGGCCGAGGACGTGACGTCCGGAGGGCGCCGGTTCGCCGGAAGGGAGTAATCGGCAGTGGAGTCCGTTCGGGTGTGTCGTCATGTGCGCCGCCTCCCGCCGGTCAGCGTGCCGCCTGAGCCCGTAGTCGCCGCCGGCTGAGCTTGCCCGTGGAGGTTCGCGGCAGCTCGGTCACGAAGACGATCTCCGATGGCACCTTGTACCAGGTCAGCCGCTCCTTGGCCGAGTCGGACAAGTCGCTGCGTATCGCGGCGTGATCGCTCTCGTCGCCCTTGGCGATGACGTAGGCCAGCAGCCTCGACGTGCCGTCCTCGGCCCGTGTCGAGCAGACCGCCGCCTCGATCACCAGCGGATGCTGCGCCAGGACGTCCTCGATCTCCGCGGGGTGCACGTTCTGCCCGCCGACGATCTCGATGTCGTCGGCTCTGCCGTGGATCCGGATGTAGCCGTCGTCGTCCATGGTCGCCGTGTCACCCGTGGGCCACCACGTGCCCTCGCCGTGCCGGGGCACGTCCGACGGGGAGCCGATGCCGGGAGCGATGGTGGGCCCGGCGACCTCCAGGTTGCCTTCCGCCCCGGCGGGCACGGGTTCGCCCGCGTCGTCGACCAGCCGTACCCGGAACGGGGGCAGGCAGCGGCCGACCGTGCCTTCCCTGGCCTCCGCGAGGCTGTTCGCGGCGAACACCTGCCCCACCTCCGTGGTGCCGAGGACATTGAGCAGCCGTCCCCCCAGCACCTCCCGCAGGCCGGCCGCCAGGCCCGGGGCGAGCACCTCGCCGGCGGTGACGGCCAGCCGGAGGCCGGCCAGTGGCGACAGGTCCGGCTCGGCGAGCAGCCTGGCGTAGAAGCTCGGCTGGGCGTAGAACACGGTGACGCCGAGGTCGCGCATCGCGGCGAGCGCGGCGGCGGGAGCGGGCCGTTCCGCCGCGAGTACGGCGGCGCTCCCGCTGAGCAGCGGGTAGAGGAGCGTGTTTCCGAGCCCGTACGAGAAGTACATGCGGGACACGGACAGGCTCACGTCGTCGGGCCGCAGGTCCAGGACCCGGCCGAACGCGGAGGCGAAGACGTGGGGGTCGCCGTGCGTGTGGAAGCACAGACGGGGGCGTCCGGTGGTCGTTCCCGAGGTGAGGAGGGCGATGCCGGGGGTGTCCGGGCTGCATGCGGCCGCGGCGGGCGCCGGAACCTGTCCGGGCTCGGCCGGGATCAGGGCCGGTGTGACCGTGGCGCCGTCGAAGACATCGGCGATGCGCGGGTCGGCGATGGTGAGCTTCGGCCGCGCGAGCTCGGCCGTCTGCCGCAGCTCGTCGGGGTGGAGGTCGGCGTTGACCAGCGCGACGATCGCGCCGATACGGAGCGTGCCGAGAATGGTCCAGATCAGGTCGATGCCGTCGGGCAGCGACGCCAGCACCCGGTCTCCCCTGCGGACGCCGGAGGCGGACAGGAACCCGGCCACCCGCTCGGCCCCGGCGAAGACGTCGGCGTACCGGTGGACGGTGCTTGCGGTGAGATATGCCGGGCGGTCGAGCCATCCCTGATCATGAGCGGTTCGCGCGAGATGTTCGGTGAGATTGCGGTCGTCCGTCATCAGACATCTCCTGTGATCGTCAGAACACGTTCGCTGTCCCACCCCTGTTTGTGATCTTCGCGAGCTTTCTACATCGCCTGACTCGGCAGCGTCAAGGGTGTGGAGTCGACGGTAACGGGACGGCGACGGCACGTGCCGGCCGGGGACGCCCCGGGTGGGACGATCGGTGCCGGGCAGGACGAATATGGCGAGCCCCCGTCAGGGTGGGACGAGTGCCGGGCAGGGCGAAAACGGCGAGCCCCCGTCAGGGTGGGACGAGTGCCGGGCAGGGCGAAAACGGCGAGCCCCCGCCAGGACGCGTCGGATACATTGCGGCGCTATGGACATCACCCCGCGCAACCCGACCGAAGGCGTCTACCCCGCCACCGCCGACTACGTGCACGCCATCGAGGTCAGCGGGGCCCAACGGCTGCTGTTCGTCGCGGGCACGATGGGCCTTGACCCTCAGGGCGTCCCCGGCGCCACCCTGGAGGACCAGCTGGAGCTCATCTGGTCCAACATCCGCGCCATCCTCGCCTCCGCCGGGATGACCGTCGACAACATCGTGCGGCTCACCAGCTACCTGCGCGACCCCTCCTATGCCGAGGCCAACGCCAAGGCGAGGGTGGCGGCGCTCGGCGGCCGTCCCGTGCCGACGACCGCGATCGTGGCGCAGACCCTCGTCACCGAGTGGCTGGTCGAGATCGAGATCATCGCCGCCGCCTGAGCGGGGGGAGCGGGTACCGCGGCCTGAGCGGAGGAGCGGGAAGCAGCCGGTACGGCAGGCCGGGGTAAGGGGAAGCGACGGGTACGGCAGGCCCGGGTACGGCAGGCCAGCCCCGGATGCGGCAGGCTCGGGTACGGCAGGCCCGGGAAGGGCAGGGCCCGGGAAGGGCCAGCCCCGGGTACGGCAGGCCCGGGGACGGGGAGCGGGAAGGGCGGGTGCGGCAGGCCGGAAGTGGGGGAGTCGGTGGGCCCTCAGCGGTCGAACCAGGCCCTTCCCGACGGCGGGCCCAGCAGGAGGACGACCACCACGACGGGCACGACCAGCTGCGGGTTGACAAGCGTGAACACCTCGACGCCGGACTCCGCGAGCGTCTTGGCCAGCCCCGCGGCGAAGACCGCGGCCTCCAGCGCCACGACCGCGAGAAGGACACGCCGCCTGCGGGAGGAGACCCGGTCGGCCAGGATCCAGCCGCAGACCCCGGCCGCGAGCGCCGCGGACACCAGCGTCCAGGCGATCCACGGCGCGTCGGACGTCCCCACGAGCAGCCCACCCATGAACACCGCGCCTACGGCGGCCAGCGCCGACTGGATCGTCAGAAGCAGGCAGGCGATGTCCACGGGTCTCGGCATCCGCTGTTTCCGGTCCACGGGCAGATCATCCGCGCCGCGGCCGCGTGAGGGCAACATCCCCGCGACCGTCCTGTGACGGCGGAGAGCAAGAGGCCCTCGCGGATGGGGCCGACAGGATCCATCGGCGCCCTCGGTCGCGAGCCCACCCATCCCAGCCGCAGGCGGCGCTCACCCCCAGCGCGCCCCACCCCAGCCGTAAGCGCACGCGAGGGGGCGCTGATCGAGGGGGCGGTGCGACTCTGCCGGCGGGCGTCGAACCGCAGAAGAAGGCCGCCTGACCCCTACTGCCCGCCCGCGGCGGCCCGCCTCTCGGCCATCGCCTCGCGGCGCTCCTGCGCCCTGGCCGCCTTTTCGTGCTTGAGCAGGGCGCGGACGCCGAGCAGGAAGGCGGTGGCCACGATCGCGGGCGGCGCGAGGGCCGAGAAGACCTCGAACATACAGATCACCGTTTGGGGTCGGCGGACAAGGGTTCATCCAGGATATGACGCCTGCCCGTCGGTGCCTCCCCCCGCCCGGTCCGTAACGCGGCTTCCGGACGGCCGGAGCCGCCGCCGCTAGCGCGCGGCGTCCGGCTCGCCCGCCGTGAGCTCGCCGAAGAGCTCCAGGGCGGCCCGCCGGACGTCGACGGGATCGAGGCCGTCGAGCACGTTCCTGGCGTGCTCGGCGTCCCTGGTGGTCGCCAGCGTGATGGCGACGGAGTGGGCGGCGGTACGGCTGAGCGACCCGGCGGGCGCGCGGTCGGCGAGCTCCTGGGCGCGCGCGGCGAGGTCGAGGTTGTCCGTCATAACCGCACGTTATAGAGGAACACGGCCGGTGACGTCCAGCTCCGCGAGATCCGTGATGACCACGTGGGCGCCAAGTTCCTTGAAGGCCAGCCCGGCCCGGTCGATCGCCACGACCTGCCCGAAACCGGCGCGGGCCGCCGCCTCGATCCCCGGCAGCGTGTCGCCGACCACGGCGGCCCGCTCCGGCGGGACGTCCAGCAGCCTGGCGGCCTCCTCGAAGGAGGCGGGGCCCGGCTGGTCGTGCCGGCCGTCGATGACGACGTCGAACAGGTGCATGAGCCCCGCCGCCGTGATCACCTTGCGGCAGTGCGCGCTCGCCGAGACGCCGGCCGTACGGCAGCCGCGGTGGCGCAGCTCGTGCAGCAGGCCGACGGCCGACGGGAAGGCCGCCACGCCGTACCGCTCGATCTGTTCGACGAAGATCCGGTCCTTGGCGCTCCCGAGCGCGGCCACCTCCTCCTCGCCGGGCCTGATCCCGCGCGAGGCGAGGAAGGTGCGGACCCCGTCGAGACGGGTGCGCCCGTCGACGTGACAGAGGTAGTCCTCGCGCACGTCGAACGGCGTCGACGAGACGGCGCGCAGGTAGGGGTCGAAGACGCTCTTCCACGCCGCGGCGTGCACCCGGGCCGTGTCGGTGACCACCCCGTCGGTGTCGAACACCACGGCCCTGATACCGCTCAGATCGATCGCTGCCACATCTGTGACGCTACGCCTTGACACGCTCCCAGGGGAGAGCCATCTCTGGTAGGTGCGCGTGCTGCTGATCACGGTCGTGGTGATGACGCTCGGCGTGCTCGCCGCTGCCGTCTCGCTCCTGATCCTCTTCCGGCCACCCGACTTCCGGCCACCCGACTTCCGGCCTCCCGACTTCCGGCCACCCGGAGGAGGAGCCGGCCGGTGAGCCGCCAGGAGGAGGAACCGACCCGTGAGTCGCCGGGACGAGGAGCGGGCTCGTGAGCCGCCAGGAGGAGGAACCGACCCGTGAGTCGCCGGGACGAGGAGCGGGCTCGTGAGCCGCCAGGACGAGGAGCCCGCGGAGGAGCCCCTTACGAGGAACCGGCCGGTGCGGTCGGGCGCGGCGACCACACCGGCCGGAGACCGGCCGCGCTCAGAAGGCGACGGGCAGCCGCTTCAGCCCGTAGACGATGGCCATCTCCCTGAAGGGCACCTCGTCGTACGGCACCGCGAGCCGCAGCTCAGGGAAGCGACGCAGCAGTGCCGGGTAGGCGATGCGCATCTCCATCTGCGCCAGCGGGGCGCCGATGCAGCGGTGGATGCCGTGCCCGAAGGCCAGGTGGGAGGGCGCCTCCCGCATCGGCTTGACGGTGTCGATGTCGGCGCCGAGCGCCGGGTCGCGGTTGGCCGCGGCCAGCGAGCACAGCACCATCTCGCCCTTGGCGATCGGCTGCCCGGCCAGCTCCAGGTCCTCGCGGGCGAAGCGGGGGAAGGCGACCTGGACCACGCTCATGTACCGCAGCAGTTCCTCCACCACCCTGGTGACGTGCTCGCCGCCCTCGCGCACCCTGGCCAGCTCGTCGGGGTTCTGCAGCAGCCACAGCGTGCCCAGCGCGAGCATGCTGGTGCTGGTGTCGTGCCCGCCGGTCAGCAGGCCGTCGGCGAACCCCGCCAGCTCCTTGTCGGAGATCTCGTCGCCGTGGTCGCGCACCAGCTGCCCGAGCAGCCCGTCACCGGGGTTCTTGCGCTCCCTCTTGGCCAGCTCGGTGAGGAAGGCCATCGACTCGTTGACCGCCGCGAGCGAGGCCTCCGGGCCCGCGGAGAAGTCGAACCGGTCCGTGCTCAGGCGCAGGAAGTCGGACCGCTCCTCGTACGGCACGCCGAGCAGCTCGCACACCACCAGCGACGGGATCGGCAGCGCGAACTCCTCCACCAGGTCCACGGGCGAGCCCTTGCGTTCCATGGTGTCGAGGCAACCGGTCACGATCTCCTCGATCCGCGGCTCCAGGCGGCGCAGGCGGCGCATCGTGAACTCGGGGGTCAGGTAGCGGCGCAGCCTGGTGTGCTCGGGCGGGTCGCGGAAGCCGAGACCGCCGGGATCCTCCTGGGTGGCCCCCATGCCGATCACGTTGCCGAAGTCGTTGCTGAACTTTCCCGCGTCGCCCAGGACGGCTTTCACGTCCTCGTAGCGGGTGACCAGCCACACGGTCTGCCCGCCGGGGATCCGCATGGGGTAGGCGGCTTGCTCCGTGCGGATGCGGGCCAGCTCGGCGACCGGATCGAAACCTTCGCGCATGAACTGCACGAGCGGGAACTCATTATCAGACACGTGTGACAGCGTAGGGGGGCAGGTCGTCGGTTATGTGATCCCCTGGTAGGAATTGCGGCTCATCCCGGGGGCGGAAGATCGGTCGGCCGCTCGTAGCCCTCGTCCCCGCCGTACACCTCCTGGTCCGGGTCCTGCTCCGGCTGGTTGGCCGGGTCGCTGGGCGAGGGGCTGTGCTCGTCGGCGAAGTCCGGCTCGTCTTCTGGTGCGAGGTTCGACATGCCCGCTCCCTACCCCCGGGCGAGGGCGGAAGTCCCGATGTGGTGGCGAAACCGCCGGCCGCACACCCCAACACCTCGGTTTCGCATACAAGAAGCCGACATTCTGCGATGATCTCGTCGATATACAGTCGGACATCGAGACTGACGGAAAGTGACTGATGCCTCTCATCGAGCAAGCCGCCACTTTCGCGTCGGAGCACCCGGTCAGCGCGGCGCTGGTCTGCCTGCTGGCCCTGATCGCCCTGGCGCTCGCCTTCCTGGCCCTTCGCGTCGTCCTCCGGGTGGGGGCGCGCTTCTACCTTCAGGTGATAGCTCCCCGCCCGATCGAGGACATCCTCACCGTCGTCGCCGCCTCCATCGCCACGGGCGTGTCCGCCCAGGGCATGTGGCGCTTCTCCGGCGACGTGCTCGGCCTCGACGGGCCGCTCAGGCTGCTGCTGTTCGCCTTCATCGAGGTGGCGATCGTCACCTCGGCCGTGCGCGCCCGGCGCAACATGAGGGAGAACTTCTCGGCGGGCATCGACGGCATCGCCGTGTGGGCGCTGACCTGCCTGACCGCGGTGCTGTCCAGCATGGACGCGCGCAGCCTGGCCGAGGCGGTCTTCCGCCTGGCCGCGCCGCTGGTGGCCGCGTGGCTGTGGGAGCGCGGCATGGCCATCGAACGGCACCGCATCCGCGGCACCGGCCGCATCAACTGGCGCTTCACGCCGGAGCGGGTGCTGGTGCGCATGGGGCTGGCCGAGGTGTCCGACCGTACGGCCAGCGAGGTCGACGCCCACCGCAGGCTCACCCGCGTCGCGCTGGCCGCCAAGAAGGCCCGCAGCCTGCGCGAGCAGGGCGCCTCCGAGCGCAAGCTGCGCGTGGCGATGGCCCGCCTCGACCGGGCGATGGACCAGGCGGTCGAGCACACCGGGCTGGCCGTCGACCCGGCCCGCCAGGAGGCGCTGCTGCAGCAGATCGCCGCCCTCTACAACACCGCCAAGCTCATCGACGCCGACCCCCGCGTGCCGTGGGCCGCCGAGACCGACCACCAGCCGGTGCCCGCCAGGCCCGCGCTGCCCCCGGCGCTGGCCCGCCTGGTCGAGGACGAGGACGAGGATGTCGCGGTCCTCGACACCACCCCGCAGGTCATGGACACCGCCCAGCGCGCCGCCCTGATGCGGGCCGCCCGCGAGTACTGGGACCGGCAGATCGCCAAGCGGATCGTGCCGCGCACGGTCGACATCGCCCAGGAGATCGGCATCTCGCTGGCGACCGCCAGGGAGTACCGGGCGCTGTGGAAGCTCGAACCGCAGGCGCACGCGCTGATCGAGGCCCTCTACCACGAGCACGGCATCGTGGACACCGGCACCTTCCCCGTCATCGCGCAGGAGGACCGTATCCTCGCCGGGTGAGCGAACCCGCGATGAGCCGCACCCTCGACCGGGTGCGGAAGCTGCTGGCCAAGGCCGAGGGCACCGACAACGAGCACGAGCGCGAGACGTTCATGGCCGCGGCGACGGCGTTGATGGCCAAGTACGGCATCGAGCGGGCGGCGCCGTCGGCGCCCTCGTCCGCCCGCGGCGTGCCCGCCGGCCGGGTCGTCACGCTCGGCGATCCGTGGGCGCGGGAGAAGGCCAGGCTGGTGTACCTGGTGTCGGAGGCGGTGCGCTGCCGTCCGGTGCTGATCGGCAAGGGGGACGGCGGGCAGCGGGTGCACGTGTTCGGGTTCGCGTCGGACCTGGAGCGGGCCGACCTGCTGGCCACCTCGTTGCTGCTGCAGATGGCCTCGGGGCTGGCCAGGGTGCCGGTGCCGGCCGACCGGGTGCGGGCCTACCGGCGCTCGTGGATGCTGGGGTTCACCGACGAGGTGTACCGGCTGCTGGTGGCGGCCGAGTCGCGGGCGGCCGCGTCCGGCGCGCCGGGCACCGAGCTGGTGCTGGCCGATCGAAGGGCCGAGGTGGAGCGGGCGGTGGCGGAGGTGTACCCGCGCATCAGGCGCAGCGTGCCGCGGATGAGCGGCACCGGCTACCGCGACGGGGTGGCCGCGGGGCGCCGCGCCGACCTGGCCCGCACCGCCGTACGGCCGGAGCCGGCGGTCCCGCTGGACCGGTGACGGGAGTCGGCGGTCCCGGTGACCGGTGACCGGTGACCGGTGATGGGAGTCGGCGCGACGCGGTGGACCGGTGACCGGAGTCGGCGCGACGCGGTGGACCGGTGACCGGAGCCGGCGTGAGGCGCCGGGCGGGTGGGCCGTCCGGCGCGCCGACGCGGCCGGCGGTCAGCCGAGCGCGGCCGAGACGACCGCGCGGGCCTCCTCCTGCACGCGGGCCAGGTGCTCGGGCCCCTTGAACGACTCCGCGTAGATCTTGTAGACGTCCTCGGTGCCCGAGGGCCTGGCCGCGAACCAGGCGTTCTCGGTGGTCACCTTCACCCCGCCCAGCGGTGCCCCGTTGCCCGGCGCGTTGGTCAGCACCCCGGTGATCGGCTCGCCGGCCAGCGTGCCGGCGGTGATCTGCGACGCCGACAGCTTGGCCAGCACCGCCTTCTCCTCGCGGGTCGCCGGGGCGTCCACCCGCGCGTAGGCGGGCGAGCCGAACCGCGACGTCAGCGAGGAGTAGTGCTCGCTCGGCGACGACCCGGTCACCGCGAGGATCTCCGAGGCCAGCAGCGCCAGGATGATCCCGTCCTTGTCGGTGCTCCACGGCGACCCGTCGCGTCGCAGGAACGAGGCCCCGGCGCTCTCCTCGCCGCCGAACCCGAGCGAGCCGTCCAGCAGCCCGGCGACGAACCACTTGAACCCGACGGGCACCTCGTACAGCTTGCGCCCGACGGACGCCGCCACCCTGTCGATCATGCTGCTGCTGACGAGGGTCTTGCCGACGCCCGCGTCGCCCGGCCACGAGGGACGGTGACCGTACAGGTAGGAGATGGCCACGGCCAGGTAGTGGTTGGGGTTGAGCAGGCCGGCGTCGGGGGTGACGACGCCGTGCCGGTCGGCGTCGGCGTCGTTGCCCGTGGCGATGTCGTAGGTGGAGCGGTTGGCGATCAGCGACGCCATGGCGTGAGGGGAGGAGCAGTCCATGCGGATCTTGCCGTCCCAGTCGAGCGTCATGAACCGCCACGTCGGGTCGGTGAGCGGGTTGACGACCGTGAGGTCGAGGCCGTGCCTGGCGGCGATCTCGCCCCAGTAGGCCACGCTCGCCCCGCCGAGCGGGTCGGCGCCGATGCGCACGCCGGCCGACCTGATCGCGTCGATGTCGATCACGCTGGGCAGGTCGTCGACGTAGGCGCCGAGGAAGTCGTAGCGCTCGCCGAGCGCGGGGGAGTACGGCACCCGCCGTACCTCCTTCAGGCCGCCCGCGATGAGCGCGTTGGCGCGGTCCTGGATCCAGGAGGTGGCGTCGGTGTCGGCCGGCCCGCCGTTCGGCGGGTTGTACTTGAACCCGCCGTCGCGCGGCGGGTTGTGCGACGGGGTGACCACGACGCCGTCGGAACCTGGATGGGTCAGGATCGCGTGGGAGACGGCGGGGGTGGGCGTGTAGCCGTCGCGGCTGTCGACGAGCACGGTCACGTCGTTGGCGGCGAACACCTCCAGCGCCGAGACCTTGGCCGGCTCCGACAGCGCGTGGGTGTCGGCGCCGAGGAACAGCGGCCCGGTGATGCCCTGCGCGGCACGGTACTCCACGATCGCCTGGCTGGTCGCCAGGATGTGGTCCTCGTTGAAGGCGGTGTCCAGGGACGAGCCCCGGTGACCCGAGGTGCCGAACGCCACGCGCTGCGACACCTCGGCGGGGTCGGGGTGCAGCGTGTAGTACGCGGTCACCAGGCGGGCCACGTCGACCAGGTCGGATGGCCGGGCGGGCTGTCCGGCGCGCTCATGCGTCATGAGATCCACCCTACAGACCGGGGTTGACGCAGACTAAACCTACCTGAATTATAGGGAATATGAGTCCTCGTCTGGCGAGCCTCGCGGTCGCGACGCTCCTCGCCGTGTCCGCCTGTGCCTCCCCCGCCGCGAAAGCGCAGGAGGGAGCCGTGCTCAAGCTGAAGGACCCGGGCAACGCCGGCCCGCTGGCCTACGCCAAGAAGCACGGGATCCTGGAGAAGCGCCTGGCCGCCGTCGGCGCCACGGTCGAGTGGGGCGGCACCTACGCCTCCTTCACCGCCACCGTCGACGCCGTCCGCTCCGGCTCGGTCAACGTCCTGGAAGGCGCGATCTCACCCGCCCTCGGCTACCTCGCCAACGGCAAGGACATCAAGATCTTCTCGATCACCGACCGGGTCACCGACCCCGCCGCGCCGAAGACGGACGGTCTCGTGGTGCCCGCCGGCAGCCCGGTCAAGGACGTCAAGGAGCTCGCCGGCAGGAAGGTCGCGGTCAACAAGGGCGGGCGGGGGGAGTACCTGCTGCTGCTCGCGCTGGAGCGGGCGGGCCTGCGCCCCGAGCAGGTGACCCGCGTCTACCTCAACCCCGACCAGGCCGCCTCCGCCTTCGCCACCGGCAAGGTCGACGCCTGGTGGGCGATCGTGCGCGCCTACCCGGAGGTCGTGGCCAAGGGCGCCAAGGTGCTGGTGCACAGCGATGACCTGCCCGACCGGGACCTGTCCATCCAGGCCGCGCGGGTGGAGCTGCTCCAGCGGCACCCCGAGGCGGTGCGGGTCTATCTCGACGTGCTGCGCGAGCTGACCACACAGGCCCAGACGGAGCCGGAGAGGTTCCAGAACGTCTTCCTCGCCCAGGGCCCCACCGCCCTGTCCGGCGCGCGCCTGCAGGAGGAGCTGGCCAAGGCCAGGTACGCCCTCCCCCCGCGCCCGGCCACCGCCGCCGACGGCGCCTACGTCAAGGACGTGGCGGCCGTCTTCCACAAGTACGGCGTGCTGCCCGCCGCGCCGAACCCGGCCGACGTCATCTTCGAACGGAAGGCGAGCCGATGACGACCACGCTGACCGGCGCCGAACCGGTCACGGCGCTGGAGGAGCCGCGCTTCCTCGGCACGAGGCGGCGCCCGCCTGCCCTCAGCGCGGCCGTCAGGGGGTCGGTGCCGCTGCTCCTGCTGGCCGCCTGGTGGTACGGCTCGGCCGGCGGCGCCATCCCCTCCGACGTGCTGGCGGCTCCCGAGCAGGTCGCCGGCGCGCTCGGCGAGCTGGCGGGAACCGGCCAGCTGGGCGACTACCTGCTCGCCTCGGCCCACCGAGCAGGTCTCGGGGTCCTGCTCGGCGGCGGGCTCGGCCTGCTCCTCGGCGTGGTCGCGGGACTGTCCGCGCTCGGCGAGGAGCTGGTCGACCCCACCATGCAGATGAAGCGCGCCGTGCCCTTCCTCGCGCTGGTGCCGCTGTTCATCTCCTGGTTCGGGGTGGAGGAGACGTTCAAGGTCGTCCTCATCGCCGTGGCGGCGGCCGGCCCCATGTACGCCTACACCTACCTCGGCGTGCGCGGCGTCGACCGCAAGCTGGTCGAGGCGGCCAGGGGCTTCGGCCTGAAGGGGCCGGCGCTGGCCCTCGGCGTGGTCGTCCCGACCGCCCTGCCGAACATCCTCATGGCCCTGCGCGTGTCGCTGTCGGTCGCGCTCACCGGCCTCATCGCGGCCGAGCAGATCGGCGCCACCGAGGGCATCGGCTATCTCGTCACGCTCTCCCAGCAGTACTACCGCAACGACTACATGATCCTCTGCGTGGTGATCTACGCGGTGCTCGGGCTGGCCATCGACCTGGCCGTCCGCGGCGTCGAGAGGGTGAGCATGCCGTGGCGGCGGTGATCGTCAAGGAGCTAGGCAAGTCCTTCGGCGGCAGGACCGTCCTGAAGGACGTCAGCCTGGAGCTCGCGCGCGGGGAGTTCTTCGCCCTGCTCGGCCCGAGCGGCACGGGCAAGACGACGCTCCTGCGCGTCCTGGCGGGGCTGGAGCGGCCCGACGCGGGCACGGTGCTGGCGCCGCGCCGCCGTACGACGGTCTACCAGGAGCCCAGGCTGGTGCAGGCGCGCAGGGTGCTGGCCAACGTCACGCTGGGGCTGCCGCGCTCGGCCCGCGAGGCGGGCCTGGCGGCGCTGGCGGAGGTGGGCCTGGCCGGGCACGCCGACGCGTGGCCCGCCACCCTGTCCGGCGGGGAGGCCCAGCGGGTCGCCCTGGCCAGAGCCCTGGTCAGGGAGCCGGAGCTGCTCCTGCTCGACGAGCCGTTCGCCGCCCTCGACGCGCTCACCCGGCTGCAGATGCAGGACCTCGTCGCCGAGCTGTGCGCCCGCCACCGGCCCGCCGTCGTGCTGGTCACCCACGACGTGGACGAGGCGGTACGGCTGGCCGACCGCGTCGCCGTCCTGCGCGACGGCGAGCTGGCCGTCGACCGCCGCATCGACCTGCCCCACCCGCGAGAGCGCGACGACCCCCGCTTCCTCGCCCATCGCGGCCTGTTCCTCTCCCACCTTGGAGTGCACGCATGAACATCTGGTACACCCGCTGCCCGGTGCCGACGGCCTCCGGCCTGGCGCACAACCTGGGCTGGCTGGAGCAGGAGCTCGGCGAGATCGGCATCCTGCAGGACGCCCCGCCCGAGATCGCCAGGCACCACTTCGACCACGACCTGCTCGGCCTGTTCCGCGAGGGCGGGAACGTTCCCGCGCTGGCCGCCCGCGCGGAGGGCGCCCGCACCCGGCTGATCGGCCTGACCTGGATCGAGGAGTGGCAGTCGATCCTGGTCCGGCCCGGGTCGGGGATCGAGGACGCGGCCGGCCTGCGCGGCGCCCGCTTCGCGCTGCCCGCGTGGGCCGCCACCAGGGCCGAGAGCTTTCCCCGCGCGATGGCGCTGCACGGCGCCAAGGGCGCACTGTCGCAGGCGGGCCTGACGCTCGACGACGTGACGTTCGTGGACGTGGAGATCGCCGGGCCCGGCGTCGGGCGCGGGGCGGGGGCCGGCCCGTGGTCATGGCCGGGCATCGAGGAGCTGGCCAGGGGCGAGGTGGACGCGGTGTACGTCAAGGGCGCCCGCGCCGCCGAGCAGGCCGCCGGGATCGGCGCGGTCGTGGCCGTGGACCTGGACGCCCACCCCGATCCGCGCACCCGCGTCAACAACGGCACGCCCAGGCCCATCACCGTGCACGAGGACCTGCTGGCCGAGCGCCCCGAGGTCGTCACCGGGTTCCTGGTGCAGACGCTGCGCGCCGCCGAGTGGGCGGCCACCAGCCTGGAGGAGGTGCGCGCCATCCTCGGCAGGGAGACCCGGTCGGGCCCGCGCGGCGTGACCACCGCCTACCGCGACGACTTCCACACCACGCTGCACCCCGACCTGTCGCCGGAGCGCCTGGACCTGCTGGGCGTGCAGAAGGACTTCCTGCGCCTGCACGGGTTCCTGGCCGCCGACGTCGACATCGACGCCTGGGCCGCCCACGAGCCGCTGGCCGCGGCGCGCGAGATCCTGGCGGGTGCGTGATGGCCGAGTTCTTCATCACGCTGCCCAGCAAGGGCCAGCGGCGCGGCGGCGACCACCTGCTGCAGGTGGGCAGGGCGGCCGAGCTGGCCGGCTACACCGGCGCCTACGCGCCCTTCGACCCCGAGGGGGAGGAGTCGCTGGTCATCGCCGCGGGGCTGCTCAGGCAGACCAGGTACCTGCGGCTGCTGGCCGGCTTCCACCCCGGCATCGCCACCCCCGTCTACGCCGCCAAGGTCGCCGCCTCCCTGCAGCGATTCTCCGGTGACAGGCTCGACTGGCGCATCGACGTCGACCTCGACCCGGCCGTGGCCAGGGCGCACGGCGACTTCACCGAGGGCGCCGACCGCTACGCCCGCGCCGAGGAGTTCCTGACCATCGCCAAGGGCGTCTGGCACCAGCGCGACTACACCCACGAGGGCCGCTACTACCAGGTGCTGTCCGGCGGCTTCGCGGCGCCGCTGTCGGGGCGGGCCTTCCCACGTGTCCACCTGTCGGGCACCTCGCCCGACGCACTGGCCCTGTCGCTGCGGCACGCCGACGTCCACGTCTTCGACCACGGCGACGACCTGTCCCTCACCGCCGAGCTGCCGGGCCTCGCCTACGGCCTGCGCCTGGCCGTCCACGCGAGGGAGACCGAGAGGGAGGCCGCGCTGGACGGCTTCGACGGCCTCGCCGGCTCCTATGAGAGCATCGCCCGCCGGCTGCGGGACTACATCGACCAGGGCGTCGAGGTCTTCTACCTGGAGGCCACGCCGTACCTGGAGGAGACCTACCGTCTGGGCGAGCACCTGCTGCCGCTGCTGGCCAGGGAGGACGTCCATGCCGGTTGACATCTACTGGCGCATCGGCACCCACGGCGACCAGCCCTCGCTGCGCCGCCGCACGCCCTCCAGGGGAGACTGGGCGCCGCTCGCGCCCGGCAACCTCGCGCCCGGGGTGCGTGACGACTACAGCTACCTCGAGCACATGGCCGACGTGGCGCGGGCCGGCGAGGGGGCGGGCTTCGCAGGCGGGCTGCTGCCGTCCTTCCCCAACACCGACGATCCGTGGGCGACGGCCGCGAGCCTGGGCCGCGAGACCTCCACCTACCGGTTCATGATCGCTTTTCAGCCGGGGTTCCTGCACCCGGTGCAGGCGGCGCGGATGACCGCGACGCTGCAGCGGGCCACCGGCGGCCGGGTCGTCTACAACGTGATCTCCGGTGGCGGCGGGCCCGACCAGCTGTGGTGGGGCGACAAGGTCGGCCACGACGACCGCTACGCGCGCACCTCGGAGTTCCTCGACGTCCTGCGCGGCGTGTGGGGCGGCGCCCCGTACTCCTTCGACGGGCGGTTCTACCGCGTCGAAGGTGCGCGGCTGCCCGAACCGCTGCGGGGCCAGCCGTTCCCCGAGATCTACTTCTCCGGCTCCTCGCCGGCGGCCATCGAGGCCGCGGGACGGCACGCCGACTACTACCTGTCGTGGCTGGAGCCGTTCCACGCCCTGGAGGAGAAGTTCGCCCGGGTGCGCGAGCGCAGCCCCACCCCGCCGAAGTTCGCCGTGCGGATCGACGTGCTGGCCCGCGAGAGCGAGCGGGAGGCGTGGGCGGAGATCGAGCAGGGCTGGGACAACATCGACCCCTCGGTGCTGCGCGGCGCCACCGGCGACTCGATCGGCTGGCAGCGCAGCCAGTCGTTCGTCACCGGCCCGGTCACCGGCCACCGGGACCTGGAGGTCACGCCCAACGTGTGGGGCGGCTTCCACCTGCTGCGCGGCGGGCCCGCCTTCGGCCTGGTCGGCAGCTACGCGCAGGTCGCCGCGCGGCTCGACGAGCTGATCGCGCTCGGCGTCGGCGCCTTCATCCTGGCCGGCGTGCCTCACCTGGAAGAGGCCTACCGCGTCGGCGAGAACGTGCTCCCCCTCGTGAAAGGAATCTCCTGATGACCGTCCGTGTCGGCTACTTCCCTTCCAACAACTCCCTCTGGGTGCTGCGTCACCGCGGCGTCCTGGAGCGGACCCTGCCCGAGGTCGAGTGGGTGGACCTGCGCGACCTGCCCGCCGGGGAGCGCCCCTCGCCGGCCGAGGGGCTGCCCTCCCTGCACGGCGACCACCTCTTCGACGGCGGCTACGACTTCATCGGCACCGGCTCGACGCCGCCGGTCACCGCCCAGGCCAAGGGGCACGACATCGTCTACGTGGGCATCTCGGGCTCGCGGCACGAGAACGGCCGCCTGGTGACCAGGGCCGACTCCGGCATCGCCTCAGTCGCCGACCTCAAGGGCAGGAAGGTGGCGCTCGGGCACGGCTCGTGGCAGACGACGCTGCTGCTGTTCGCCCTGGACGAGGCCGGCCTGGCCTGGAGCGACATCGTCCCCGTCGACGCGGGCGTCGACGCCGCCCGGCTGCTGCTCGACGGCGAGGTGGACGCCTGGGTCGGCTCCTACCCGGCGCTCAGCCGGGTCGAGGACCGGACCAGGACGCTCGTGCGGACCGACGGCCTGTTCAGCCACCGCTCGCTCTGGTTCACCCGCCGTGACTTCGCCACCGAGCGCCCGGACGCGGTGAAGGCCATCGTCGCCGCGCTCCAGGAGTCCGACGACTGGATCACCCGCAACCACCGCGCCGCCGCCGAACTGTTCGCGGCCGACGACGGCGGCAGCGTCGACGACTGGGAGAACGCGCTGCGCAGGCGGCCGTTCGGGGTGGAGAAGGTCACGCCCGAGTTCGTCGCCGAGCAGCAGCGTGCCGCCGACCTGTTCCACGCCGCGGGCCTCATCGACAGGCGGATCCGCGTGGCCGACGCGGTGATCGACATCTAGCGGGTTAGACTCGCCGCATCCAGAACAGAATGGAGTTCGGTTGCGATGCGAGTCGGACTGTTCCTCAACGAGCCCCAGGGCCAGGACCCCATCGCCGAGCTGCGGGAGTCGATGGCCCGAGCCGCGGACGACGGGTTCGCCTCCGCCTGGATGTCCAACATCTTCGGGCTCGACGCGATCACCGCGCTGGCCGTGGCGGGCAGCCAGGTGCCCGGCATCGAGCTCGGCACCGCGGTCGTGCCGACCTACCCGCGCCACCCGGCGGCGCTGGCCCAGCAGGCGCTGACGGCCAACGCCGCCCTCGGCGGCAGGCTCGCGCTCGGCATCGGCCTGTCGCACAGGATCGTCATCGAGGACATGTTCGGCTACAGCTACGAGCGGCCCGCCCGGCACATGAAGGAGTACCTGGACATCCTGCTGCCGCTGACGCGCGGCGAGAAGGCCCAGGTCAACGGCGAGACGCTGCGGGCGAACATCCGGCTCGGCGCCGCCGGCACCGGCCTGCCGGTGCTGATCGCCGCGCTCGCGCCCCGCATGCTGGAGCTGGCCGGCTCCATGACCGACGGCACCGTGCTCTGGATGACCGGCCCCAGGACGGTCGAGGAGCACGTCGTGCCCGCCATCACGCGGGCCGCCGAGCGCGCCGGCAGGCCCGCGCCCCGCGTGGTGTGCGCGCTGCCGGTCTGCGTCACCGACGACCCCGCCACGGCCAAGGCCCGTGCCGCCGAGGTCTTCTCGGTGTACGGCCGGCTGCCCTCCTACCGGGCGATGCTCGACAGGGAGGGCGCGGCGGGACCCGGCGACGTGGCGATCGTCGGGGACGAGGCCGAGGTGCGCGCCCAGATCGAGGCGCTCGGCCGGATCGGGGTCACCGACTTCGTGGCCGCCGAGTTCTCCGCGCGCGAGCGCACCAGGGAACTCCTCAAGAGCCTCCGCTGACCGGCCGGTCTGGCGGGCACGGCCCGGCGACCAGGGCCCGCTTCGGCCGCCACGACACGGCCTGGACCCCGGCTCGGCGCCCTCGCCGGGGAGGCCGGCCTGGGGTCAGCGCCTGCGCTGGGTCAGGCTGAACCAGTTGCCCGAGTTGTCGCGGAAGAGAGCCTCGATCCCGTAGGGCCGGTCGGCCGGCTCCTGAACGAACTCGACCCCCTTGGCCGACAACTCCTCGAAGGTCTTGTGGCAGTCGTCGGTGGTCAAGACGCCCGGCCCCATCGCCCCCTTGGCGATCACGGACCGCAGCTGGGCCGCTGTCTCCTCGTCGAAGTGCGGCGCGCCGATCGCCGACAGGACGATCGTGATGTCCTGCCGGTCCTTCGGCCCCACCGTCAGCCAGCGGTAGTCGCCGAGCGTGATGTCCTCGCGGACCACCAGCCCCAGCTTCTCGGTGTAGAAGGCCTTCGCCTCGTCCTGGTCGAGCACGTAGACACAGGTGTGGGAGAGCCCGTTGATCATGATGTTCCTCCTCCTATGCGGTCGGGTCCGACGCTAGGGGAGGTCCCGCGGGGGCCGCTTCTCCCAGATTGCTCGAACGGCGGGCGGGTGCACATCAGCACGAAGCAGCCGGGGATCGGGGGAGGGCCGCCCTGCCGTACGGACTCCTCCCTGAAGGCGCTCGGCGAGCGGCCGACCATGGCGGTGAACCGGGAGCTGAACGAGCCGAGGCTGGAGAAGCCGACCAGGACGCAGATCTCGGTGACGTCGAGGTTGGTGGCGCGCAGCAGGTCCTTGGCCCGTTCGATGCGCCGCGAGGTCAGGTAGCGTGCCGGCGTCTCGCCGTAGGCCTGCTTGAAGGAGCGGGCGAAGTGGAAGCGGGAGCAGCCCGCGGCGCCGGCCAGCGCGTCGAGGTCGAGCGGCTCGGCGTAGCGTCGGTCGGCCAGATCACGCGCGCGCCGCAGATGCGGCAGCAGGTCAGGGGCCGTCATGGGGGGAAGCCTACGTAGTTCTCCGCCAGCGTGGTGGCCGCCGCCCTGGAGGAGACCACGTACTCCAGGTGCGACAGCTGCAGCCGCCGGGCGAAGGCGTCGGCCGAGTGGTCGGTGTGCAGGAGCGTGGTCATCCAGTACGAGAAGTGCTCGGCCCGCCACACGCCCCTGAGCCTGGAGGCGGAGTAGCCGTCGAGCAGCGCGGTGGAGCCCTCCTCGTAGCGGGCGGCGATCGCCGCGGCCAGCGCCGTCACGTCGGACACCGCCAGGTTGAGCCCCTTGGCGCCGGTCGGCGGCACGATGTGCGCGGCGTCACCGGCCAGGAAGAGCTTGTCGTGCCGCATCGGCTCGGTGACGAAGCTGCGCATCGGCGTGATCGCCTTCTCCCTGATCGGGCCGTCCTTGAGCGTCCAGCCGTCACGGGTGGCGAACCTGGTGCGCAGCTCGCTCCAGACGCGCTCGTCCGGCCAGGCGGCAACCTGCTCGTCGGGGGCGACCTGGAGGTAGAGGCGGCTGACCTGGGGCGAGCGCAGGCTGTGCAGGGCGAAGCCGCGCTCGTGGTGGCAGTAGATGAGCTCCTCGGTCGAGGGCGCGACGTCGGCCAGCACGCCCAGCCAGGCGAACGGGTAGTCACGCTCGAACACCCGCGCGTCAGGCACGGCGGCGCGCGAGACCCCGTGGAAGCCGTCGCACCCGGCGATCAGGTCGCAATCGAGGGTCTTGAGCACGCCGTTCTCGCGGTAGGTGACGCGCGGCGTGGCCGGATCGACCGCCACGACCTCCGCCTCGAACCTGATCCGGCCCTCGGGCGACAGCGCGATGAGATCTTTCACGATCTCGGTCTGCGCGTAGATCGTGACCGCTTTGCCCCCGGTCAGCTCGCTCAGCGGGATCCGGTGGCCGGCCCCGTCGAAGCGCAGCTCCAGCCCGTGGTGGGTGAGCCCCTCGCGATCCAGCCGGGCGCCCGCCCCCGAGGCCCGCAGCACGTCGACCGTGCCCTGCTCCAGCATCCCGGCCCGCTGCCGGTGCTCGCAGTAGGCGCGGTCGCGGCTCTCGAGCACCACCGCGTCGATGCCGCGCCGTTCGAGCAGGCGGGACAGCACCAGTCCCGCCGGCCCCGCTCCGATGATCGCTACCTGGGTACGCATGCCCTGATCCTCATGGTCGGCCCCCTGTGCTCGTCCGCCGCTCTTCCGGTCAGCGGAACCTCCCTCGCCGGCGCCCGTGTCAGTAGTGGCCGCTGACGTCGCGCGACAGCGCCTTGGCGCTGGTGACCAGCGTGGGCACGACCGCGCGCAGGTCGGCGCGCGGCCGGGTGACGATCGACAGGGCCGCGACCACCTCACCGTCCGCCCCGCGCACCGGAGCCGCCACCGAGCAGGTGCCCAGGGTCATCTCCTCGCGCGTCACCGCCACGCCGATCCTGCGCACCTCGGCCAGGGCGGCGCGCAGCCGGTCGGGATCGGTCACCGTGTGCCTGGTCAGCGCGGGCAGGCCGGCGGCGACGACCGCCTCGGTCACCTGGTCGGGCGCGAACGCCAGCAGCACCCTGCCCACCCCTGTGGCGTGCAGCGGCAGCTCGCCGCCGACCCTGCTGACGGTCGGGACCGAGGCGGGGCCGCGCAGCCGTTCGAGATACAGCGCCTTCAGCCCGCGCCGCACGGCCAGCTGCACGTTGGCGTGCGTGATCTCGTACAGGTCCTCCATGTACGGCAGCGCCAGCTCCCGCAGGTCGGCCGCGGCCGCCGCCTGGGCGCCGATCCGCCACAGCCTGATGCCCACCCGGTAGGCGCCGTCGGGCAGCCGCTCGACGAAGCCGCCCCTGGCCAGCTCGCCCACCAGCCGGTGCCCGGTGGTCAGCGGCAGGCCCGCCCTGCGGCAGATCTCGGTCAGCGTCAGCCGTACGTCGCCGTGGGCGAAGGCGTCGAGGATCGCCATCACTTTTCCGGCGACGCTAACGGGCGGCATGACCGGATATTAACGCTCCGTCACAACCTCGGGCTCGGTGGCCGCCCGCACCTGCTCGACGCTCACCCCCGGCGCGGTCTCGACCAGCCTGAGCCCCTCGGGCGTCACGTCGAGCACGGCCAGGTCGGTGATGATCCGGTCGACGCACGCCGCCCCGGTGAGCGGCAGCGAGCACTCCTTGACGATCTTCGGGACGCCGTCGCGGGTCAGGTGCTCCATGACCACGATCACCCTGCGCGCGCCGTGGACCAGGTCCATCGCGCCGCCCATCCCCTTGATCATCTTGCCCGGCACCGACCAGTTGGCCAGGTCGCCCCGGGCCGACACCTGCATGGCGCCGAGCACCGCCACGTCGATGTGACCGCCGCGGATCATCCCGAACGACAGGGCGGAGTCGAAGAACGCCGCCCCCGGCAGCACGGTGACCGTCTCCTTGCCGGCGTTGATCAGGTCGGGGTCCACCTCGTCCTCGAGCGGGTAGGGCCCCACGCCCAGCACGCCGTTCTCCGAGTGGACCACGACGTCCACGCCGGGCGGGATGAAGGCGGGGATCATCGTCGGCAGCCCGATGCCGAGGTTGACGTAGGTGCCGTCGGTGAGCTCGGCCGCCGCTCTGGCCGCGATCTGCTCCCTTGACCAGGCCATCAGCCGCGCACCGTCCTCTTCTCCACGTGCTTGACCGCCGCCTGCTCGGGCGTCAGCACGACCACCTTCTGCACGAACACCCCCGGCAGGTGCACCTCGTCGGGGTCGAGCTCGCACAGCTCCTCCACCTCCGCGATCGTCACCCGGCCCGCCATCGCCGCCAGCGGGTTGAAGTTGCGCGCGCTCTTGTCGAAGACCAGATTGCCGTGGGCGTCCCCCTTCGCCGCCCTGACCAGCGCGAAATCCGTCCTGATCGACTCCTCCAGCACGTACGGCACGCCGCCGAACTCCCGCACCTCCTTGGCCGGCGAGGCCACGGCCACGCTCCCGTCGGCGGCGTAGCGCCACGGCAGCCCGCCCTCGGCCACCAGCGTGCCGACCCCCGCGGGCGTGTAGAAGGCGGGGATCCCGCTGCCGCCCGCCCTGAGCCGCTCGGCCAGCGTGCCCTGCGGCACCAGCTCCACCTCGATCTCGCCGCCCAGATAGCGCCTGGCCAGCTCCCTGTTCTCGCCGATGTAGGAGCCCGTCGCCCGCGCGATCCGGCCCGCCGCCAGCAGCACCCCGAGCCCGCGCCCGTCGAGGCCGCAGTTGTTCGACACCACGTGCAGCCCGCTCGCGCCCTGCTCGTGCAGCGCCGCGATCAGCACCGCCGGCACGCCGCACAGCCCGAACCCGCCCACGGCCAGCGACGCGCCGTCACCGATGCCGGCGACCGCCTCGGCCGCCGACCCGACCACCTTCCCGACACTCATAGCGCTCACCGTTCCAGCCGGCACCGACAACACCACAGTGTCCTTCCGCAGAGCGGAAGCGGAACTCCCCGGCTTCGCCGGTTGGCGTCCGTTCACATGGAACGGTCACGCGCGGTGAGCGAAACCCGGAGGGGCGTGACGGACCGTGCGGGCCCGTTCGGCCGAAGCGGTTGCCCCCATGGGGCTGGAACTGTTCAATGACCTGCAGGCGGCGCGGTGGGAAGCCGGCCCCGGCCCGCCTTCGTAGACTCCGGCAGGGTGAAGCGCGTGCTGCACGGCATAGACGTGTCCGACTGGCAGGAAACGGTCGACTGGGCCGCTCACGCCGGCAGCGGCGTCGCCTTCGCCTTCGCCAGGGCGAGCGAGGGCGCCACCGGGCTCGACACGTCGTTCGACCGCAACTGGCGGCTCATGCGCGAGCACCGGCTGGTGTGCGGCGCCTACCACGTGGCCAGGCCCCAGGACGACCCGGTCGAGCAGGCCGGCCACTTCCTGCGCACCGTCGAGCGGGCCGGCGGGCTGCACGAGGGCGACCTGCTGGCGCTCGACCTGGAGTCGGCCGACGGGCTGCCGCCCGAGCGGGTGGCCAGGTTCGCCCGGCGCTGGTGCCGGCAGATCGACAAGCAGGTGGGCCTGCGACCCCTCATCCACACCTTCCAGTGGTTCGCCGACGAGGGCAACTGCGCCGGCCTGGGCGACCATCCCCTCTGGATCGCCGCGCCGGGGAAGGCGATGGGGGAGCCCGTCGTGCCCCGGCCGTGGCGTGAGTGGGCCATCCACCAGTACGCCAACGTCCCCGTGGACCGCGACGTCTTCCACGGCAGCCGCCAGGACCTGACCAGGCTGGGGTATCACCCGCGATAGCATCGGTGTTCACCGTCGAAACCGTGCTATTCAAGGAGTCACCGTGTCAGCCGAGCTGCATATCACCCTCGCCGGAGCCGAGCGTGTGGTCGCGGCCGGCACGACGTACGGCGAGGCGCTCGAGGCCGACGGCCGCACCGTCATCGCCGCCCGCGTCGGCGGCGAGCTTCGCGACCTGGCCGCACCCGTCCGTGACGGCGACGTGATCGAGCCGGTCCAGATCGGCAGCGACGACGGCCGCGCCATCCTGCGCCACTCCACCGCCCACGTCATGGCGCAGGCGGTGCAGGAGCTGTTCCCCGAGGCCAGGCTGGGCATCGGCCCGCCGGTCGAGAACGGCTTCTACTACGACTTCGACGTCGAGCAGGCCTTCCACCCCGACGACCTCAAGCGCATCGAGAAGCGGATGCGCGAGATCGTCAAGCAGGGGCAGCTGTTCGCGCGGCGCGAGGTGTCCGACGACGCCGCGCGCGCCGAGCTGGCGGCCGAGCCGTACAAGCTGGAGCTGATCGGGCTCAAGGGCGGCGCCGCGGCCGCCGAGGACGGCGCCGGCGTCGAGGTCGGCGAGGGCCAGCTGAGCATCTACGACAACCTCGACCCGAAGACCGGCGAGCTGTGCTGGAAGGACCTGTGCAGGGGTCCCCACCTGCCCTCGACCAGGGTCATCCCGGCCTTCAAGCTGATGCGCTCGGGCGGCGCCTACTGGCGGGGCAGCGAGAAGAACCCGCAGCTGCAGCGCATCTACGGCACCGCGTGGGAGAGCCGCGAGAAGCAGGAGGAGTACCTCCACCTGCTGGAGGAGGCCGAGAAGCGCGACCACCGCAAGCTGGGCGCCGAGCTCGACCTGTTCTCCTTCCCCGAAGAGCTCGGCTCGGGCCTGCCGGTCTTCCACCCCAAGGGCGGCATCATCCGCAGGGAGATGGAGACCTACTCCAGGCGCAGGCACGAGGAGGCGGGCTACTCCTTCGTCAACTCCCCGCACATCACCAAGGGCCACCTGTACGAGGTCTCCGGTCACCTCGACTGGTACCGCGACGGCATGTTCCCGCCCATGGAGGTCGAGGGCGCCGACTACTACCTCAAGCCGATGAACTGCCCCATGCACAACCTGATCTTCGGGGCGCGCGGCAGGTCCTACCGCGAGCTGCCGCTGCGGCTGTTCGAGTTCGGCACCGTCTACCGCTACGAGAAGTCGGGCGTGGTCCACGGCCTGACCAGGGTGCGCGGCCTCACCCAGGACGACGCCCACATCTACTGCACCCGCGAGCAGATGAAGGACGAGCTGGCCTCGGCGCTGCGCTTCACGCTGAGCCTGCTGCGCGACTACGGCCTCGAGGACTTCTACCTCGAGCTGTCGACCAAGGACCCGGACAAGTTCGTCGGCTCCGACGAGGTCTGGGAGGAGGCGACCCGCACGCTGCGCGAGGTCGCCGAGGGCGAGAAGCTCGAGCTGGTGCTCGACCCCGGCGGCGCCGCCTTCTACGGCCCGAAGATCTCCGTGCAGGCCCGCGACGCGATCGGCCGCTCGTGGCAGATGTCGACCATCCAGCTCGACTTCAACCTGCCCGAGCGCTTCCAGCTGGAGTACCAGGCGGCCGACGGCAGCCGCCAGCGGCCCGTCATGATCCACCGGGCGCTGTTCGGCTCCATCGAGCGCTTCTTCGGCGTGCTGGTCGAGCACTACGCCGGCGCCTTCCCGCCCTGGCTGGCCCCGGTGCAGGTGGTCGGCATCCCGATCGCCGACGCCCACGCCCCCTACCTGCTCGACGTCGCCAAGAGGCTGCGCGAGCGGGGGATCAGGGTGGAGGTCGACACCGCCGACGACCGCATGCAGAAGAAGATCCGCAACGCGCAGAAGGCGAAGGTGCCCTTCATGCTGCTGGCCGGCGACGACGACATCGCCAACGGCGCGGTGTCCTTCCGCTACCGCAACGGCGAGCAGAAGAACGGCGTCCCGATCGACGAGGCCGTCGCCGAGATCGTCAACGCCGTGGAGCGCCGCGTCCAGGTCTGAGCGGTCCAGGTCTGAGTAGGGGTCTACTCATGCACGGCCGCCCGCGCCGGGAGACCCTCCTCGGGAAGCGATTCCTGGGGAGGGAACATCCATGCGACTCACGCGCATCCTGGTGGCGGGCGGGCTCGGCCTCGCCGTCCTCACGGCGGTGACCGGCGCCGCGCAGGCGTCGAGCACGGCGGCACCCAAGTGGAAGTGCTCGAACGGCAACGTCTGCCTGTACGACAAGGCCAACGGGGCGACGCTGTTCTGGCAGGAGAGCGAGTGCGGCGTCCACGGCCTGGGCACCGGCTATCTCGGCAGGGCCAGCTCGGTCAGGAACAGGACCGGCTCGACCGTGACGCTCTTCTCGGTCTTCCAGCCCAACGGCGCACCGAACACGCTCGCCGAGGAGATCGTCTCCGTCGACGACAGTGACCGGGTCAACCTCGAGGACGACGAGGACAACGCGACCGCGCTCGTCTACATCCCGTGCGACTGACGCGTCCACGACCGCCCCTGCCGCCACCCGCGGCAGGGGCGGTCCCGTGCCGGCGACCGCTCAGCGGGCGAACAGCTGGAAGGTGACGGCGGGCCGGCCGCCGAACCGCTCGGCGGCCTGGCGGGCGACGCCTTCCAGGAAGGCCCTGCAGTACGCCTCGGGGTTCTCGTCGGTCAGGGCCTCGATGTAGGCGCGGTGCTCCAGCAGCGAGCGCACGCCCACCTCCAGCGTGTCGGTGACGTCCACCGCGTGGGTGGGCTCGTCGGCGCCCGCCACGGCCACCCAGCGCACGCCGTCCCACGGCTCGGGGCCGGCGTCAGGGAAGATCCACCGGTTGCCGGCGTCGCCCGCGGCGTCGAGCACCGCCCTGCCCACCGCCCGGTGGTCGGGGGTGTTCCAGTACCTCCCGCCCCACGTGTCGCCGAAGTTCAGGGTGATCAGCAGCTCGGGCCGGTGCCTGCGGATGGCGGCGGCCAGGTCGCGGCGCAGCGGCAGGCCGTACTCGATGACACCGTCCGGGTGGTCGAGGAACTCCACCTGGTCCACCCCGACGACGGCCGCCGACGCGCGCTGCTCCCGCTCGCGCAGCGGACCCGCCTTGGCCGGGTCGACGGTGTCGATGCCCGCCTCGCCGCGCGTCACGAGCAGGTAGGCCACCTCCCGCCCCTCGGCGGTCCACGAGGCGACGGCCGAGGCGCAGCCGTACTCCAGGTCGTCGGGATGCGCGACGATCGCCAGCGCGCGTCGCCAGTCCTGGGGCATGGGTGCCAGCTGCTCGGCCATCGGCTCCTCCATGATTGTTCTCGGGGTACGGCAAGCGTAACGATCCCGACCAGGTTCTCCGCACCGCAGGAGGACGGTGCTCCCCGCCGACCCTGCCCGCCATGGTCATATGCTGCAGAACATGCAGGAGAGCGAACCGATGGAGCAGGCTGGGGCGGGGTCGCCGGACAACTTCCAGCGGCTGTGGACACCGCACCGGATGGCCTACATCAAGGGGGAGAACAAGCCGAGCGGCGAGGGGGCGGGCGACGGCTGCCCGTTCTGCGAGATCCCCAAGATGAGCGACGAGGACGGCCTGGTCGTCGCCAGGGGCGAGACGGTGTTCGCGGTGCTCAACCTCTACCCCTACAACTCCGGCCACCTGATGGTCTGCCCCTACCGGCACGTCTCCGACTACGACGAGCTGAAGGACGAGGAGATGACCGAGCTGGGCGACTTCACCAGGCGGGCGCTGCGCGCGTTGCGCCGGGCCGGCGGCGCCCAGGGTTTCAACGTCGGCATGAACCTCGGCCACGTCGCGGGCGCGGGCATCGCCGCCCACCTGCACCAGCACGTCGTGCCCCGGTGGGGCGGCGACACCAACTTCATGCCCGTGGTCGCCAGGACCAAGGTGCTGCCGCAACTGCTGCGCGACACCCGCACGATGCTCGCCGACGCCTGGCACGCCCCCGCCTGAGCCGGGATGGCAGCGCGCTCCCCGGGCGCTCCCCTGGCGGTGCCCGGGGAGCGCGTGGCCGCCTACACCTTGGCGAGCGGGCGCTCCTCGGCGGCCGCCGCCCCCGGCAGCGCCGCGATGCCCGCGGACAGCACCAGCGGGATCGCCAGCGCCAGCGCCATGGACAGCACCGCCGCGCCCGAGTCGTTGACCAGGGTGCCGACCACGCCGCTGATGAGCGTGCCGATCAGCCCGGCCTTGAGCGCGGGGGAGTAGTCGAAGGCCGCCGGGAGCACGCCCGCGGTGGCCTGGTCAGGCCGCATGATCGCGTAGACGAGGAAGGCGACCGCGGCGATCACCACCGGCATCAGGGTGGGGCTGAGCAGCGTGCCGAGCATCGCCATCAGCTTGCGGACGATCACGTCGAGCGCCTCGCCGCTGATCACCTGCCCGACGAACCTGCCCAGATGCGACTGCTCGGCCGCCGGGCGCAGGTAGTTGGCCACCGCGAAACCCATCACGGTCACGCCGCCCGCCACGCAGAACGCGCCCAGCTTCCACAGCGAGATCCGCTTGCCGAGGATCAGCAGCGCGGTCACCGCGATGCCGGGCACGAACGCGATCACCCCGCCGAAGTCGCTGCCCATGCCCGAGCCGCCCAGCACCATCGCGAACGTGCCGAGGACCGCCACCACCGCCGCCCCCCACGGCCGTGACAGCCGGTGCGCGATCACCGTGGAGGTCAGCAACGTGCCGGTGGCCAGCAGCGCGAACGGGATGTTGCCCAGGCCGTAGTAGCGGGCGCCCTGCTCGGCGCTGAAGCCCATGAAGCTGTTTAGCTGCAGGGTGGTGCCGGTCAGCAGGTCCCCGGCCAGGGTGACCGCCGTGACGCCCGCGACCACCGCCAGCGGGCCGAGCGGGCTGCGCCGCCACGGCCCGGCGAAGGCCGCGACCGTGATCACCACCAGCCAGGCCAGCATGCCGCCGAACAGCTCCAGATGGGTCGACCACGGCAGCAGGTTGACCAGGATCGAGGTGATGGGGATCGCCGCCAGCGTCACCGCCGCCAGCCGTACCCAGGACAGGCCCTTACGGCGGCGCAGCAGCACGAACGCCACCGCGTAGAACAGCACCTGCAGCACCGCGAGGGCGATGAAGTAGTAGCCCTTCACCGAGCGCATCGTCTGGGCCGTCTGGTCGGACTCGGCCATCCGCTCGAACGTGGCGCCCGGCCCGTTGACCCGCATGACCTGGCCGACGACGCTGTCGGGAACGGGGACGCCCAGCCTGGTCAGCACGGTGGTGGTCAGGTCGGGCAGGATCGAGATGTCCTCGCGCCGGGTCGAGGCCGCGCCGAGCGCGTGCCCCTGCGCCCCCGGCTGCCGGAGGGCGGCGACCCGCAGGTGCGGCACGGAGCCGTGGTCGGACATCCCCACCAGCAGGATCGTGGTGTCCTGGGGCAGGACGGCCAGCAGCGCGCCCGCCTTGGCGTCGGCCAGGCGCAGCGCCGCGCGCCGCTCCTGGGCCGACAGCTTGTCCGGGACGGTCGGCAGCTTGCCGTCGTCGGAGATGTAGGGCCTGATGAGGTCGTCGACGTCCATGGCGACCAGGCGGCAGCGCTCCAGATCGGCCGCCTTCACCGCGAGGGGCGAGGCGTAGTAGGTGGCCACGGCGCCCTTGCCGTCGGCCAGCCCCAGGGCCGCGCCGGGACCGACGGCGATCGCGCACCGGCCCGCCTTGGCCAGCGTGTCGCCCAGCAGTCCCGCGTAGCGCTGCCCGGCCACCTCGTGCAGGTAGTCGTAGTCGGGGATGACCGCGCCGCTGCCCTGCTGCTCGGGCATGGGCGGCGGTCCGCACCGGTAGCCGGAGGCCGAGCGGATGCCCGCCGACACCGTCAGCCAGCCGTCGTAGGGGCAGGTGATGTTGCCGACCGTGCGCACCGACATCGAGCCGATGGCGCTGCCGCGGGCCAGCTCCCACAGGTTGGGCGTGTCGGCCTGGGACAGGTCGTTCCAGTGCAGGCCGGACACGCCGATGAGGGCGACCCGCTCGCCGTCCGGAGCCTGCGCGCGGTCCGACGCGTGCGCGGGGGCCCACCCCAGCAGCATCTGGCTGACCAGCACGGCCAGCATCAGCAGGGTCCGCCTCACGCACGACCTCCCGAGACTCGACTTCGTCGGAGGGCACGCTACACCGGCTCGTCGCTGTCAGGTGACGAGCTCGGCACACCGCCACCCTATGCGGGCGCGCACGCGCACCGGGGTGTCGCCCCCGCGCACGGCTCGGGCGCCGGGCCGCGCGGGGCCAGCCCGCGCGTCCGGGGAGCCTCCCGTGGCGGGGTTCCCGCGCCACGCGGGCGCGTGGCGCGGCCTGCCGGCCGTACCGGCGGATCCGGGGACGGATCAGGCCGGGGAGACCGCCGCCTCGGCGGGCTTGCTCTCACGGGTCAGCGGGTCCAGGGCTGTGACCTGGTAGGTGCCGGGCTTCTGGGCCGTGTAGGAGGTGCCGGTGACGATGGCGACCAGGTTGCGCGAGTCGGTCGACTGGCAGCTCTGCCCCGAGGCGGGCACCCGGTAGACGGCGTAGGAACGGGCGCCCTCCACCGGGCTCCAGGTCAGCGCCGCACCCGACGCCTTCAGCCCCGACGGCTTGGCCGGCGCGTCACCGCCCTTGGGCGCCGGCAGCAGGGCCGGACGGGCGTAGTGCTCCTTGGACAGGCGGTCCATGGCCTTCAGCGGGTTGGCCAGGACGTTCTTGGCGCTGAAGTAGACGTCGCCGTCGATCTCGGGGTACTTGCGGTTGAACGCCAGGTGCGCGGGCATCTCACCCGGCTTGGTCCAGGTCGCGACGTCTCGCGCGCCGACCCGGTAGAGGCCCTGGCCGATGTACAGGCGCACGTCGGTGCCCTTGACCTCGTTGGCCCACCAGGCGGCCAGCACGTTGTAGTCGGCCGCCTTGAACCCGCGCGGCCAGTAGAGCTGCGGCATGACGTAGTCGACGGTGCCGGACTTGATCCACGCCCTGGCGTCGGCGTAGATCGAGTCGTAGGCGGACATGCCGGAGGTGGCCGAGCCCGTCGGGTCCTGCGCCTTGTTGCGCCAGATGCCGAACGGGCTGATGCCGAACTTCACGTCCTTCTTGGTGTCGTGGACGGCCTTGTGCACCTGGGCGACGAGCGTGTTGACGTTGTCGCGGCGCCAGTCGGCGAGCTTGGCGCCCTTGCCGTACTTCCGGAACGCGGCGGTGTCGTTGAACATGGGGGCCGCGCCCGGGTAGGGGTAGAAGTAGTCGTCGAAGTGGACGCCGTCGACGTCGTAGCGCTTGACCACGTCGGTGACGACCTTGACGACGTGCTCGCGGACCTGGGGCAGGCCCGGGTTGTAGTAGTACTGCTCGCCGTACTTCACCAGCCAGTCGGGGTGCTGCCGGGCGGGGTGGGCGGCGGGCAGCCGGCCCAGGTTGGCGTCGTAGGCGGCGCGGTACGGGTTGAACCAGGCGTGGAACTCCAGGCCGCGCTTGTGCGCCTCGGCGGTCAGGAACGGCAGCGGGTCCCAGCCGGGGTTCTTGCCCGGCGTGCCGGTGAGGTACTGCGACCACGGCTCGTGCGGCGACTGGTACAGCGCGTCGGAGGCGGGCCGCACCTGCACGAACACCGCGTTGAGGTTGCGCTTGACCGCGTTGTCGAGGATCTTGACGTACTCGGCCTGCTGCCGGGCGGGGCTGAGGCCGGTCGCGGAGGGCCAGTCGATGTTCTTGACCGTGGCGATCCAGACGCCGCGCAGCTGGCGCTTGGGGTATCTGACGTCGGCGACGCACTTCTTGACCGCCTTGGTGGCGGGCTTGGCCTTCGTCTGGGGAGCAGCGGCCTCGGCTCCTGGTCCGCCGAAGGAGTAGGCGGCGGCGGTGGCGGCGATCGCGACAGCGGCGGCGGCGAGAAGAGGTCGTCCGGTACGCATAGTCCCCCAGTGTGACATCGCCACCGGGGTGCTTCGACCAAAAATCGCAATGGATTTGTGATCCTAGTGTGACTCAGGGGGAGGGCGTTACCCTCCCCCTGTCGAGGGGCGTCAGTCCTGAGCCGTCACCTTCTCGGTCAGATGCGAGGGCAGGGGCTCGTAGCGCAGGAACGTGCGCTGGAAGGTGCCCGTCCCGTGCGACATGGACCGCAGGTCGATCGCGTAGCGGGTGATCTCCAGTTGCGGCACCTCGGCCTTCACCAGCGTCCGCCCCGTGCCGACGGGCTCGGTGCCCAGCACCCGGCCACGCCGCGAGGACAGGTCGGACATCACCGAGCCGACGTGCTCGTCGGCCACCAGCACCGCGATCTCGTCGACCGGTTCGAGCAGCAGCGTCGGCACCTTGGCGGCGGCCTCCTTCAGCGCCAGCGAGCCGGCGATCTGGAAGGCCATGTCGGAGGAGTCGACCGAGTGCGCCTTGCCGTCGTAGAGCGTGACCCGCAGATCCACCATCGGGTACCCGGCCAGCACCCCCCGCTCCATCTGCGTGCGCACGCCCTTCTCCACCGACGGGATGAACTGGCGGGGGACCACGCCGCCGACGATCTTGTCCACGAACTCGAAACCCCCGCCGGAGGGCAGGGGCTCGACCTCGAGGTGGCAGATCGCGTACTGGCCGTGGCCGCCGGTCTGCTTGACGTTGCGGCCCATGGCCTGGCACCTGCCGCCGAACGTCTCGCGCAGCGGCACCCGCAGGTCGACCCGTTCGACCTCGACGCCGTGGCGCTTGGCGAGCCGGTCGAGCAGGACGTCGGCGTGCGCCTCGCCCATGCACCACAGCACCAGCTGCCGGGTCTCGGCGTTGTTCTCCAGCCGCAACGTCGGGTCCTCGGCCACCAGCCGGGCCAGGCCCTGCGACAGCTTGTCCTCGTCGGCCTTCGACCTGGCCCTGATCGCCACCGGCAGCAGCGGGTCGGGCATGCTCCACGCCGTCATGAGCAGCGGCCGCTCCGGTTCCGACAGCGTGTCGCCTGTCTCGGCCCGCGACAGCTTGGCCACCGCGACGATGTCGCCCGCCATGCCCTTGGCGATGGTGCGCTGCTGCTTGCCCAGGGGGCCCGTCAGCGTGCCGATGCGCTCGTCGACGTCGTGGTCCTCATGCCCTCTGTCGGCCAGGCCGTGCCCGGAGACGTGCACGGTCATGTCGGGGCGCAGCGTCCCCGAGAAGACGCGCACCAGGCTGATGCGTCCCACGTAGGGGTCGCTGGTCGTCTTGACCACCTCGGCCACCAGCGGCCCGTCCGGGTCGCACGCCCTGACCTGGACGGGCTTGCCGTCCGGGGTGGTGATCTCGGGAAGCGGGTGCTCGAGCGGCGAGGGGAAGCCCTGCGTGATCACCTCGAGCAGTTCCTGCGCGCCGATGCCGGCGCCGCTGGCGAGCACGGGATAGAACGTGCCGCGGGCGACCGCCTTCTCCAGGTCGTCGATGAGCACCTTGGAGTCGATGGCCTCGCCCGACAGGTACCTCTCCATGAGCGACTCGTCCTCGCTCTCCTGGATGATCCCCTCGATCAGGCTGCCGCGGTACTCCTCGATCCGTGCCTCGTACTCCGCGCCCGGCTCCTTCTCGGCCCGCTCGCCGGTGGCGTAGTTGTAGAACTTCTGCGACAGCAGCCCGATCAGCCCCGCCACCTTCCCGTTGGTCACCACGGGCAGGTAAAGCGGCGCGACCCCGTCACCGAAGATCTCCTGACACTCGCCCAGGACCTGGTCGAAGTCGGCGCGGTGGTGGTCGATCTTGGTGATCACCACGGCCCTGGGCATGCCGACCTGCGCGCACTCCTCCCACAGCATCTGCGTCAGCCCGTCGATGCCGTCGGTCGCCGCGACCACGAACAGCGCGGCGTCCGCGGCGCGCAGCCCGGCCCGCAGGTCGCCCACGAAGTCGGCGTAGCCCGGCGTGTCCAGAAGATTGATCTTGATCCCGTTGTGGACGATCGGCGCGACGGACAGGTTCACCGAGCGCTGCTGGCGCACCTCCACCTCGTCGAAGTCGCTGACCGTGCTGCCGTCCTCCACACGGCCCATCCGCGGGATGGTGCCCGTGGCCGCGAGCAACTGCTCGACCAGGGTGGTCTTGCCCGCTCCCGAATGGCCGACCAGGACGACGTTGCGTATCGCGTCCGCCCTCTCGGCCGCTGGTGCCCTGCCCGCGGCTCCCATGGCCGCGCCGTGGTGCTTGTCAGCCACATCGCCTCCGCTTCCGTGGGACGGAGCCCGCAGGGTACGGCGCGCGCCGCCCAAATCGTCGTTCGATTCAGTGCCGCCGCCCAGCGGAATTACCGCAAAGGACGCGGTTAGTTCACCAAATACCCGTGTGGCGAATATCACAAGGGGGGCGAGGCAAAGAAGTGATGGCGGCCTGCATGGCCTACGATCGGAGCGCGATGCTCAAACTCCTGCGCCCGGCCATGACCCGGATACTCACCCCGCTGGGCAGGGCACTCGTCCGCCGCGGGATAGGCCCGAACGCCGTCACCGCGATCGGCACCACCGGCACCGTGGTGTGCGCCCTGGTCCTCTACCCCATGGGCCAGCTGTGGTGGGGCTCGCTGGCGATCACCGTGTTCGTGCTGTTCGACCTGCTCGACGGCGTCGTGGCGCGGATGGGCGGGGGCGGCGGCAGTACGTGGGGCGCCTTCCTCGACTCCACGCTCGACCGGGTGGCCGACGCGGCCGTCTTCTCCGGCCTGATCATCCACTTCTTCCTCCAGCGCGACCTGCTCATGGCGGGGGTCACGCTGTTCTGCCTGGTCGCCGGCGCGCTGGTGTCCTACGTCAAGGCCAGGGCAGAGGGGCTGGGAGTCGGCTGCGACGTGGGCCTGGCCGAGCGGCCCGAGCGGCTGGTCGTGGGGCTCGTGTCCGCCGGCCTGTCCGGCCTCGGCGTGCCGTACATCCTGGCCTTCGGCATGTGGCTGCTGGCGGCCGCCAGCGCCGTCACCGTCGTCCAGCGGATCGTCCACGTCCGTCGCCAGATTGGAGCCCGATGACCTCCCTCCAGGACCGTGCGGTCGCCGCGGGCTTCGCGGCGGGCTGGACGCTGCTGCCGTACCTGCCGGAGCGGCTGACCGCGGCCGCCTTCACCCTCGTGGCCGACCGGGCCTGGCGCCGGCGGGGCAAGAGCGTGCGCCGCCTCGAGCACAACCTGGCCAGGGTGACCGGGCTGGCCGAGGACAGCCCCGAACTGCGGGCGCTCAGCCGCGCGGGCATGCGTTCCTACCTGCGCTACTTCCACGAGGTCTTCAGGCTGCCGAAGATGCCCGTCGACGAGGTCGTGCGGCGCACCCACGTCACCGGCGACGAGCACATCTGGAACACCGTGGCCGAGGGGCGCGGCGTGGTGCTCGCGCTGCCGCACATGGGCAACTGGGACCAGTCGGGCGCATGGCTGGTCGGCTGCGGGCACCCCTTCACCACGGTGGCCGAGCGGCTCAAGCCCGAGTCGCTGTTCCGCCGCTACGTCGCCTTCCGCGAGGGCCTCGGGATGGAGGTGCTGCCGCTGACCGGCGGCGACGGGCACACGTTCGGCGTCCTCGCGCAGCGGGTGCGCAAGGGCGGCATCGTCTGCCTGCCCGCCGAGCGCGACCTGACCAAGGGCGGCGTCGAGGTGGAGTTCTTCGGCGCCACCACCAAGGTGCCGGTGGGCCCCGCGCTGCTGGCCGTCAAGACGGGCGCCGCGCTGCTGCCGGCGACCATGTGGTTCGAGGGCCCCGACTGGGGTCTGCGCATCCACGAGGAGGTCGAGGTGCCCGACTCCGGCACCCTCCAGGAGCGCACGGCCGCCGTGGCGCAGAGCCTGGTGACGGTGTTCGAGAAGGGCATCGCCGAACACCCCGAAGACTGGCACATGCTGCAGCGCCTGTGGCTGGAGGACCTGAAGTGAACGTCGGCATCGTCTGCCCTTACTCCTGGGACGTGCCGGGCGGTGTCAAACAGCACATCGACGACCTGGCGCAGGCGCTGACGGCCCAGGGGCACCAGGTCTCGGTGATCGCCCCGGCCGAGGAGGACGCCGAGTTGCCGCCGTACGTGACCGGTACCGGCAGGGCGGTGCCGGTGCCGTACAACGGCTCGGTGGCGCGGATGTCGTTCGGCTTCCTGTCGGCGGCCAGGGTGCGGCGCTGGATCCGCGAGAACGACTTCGACGTGCTCCACATCCACGAGCCGCTGGTGCCCAGCCTGGGCGTGCTGGCCTGCTGGGCGGCCAAGGGGCCGATCGTGGCCACCTTCCACGCCTCCTTCAACCGCTCGCGGGCCATCGCGATCGCCGAGCCGATGCTGCGCAGCGCGCTGGAGAAGCTCAGCGGCCGCATCGCCGTCTCCGACGCCGCCCGCAAGAGCCTGGTCGAGCAGTTCGGCGGCGACAGCGTGCTGATCCCCAACGGCGTGACCGTCAGCCGCTACACCCAGGCCGAGCCGCTGCCCGGCTGGGGCCCCGACGGGCGCACGCTCGGCTTCCTCGGCAGGATGGACGAGCCGCGCAAGGGCCTGCCCGTCCTTCTCGAGGCGCTGGAGCAGGTGCCCGACGCGAGGCTGCTCGTCGCGGGCCCCGGCGAGGTGAAGATCCCCAAGTCGATCCGCGACCGCGTCACGCTGCTCGGCATGGTCAGCGAGCAGGACAAGATCCGCGCCTACCACTCCGTCGACGTCTTCGTCGCGCCCAACACCGGCGGCGAGAGCTTCGGCATCGTGCTGGCCGAGGCCATGTCGGCCGGAGCCACCGTGCTGGCCAGCGACATCCCGGCCTTCCGCCGGGTGCTGGGCGACGGGCAGGCCGGCGCGCTGTTCCCCAACGGCGACGCGGCCGCCCTGGCCCACGAGGCGCGCGCCCTCCTCGACGACCCCGAGCGCAGGGCCAAGCTGGCCGACGAGGCGCTGCTCGCCGTGCGCAAGTACGACTGGTCCACGGTCGCCCGCGACGTCGTGCGCGTCTACGAGACCGTCACGGCCGCGGCGGGACGAGTGGAGGAAGACACCGTCGCATGAGCACCACGATCATCGTCCTGCTCGTGGGCATCCTCATGGTGCTCACCGCCGTCTACGTCTCCTGGCGGGCCGGGCGTCTCGACCGGCTGCACATCAGGCTGGAACTGGCCCGCGAGGCGCTCGACGTCGCGCTGGTCCGGCGCGCCGCCGTCGTGCTCGAACTGGCCGGATCCCGTCTGCTCGACCCCGCCACCTCCCTGGTCCTGGCCGCGGCCGCCCACGAGGCCCGTACGGCCGGCCCCGAGGAGCGCGAGCACGCCGAGAGCGACCTGTCCAGGGCGCTGCGCGCGGCCGTCGACCAGGACAGGTTCAGGGAACGCATCAGCGAGTCGCCGGGCGGCCTGTCGCTGCTGGAGGAGCTCGACGCCGCCGTCGCCAAGGTCGTCTACGCCCGCCGCTTCTACAACAACGCGGTCGCCGTGACCCGCACCGCCCAGCGCCGCTGGCTCGCCCGCAGCCTGCGCCTGGCCGGACGCACCGAGTATCCCGAATTCTTTGAGATCGATGACAATCCGCCCGAGACCATGGCAACCGAATGACCCGTTTTAGGGGAGCCCGGTAAGCTTCCTTCCGTTTTCGTGGCCGAGCGGAGGAGTTGAGCAGGTGCGGGTAGCCCGAACGATCGCGGTGACGCTGGCGGTGCTCGCTCCTGTCGCGGCCTGCTCGAGCGGGGGCGGAGCGGCCTCGCCGTCGAAGGCTCCGCAGGCGGCCCCCGTCTCCGCCACGCCGACGCCCGAGGTGAGCAAGCACCCCTTCACGGGCCTGCCGTACGAGGAGCTCGAACCGGTCCTGGCGGTGAAGATCGAGAACACCGCGGCGGGCAAGCCCCAGATGGGGCTGAAGAGCGCGGACATCGTCTACGTCGAGCAGGTCGAGGCCGGCCTCACCCGGCTGATGGCGGTCTTCTCCTCCAAGCTGCCGCCCAAGGTCGGCCCGGTCCGCAGCGCCCGCATCTCCGACCTGCACATCACGCCGCAGTTCGGCAAGCCGGCCTTCGCCTACTCCGGCGTCCAGTCCAAGATGCTGCCGTTCATGGCGGAGGCGTCGCTGTTCGACGTCGGCGACACCCGCAACCCCGGCGCGTTCTTCCGCCAGCCGGGCCGCTTCGCCCCCTACAACCTGTTCGCCAACACCAAGCAGCTGCTGGCCAAGGCGCCCAAGGCGAGCCAGGCCAAGGACATCGGCTTCACCTTCGGCGAGGCCCCCGCCGAGGGCGGCGTGCCGAAGAAGTCGTGGACGGTCAGATGGCCCGCCGCCCGCTTCACCTTCGCCTGGTCGGAGGCCAAGAAGCAGTGGCTCGTCTGGCAGGACGGCAAGAAGGACATGGCGGCCGAGGGCGGCCAGCTCGGCGCCCCCACGATCGTCGTGCAGTACACCAAGACCGAGCGCTCGCAGTTCCACGACAAGAACCAGAGCTACACCCCGCTGGTCCACTCCGTCGGCAAGGGATCGGCCATCGTGCTCCGCGACGGCAAGGCCTACAAGGCCAAGTGGTCGCGGGAATCGGAGGAAGAAGGGACGACGTTCACCACTGAGAGCGGTGAGCCGATGAACTTCGCGCCTGGCCAGGTGTGGATCGCTCTCGCCAGCCGCAAGCCCGTCATTCCTTAACGTACAAAATCCCGCCTCGACCCTGACATGGTGGTGTGTCCGGTCGTGGGGTGTTAAGGACCTACGATGGGCTTGAGAACTTACCGACCTGCCGTTGTGAGGAAGACCGTGTCTACCAGCCCCGTCACCGGAACCGCGCGCGTCAAGCGCGGCATGGCCGAGATGCTCAAGGGCGGCGTCATCATGGACGTCGTCACCCCCGAGCAGGCGAAGATCGCCGAGGACGCCGGGGCGGTCGCCGTCATGGCTCTGGAGCGCGTGCCCGCCGACATCCGCGCGCAGGGCGGCGTCTCCAGGATGAGCGACCCCGACATGATCGACGGCATCATCAACGCCGTCTCCATCCCCGTCATGGCCAAGGCCCGCATCGGCCACTTCGTCGAGGCGCAGATCCTGCAGTCGCTGGGCGTCGACTACATCGACGAGTCGGAGGTGCTGACCCCCGCCGACTACGCCAACCACATCGACAAGTACCAGTTCACCGTGCCGTTCGTGTGCGGCGCGACGAACCTGGGCGAGGCGCTGCGCCGCATCACCGAGGGCGCCGCCATGATCCGCTCCAAGGGCGAGGCGGGCACGGGCGACGTCTCCAACGCCGTCACCCACATGCGCACCATCAGGGGCGAGATCAAGCGCCTCACCTCGCTGCCCGAGGACGAGCTGTACGTGGCGGCCAAGGAGCTGCAGGCGCCGTACGACCTGGTCGTCGAGGTGGCCAAGACCGGCAAGCTGCCCGTGGTGCTGTTCACCGCCGGCGGCATCGCCACGCCCGCCGACGCCGCGATGATGATGCAGCTGGGCGCCGAGGGCGTGTTCGTCGGCTCCGGCATCTTCAAGTCGGGCGACCCCGCCAAGCGGGCGGCGGCGATCGTCAAGGCCACCACCTTCCACGACGACCCCGACGTCGTCGCCAAGGTGTCGCGCGGCCTCGGCGAGGCGATGGTCGGCATCAACGTCGACGAGATCCCGCAGCCGCACCGCCTGGCCGAGCGCGGCTGGTAGGCCCGCCCTCCCGCGACTGAGCGGCATCCCCTCGGGGGTGCCGCTTTTTCGTGCCGCCTCCTCGCCGCGCACTTTTCACGTCGCGCCTACGTCGCGCCGCCCTCTCCTTGCCCCGCGCCCTTTTCACGTCGCGCCTACTTCGTGCCGCCCCCTCTTCGCTCCGCCCCCTCTGCGGGTTCGCGTCGCGCACTCTGCGCGCCGCGCCCTCTTCTTGTTCGTGGTGCGGCCTCTTCGTGCCGCTTCTCGCGCGACCCGGCCGCCCGGCACCCCGGATCCTCGGTGCCCGTCCAGGGCCCTCCACGCCCCGCTCAAGGCCCGGTGACGGCCGGCCCTTTCCGCGTACTGGCTGGTGCTTGGTCATGCGCCTCGCTGAAAGGACCAGCAAGGTCCCGGCCCACCCCAGACCCCGCTCCAAGCTCCCGGCCCCCGGCTCTCTGCCTCCGCGCACTGCCTCTGCCTCCACTCACTGCCTCTGCCTCCGCCCCCGCCCTCCGCCCTCTGCCTCCGCCCTCTGCCTCCGCCCCCGGCCCTCGGCCTCGGCCCGGCGCCGCCCCACGTCCCTTGGCCTCTTGCCACCGGCCCCCCTTGCCCTTGAGCCCAGGGGCCCGGGCTCCCTGCTCCCCGACTCCCGGCCCTTGCCCCCGGCCCGGCCCCAGACCACACCGGCCCGAGCCGGGCACCAGCCCGGGCCGACCCCGGCATCGGCCCTCGACTCCCGCCCTGCCGCCCTTGCCCCCGTCCCGCGGCTTGTGTCCCTTGCTCCCGGCCCGGTCCCGGTCCTGGAACCGGCCCGGACCCCGCCTGGCCTTGGGTGCGGCGGCGTGGGCCCGGACCCCGCCTGGCCTTGGGCGCGGGGCGTGGGCCCGGAGTCCGCTTGGCGGGCGTCAGGGGCGCCGCCGTGCGGGAGCCGCTCCCATCGGTCGCGCGCGCCACCGGTGCGACAGGGGTGGACGGAGGAAATCTCCGTGAATCGCGGCACCCTTGGTAAAAATCGCCTTTTGTGTGACAGATGGCGTTAACCAGTGAGTCATGATCTTGGGCCAGGCTACGGGCGTCCCACCCTAGATCGCCTCGGGAGCACCCGTGTCCAAGCTCAACCGCCGCTCCTTCCTCGTCACCGGGTTAGCTGCGGGCGCCACCGCCGCGCTCCCCGCCGCCGCCTCCGCCACTCCGGCCGACCCGGCCCCCGCCCCAGCCGCCGACCCCGCCACCGAGAGCGCCGCCACCCTGGCCTCGCGCGGTCTCAGGTCGGACCCCTTCACGCTGGGCGTCGCCTCCGGTGACCCCGACCACAGCGGCTTCGTCATCTGGACCCGCCTGGCCCAGCAGCCGCTCGCCGAGGACGGCATGGGCGGCATGCCCCAGCGTCCCTTCCTCGTCCTGTGGCAGGTCTACGCCGACGAGCGCTGTCGACGCGTCGTCCGCGCCGGTGTCGCGACGGCCGCCCCCGAGTGGGGCCACAGCGTCCACGTCGAGGTGGACGGCCTGTCGTCAGGGCGGGAGTACTGGTACCGCTTCCGCGTGGGCCCCTACGTCTCGCCCGTCGGCCGCGCCCTCACCGCCCCGCATCCCCTGGCGTACGGCGGAGCGCTGTCCATGGCGTTCGTCTCCTGCGCGCAGTACGAGCACGGCTACTTCACCAGCTACCGCCGCCTGGCCGAGGAGCACCCCGACCTGATCCTGCACCTGGGCGACTACCAGTACGAGTACACCAAGAACACCTACACCATCCCCGGCGGCAACGTCCGCCACCACGAGGGTCCCGAGACCGAGACGCTCGCCAACTACCGGCAGCGCCACGCGCAGTACAAGGCCGACCCCGACCTGCAGGCCGCCCACGCCGCCGCGCCGTGGCTGGTCGTGTGGGACGACCACGAGCTCGACAACAACTGGGCCGACGAGGTGGCGGAGAAGCCCGAGGTGCCGCAGCCGAACTTCCTGCAGCGCCGCGAGGCGGCCTTCCGTGCCTACTACGAGAACATGCCGCTGCGCCGTACCTCTATCCCGCAGGGCATCGACATGCAGCTCTACCGGCGGATCCGGTGGGGACAGATGGCCACCTTCCACATGCTCGACACCCGGCAGTACCGCGACGACCAGGGGTGCGGCGACGGCTACCGGGACTGCCCGGCGGCGGTGGACCCGGCCCGGTCCATCACCGGCGCGGCGCAGGAGGAGTGGCTGATCAACGGCTTCCACCACTCGCGCGCCCAGTGGGACATCATCGGCCAGCAGGTCTTCTTCGCCCAGCGCGACAACAACGCGGGACCGGCGAAGGTCACCAGCCAGGACGCTTGGGACGGCTACGTGGCCTCCCGGCGGCGCATCACCCAGGGATGGATCGACGCGAAGGTGCGCAACCCGGTCGTGCTCACCGGTGACGTCCACGCTCACTGGGCCAGCGACCTGAAGCTGGACTACGACGACCCGACGGGGCCGTCCGTGGGCGCGGAGCTGGTGGCCACCTCCATCAGCACCGGCGGTGACGGGAAGGACTCCGACCCGGCCACACAGCCGTTCCTGAAGATCAACCCGCACCTCAAGTTCTACAACAACCAGCGCGGATACGTGCTGACGAAGATCGAGCGGGAGCAGATGTCGGCCGACTTCAAGGTCGTGCCCCAGGTGCGGACGCCCGGGTCGGAGGTCTACACCAGGGCGACGTTCGTGGTGGAGGACCGGGTGCCCGGCGTGCAGCAGACGTACCTGCGCCCGATGGACCCGTCGCTGCGCGCGGCGTCCGAGATGACGATCGAGGAGACGGTCCGCCTCGAGACCGAGCGCCCGTAGACCACGCGGGGCCGGCCTCGACGTCCGGAACCCCTGCCGCCTGCCCTCGGGCCCGGTGGCGGGGGTTCTTGCGTGGTTCCCCGCCGCGGCGACCGGGCCGTGCCCCTCCTCCAGGACGACGCCCGCGGAGGCCGCCCGGTAGGAAGAGCACGGCCCGTCGTGGTGTTGAATCAGGGGAACCCGGACCACGAAGGAAGGACGACCGTGCCCAAGATCGGTGTACTCGCACTCCAGGGAGACGTGCGCGAACACGTCCGCATGCTGGAGGAGGCGGGGGCGGAGGCGACGGCCGTGCGCAGGATCGCCGAGCTCGAGGCCGTCGACGGGCTGGTCATCCCCGGCGGGGAGTCCACCACGATGTGGAAGCTCGCCGAGATCTTCGAGCTGCTGGAACCGCTGCGCCTGCGCGTCAAGGAGGGCATGCCCGCCTACGGCTCGTGCGCCGGCATGATCATGCTGGCCGACCGCATCCAGGACGGCATCGAGGGCCAGCAGACGATCGGCGGCATCGACATGGTGGTCAGGCGTAACGCCTTCGGCCGCCAGGTCGACTCCTTCGAGGCCGATCTGTCCTTCGCGGGCGGCCCCGTACACGCTGTCTTCATCCGCGCCCCATGGGTGGAATCGGTGGGTTCCGACGTCGAGGTGCTGGCGACCGCGCCCCCTGGGGATAGGATCGTCGCGGTCCGACAGGGACCGCTGCTCGCGACATCGTTCCATCCGGAGCTGACCGGAGACACTCGCGTGCATGAATATTTCGTCAACATGGTGAGGGAGCTCTAGGTCATGTCCGGCCACTCCAAATGGGCTACGACGAAGCACAAGAAGGCCGCGCTCGACGCCAAGCGCGGCAAGCTGTTCGCGAAGCTCATCAAGAACATCGAGGTGGCGGCCAGGACCGGTGGCCCTGACCCGGATGCCAACCCCACCCTCTTCGACGCCATCTTCAAGGCGAAGAAGAACTCGGTGCCCAACGACAACATCGAGCGCGCCCGCAAGCGCGGCGGCGGCCTCGAGGCGGGCGGCGCCGACTGGCAGACCATCATGTACGAGGGCTACGCCCCCGGCGGTGTCGCGGTTCTCATCGAGTGCCTGACCGACAACCGCAACCGCGCCGCCTCCGAGGTCCGCGTCGCGCTCACCCGCAACGGCGGCTCGCTGGCCGACCCCGGTTCGGTGGCCTACATGTTCAACCGCAAGGGTGTCGTGATCGTCCCCAAGGACGGGCTGTCCGAGGACGACGTGCTGACCGCGGTGCTCGAGGCGGGCGCCGAGGAGGTCAACGACCTGGGCGAGTCGTTCGAGGTCGTCTCCGAGGCCGGTGACCTGGTGCCGGTGCGCAAGGCGCTGCAGGAGGCCGGCATCGACTACGACTCGGCCGAGTCGAGCTTCCTGCCGACGCTCAACGTCCCGCTCGACGAGGACGGCGCGCGCAAGGTCTTCCGTCTCATCGACGCGCTCGAGGACAGCGACGACGTCCAGAACGTCTACGCGAACTTCGACGTCAGCGACGACATCATGGAGAAGCTCGACGCCTGAAAACGGCTCGCGGCGGATGTCCCGCAGTGCGTAGGTTGACCTGCTGTGGAAATTCGTGATCTGAGCCCGGACGACCTCGACGCCGTCCTCGACACCCGCAAGCGCTCCTTCGGCCCGTTGCCCGCCGACCTCGCCGACAACTGGCGCGCAATGGCGCTGGCCACCCTGGAGCAGGGACGCTTCCTCGGCGTCTTCGACGGCTCGAGGGTGGCCGCCGCCGCGCGCCTGCCTGGTTTCACCCAGTGGTGGCACGGCAGGCCGCAGCCGATGGCCGGGGTGGCGGGTGTGGTCGTCAACCCCGAGGACCGCGGACGCGGCGTGGGCAGGCGGCTCATGCGGGCCGTCCTCGGCAGGGCGGCCGAGCTGGGCGAGGCCGTCTCGGCCCTCTACCCGGCCACCACGCCGATCTACCGCTCGCTCGGCTGGGAGCACGCGGGCGCCGAGAACGCGGTGACCCTCGCTCCCGAGGCGCTGCGCACCATCGGCCCGGCCGAGCAGGTCAAGCTGCGCAGGATGGGGCCCGACGACGTCGCCGAGGTGATCGCTATCCTCGGCCGCGTCCACGCCGCCAACCGCGCCAGCGGGCCCATCTGCTGGGACGAGGCCGCCTGGCGGCGCTACCTCGACGAGGATGACGACTTCCGCTACCTGGCCGACGACGGGTTCGTCGCCTACCGATGGGACGGGGGCGACATCGCCGTCGACAACCTCGTCGCCGGCTCGGAGGCGACCGCCCGCGCGCTGTGGGCCATGGTCGGCACCTCCTCCTCGATCGCCAAGAAGGTCACCGCCGTGGTCGCGCCGAACGACCCCGTGCTGTGGCTGGTGCGCGAGCGGGCCAAGGAGCAGGTCAAGCAGACGAGGTGGATGTTCCGGGTCGTGGACGTGGCCGAGGCGATCGCCAGGCGAGGCTTCCCGTCGGTGGTCTCGGCGCACGCCGTGATCACGGTCGACGACCCCGAGCGCCCGGCCAACAGCGGCACGTGGCGGCTGGAGATCTCCGGCGGCTCCGGTACGGCCGGCGCCGCCACGGGGCAGGGGCCGCGCTTCACCGTCAACGGCCTGTCGGCGCTGTACGCCGGGATCCCGACCTCGACGCTGCGCCCGGCCGGCCTGCTGTCCGGCCCGGAGGAGTTCGACGAGGCGCTGGACGCGGCGTTCGCCGGCACGCCGTACATGATCGACTACTTCTGATCGTCCGGCTCGGGCCCGCGCCCGCCGGGCGGCGCCGTGGAGCGAGGCGCGTCCGCCGTGCGCCGCCCGCCCAACCAGGGTAGAGTTCGCTGCCGAACAGATGTTCGGCAGCGAACGGAGGGCGGGCCGTGCGGGTGATGGGCGTCGACCCAGGGCTGACCAGATGCGGCCTCGGGGCCGTCGAGGGCCGCCCGGGCGCGCAGCTCAAGCTCGTCGCCGTCGGCGTGGTGCGCACCTCCGCCGACGACGAGCTCGGCGCCAGGCTCGTCGGCATCGAGCGCGGCATCGAGCGGTGGCTCGACGACGTGCGGCCCGACGCGGTGGCCGTCGAGCGCGTCTTCGCCCAGCACAACGTCCGCACCGTGATGGGCACCGCGCAGGCGGCGGGCATCGCCGTGCTGTGCGCCGCCAGGCGCGGCCTGCCGGTGGCGCTGCACACGCCCTCGGAGGTCAAGGCCGCCATCACCGGCAGCGGCACCGCCGACAAGAAGCAGATCGGCACCATGGTCACCAGGCTGCTGCGGCTGGCGGAGATGCCCAAGCCCGCCGACGCGGCCGACGCCCTCGCCCTGGCCATCTGCCACGTGTGGCGCGGCGGCACCCAGAACAGACTGGCCGAGGCGCTGGCCAAGGCATCGAGAGGACGTGCGCTGTGATCGCGTCGGTTTCCGGGGTCGTGGCGGCCGTCGCGCCCGACTCGGCGGTGATCGAGGTCGGCGGGGTGGGTGTGCTGGTGCACTGCACACCCGGCACGCTGGCCACCCTGCGGGTCGGCGAGCCCGGCCGGCTGGCCACCTCGCTGGTCGTCAGGGAGGAGTCGCTCACCCTGTACGGCTTCGCCACCGACGACGAGCGCACGGTCTTCGAGCTCGTCCAGACGGCCAGTGGCGTGGGCCCGAAGCTGGCCCTGGCCATGCTGGCCGTCCACACGCCCAACTCGCTGCGCGTCGCGGTCGCCTCGGCCGACCTCAAGGCGCTGACCAGGATCCCCGGCATCGGCCAGAAGGGCGCCCAGCGCATCGTGCTGGAGTTGAAGGACAAGCTCGGCACGCCCGAGGAGGCGGTCAACGCCGCGCTCAACGGCGACGCCGCCCTGCCGCTGTGGCGCGAGCAGGTCCACTCGGGTCTGGTCGGCCTCGGCTACTCCACCAGGGACGCCGACGAGGCGATCGCGCTGGTGGGGCCGCAGGCCGACGCCGAGGTGGCCGCGGGCCGGCAGCCGCAGGTGGCGGTGCTGCTCAAGGCGGCGCTCAGGGCGCTGAGCGTCCGATGAGGCCGGCGGTGGCGGGAAGCGGGCGCCCCGGCGGCGGGGAGATGGCATGAGCATCGAACGTGACCTGGTCTCGCCCGACGCCGAGGGCGACGAGCTGCAGATCGAGGCGGCGCTGCGGCCCAAGCGCCTGGCCGACTTCATCGGCCAGGCGCGCGTGCGCGAGCAGCTCTCGCTGGTGCTGGAGAGCGCGCTCAAACGGAACCGGCCGCCCGACCACGTGCTGATGAGCGGCTCGCCGGGGCTGGGCAAGACCACCCTGGCCATGATCATCGCAGCCGAGCTCGGCGCCCCGCTGCGGATCACCTCGGGCCCGGCCCTGGAGCGCGCCGGCGACCTGGCGGCGATCCTGTCGACGCTGACCGAGGGCGAGGTGCTGTTCATCGACGAGATCCACCGGATGGCCCGCCCCGCCGAGGAGATGCTCTACCTCGCGATGGAGGACTTCAGGGTCGACATCATCGTCGGCAAGGGCCCCGGCGCCACCGCCATCCCGCTGGAGATCGCGCCCTTCACCCTCGTCGGCGCCACGACCAGAGCGGGCCTGCTGCCGGCGCCGCTGCGCGACCGGTTCGGCTTCACCGCCCACATGGACTTCTACGAGGTCGCCGAGCTCGAACAGGTGCTGCGCCGCTCGGCCGGGCTGCTCGGCGTGACGCTGCCCGAGGAGGGCGCCCACGAGATCGCCAGGCGCTCGCGCGGCACGCCCCGCATCGCCAACCGGCTGCTGCGCCGGGTGCGCGACTTCTCCGAGATCCGCTCCGACGGCGTCATCACCCGAGACGTCGCCTCGGCCGCGCTCAACCTCTACGAGGTCGACGCCGAGGGCCTCGACCGACTCGACCGGGCGGTGCTCGGCGCGCTGCTGCGCAAGTTCGGCGGCGGCCCCGTCGGGCTGTCGACGCTCGCCGTGGCCGTGGGGGAGGAGCCGGAGACGGTCGAGGTGGTGGCCGAGCCGTTCCTGGTGCGCCAGGGGCTGCTGGCCCGCACGCCGCGCGGGCGGGTCGCCACCACCGCCGCCTGGCTTCACCTGGGCCTCACCCCTCCGCCGGAGGCGCCCTTCTAACCGAGACGCCCGCCGCCGGGCCGAGACGGCAGGACCCGGCCGCCGGAAACGCCACGAAACGGCGCGGTCACAGAACGGTTGCAAGCATTGCGAATTGGGAACTTCCCCGCGCGCCGAATCGCTGCCTCGTTGCCGGGTTTCGCAACAACCGCCTACACTCCGTGGCTTGGCTGGCTGTGTAAGCTGATGGGCTGAGCGGCGCGGCCCCTCGACGCAACGCATGGAATTTCCGGCTCGACGCCGGTGTCATCATCTTGACAGACGATGGAAGGTCGCCCTCGTGGACTCAGCAACGCTTATGAACATCCTGCCGCTTGTGCTTCTGGTGGTGGTGTTCTACTTCCTGCTCATCAGGCCGCAGCGCAAGCGGCAGCAGGAAGCCGTTCAGATGCAGAACTCGCTCGCGCCCGGCGCCCGTGTGATGACCACCACCGGCCTGTTCGCCACCGTGGTGGCTGTCGACAACGAGGACGTCATCCTGGAGGTCGCTCCCGGCGTCGAGACCCGCTGGGTGAAGGCCGCCATCGGTCGGGTCGTCACCCCCGTCGCCGATGACAAGCTCGCCGCGACGGAGCCTGAGACGACCGAGACGAAGGAATCCGCCGTAGCCGACGAGCCGGTCGACCGCAACGACGACGAGGACACCAACAGCAAGAAGTCCTGACCAGCTTGCGGCCGACCCCTACCTGAAAGAACAGACGACCAGTGGCCCGACCGACCAGCGGCCAGAGCAAGCCGGGGCGCACGCTCCTGGTGCTTCTGGCGCTCATCTTCGCCATGGGCGGGGCGATGTTCCTGCAGCCGGCGTTCACGCCGAAGCTCGGACTCGACCTCGCGGGTGGCACGACGGCGACACTGTCGCCGATCACTCCGAACGGCTCTCCCCCCTCTGAAGAGAGCCTCAACCTCGCCGTCAACATCATCCGTGACCGGGTGAACGGCACCGGAATCTCCGACGCGGAGGTCGCCAAGTCGGGCGACAACATCGTCATCTCGGTTCCCGGCGCAGGCAAGGACGAGGTCATCAAGCTGGTCGGCACCACGGCGGAGCTGCGCTTCCGCCAGGTCCTGGCCGCCGAGGCGGCCCAGCCGCAGCCGAGCACCATGCCCACCCAGGCGCCGACGCCCTCGGGCTCAGGACAGCCTTCCACGCAGCCGAACGGGCAGTCGTCCGACCGGCCTTCCACGCAGCCGAGCGCCCGCACCTCGGCCAACGCGCCCACACCCAGCGCCTCCCCGACGGGCAAGGCCCTGTCGTCCGCGCTGACCTCGCCCAACCCCTCGCCCTCCGCCGCTGCGACCGGCGAGCGGAAGAGCCAGAACCAGGACCAGAACAAGGGCCAGGACAAGAGCCGGAACGCCAAGGCGACCCCGTCCGCGACGCCGAGCGCCCAGCCCAGCGCGCCGACCCAGGACTCCGCGCTGGCCGGCATCGACCCCGCGCTGGTCAAGCAGTACAACGAGCTCGACTGCGCCAAGAACAAGCAGCAGGGCGTCCAGGACGACCCGAGCAAGCCGTACGTCACCTGTGACGCCGACGGCACCGCCAAGTACATTCTCGACAAGGCCAGGGTCGTCGGCACCGACATCGACACGGCCAGCGCCGGCGTGCAGCAGACCACCGGCCAGTGGGTCGTGCAGCTCAACTTCAAGAGCAAGGGCGCCACGGCGTGGTCGACCCTGACCACCGAGGCCTACCAGGCCCAGCCGCCGCGCAACATGGTCGCCGTGGTCCTCGACGGCGTGGTCATCACCGCGCCGAACATCAACGAGCCCATCCCCGGCGGCCGGGCGGAGATCTCCGGCGGCTTCACCCAGCAGACCGCGACCGCGCTGGCCGACCAGCTGAAGTACGGCGCGCTGCCGCTGAAGTTCGTGCGCAGCTCCATCGACACGATCTCCTCCACCCTCGGCCAGGACCAGCTGCGCGGCGGCCTCATCGCCGGCGCCATCGGTCTCGGCCTGGTGGTCATCTACTCGCTGCTGTACTACCGCGGCCTCGGCGTGGTCGCGGTGCTGAGCCTCCTGATGGCCTCGGTCATCACCTACGAGGCGGTGGTGCTCCTCGGCACCTACGCGGGCTTCAGCCTGTCGCTGCCGCACATCATCGGTCTGGTGGTCTCGATCGGCATCACAGCCGACTCCTTCATCGTCTACTTCGAACGCATCAGAGACGAGATGAAGGAGGGCAGACGCTCGCTGCGCGCCGCCGTCGAGGTGGCGTGGGTGCGCGCGCGCCGGACGATCCTGATCGCCGACGCGGTCATGTTCATCGCCGCCGTGGTGCTCTACTTCCTGGCCGTCGGCGGCGTCGCCGGCTTCGCGTTCGCGATGGGTCTGACCACGCTGATCGACGTGGTCGTGGTGTTCCTGTTCACCAAGCCGTTCATCGCGCTGCTGGCGAGGTTGAAGTTCTTCGCCAAGGGGCACAAGCTCTCCGGTCTCGACGCCGAGCGCATGGGCCCGGAGACTGTTCGTACGACCACTCCGCAGGAGGCCTGACATGGGACTCGGGCGTCGCCTCTACCGTGGCGAGATCGACGTCGACTTCGTCGGCCGCCGGAAGCTGTGGTACAGCCTTTCGGCCTTCCTGCTGCTGTTCTCCGTCGCCGGCCTGATCTTCAGCGCCGTCACCCATGGCAGCGCGCTCAACCTGGGCGTGGAGTTCAAGGGCGGCTCGGTGTTCTCCTTCGCCGCGCCGCAGGCCGGCATCGAGAAGGTCCGCGAGACCATGACCGAGGCGGGCGTCCACCAGCCGATCGTCCAGCAGGCCGGCGGTAGCTGGCGGGTGACCACCGAGACCCTCGACGAGGCCAACCTGTCCAGGGTGCAGCAGTCCGTCGCCAAGGACCTCGGCGTCGACCCCGCGCAGATCTCCATCACCTCGATCGGCGCCTCCTGGGGCGGTGAGGTGGCCACCAAGGCCTGGCTCGGCCTCGTGGTGTTCATGTTCGCGATCATCCTGTATCTGAGCATGGCCTTCGAGCCGAAGATGGCCTTGGCGGCGATCGTCGCGCTGCTGCACGACCTGGTCATCACGGCCGGCATCTACGCGTGGTCGGGCTTCGAGGTCACCCCTGCGACCCTGCTGGGCTTCCTCACCATCCTCGGCTACTCGCTGTACGACGCGGTCGTCGTCTTCGACATGATCAAGGAGGTCACCGCCAAGCTCGGCACGACCTCCAAGAAGACCTACACGATGGCCGCGAACGACGCGCTCAACCACACGCTGATCAGGTCGCTGAACACCTCGCTGGTGGCCATCCTGCCGGTGGCGGCGATCCTGTTCATCGGCACCACGCTGCTGGGCGCAGGCACGCTGAAGGACCTGTCGCTCGCCCTGTTCGTCGGCATGCTGGTCGGCACGTACTCCTCGCTGTGCGTGGCCACGCCGCTGCTGGTGACGCTGAAGGAGCGCGAGCCGAAGTACCAGGCGATCGCCAAGCGGCTGGCGTCCACCGGCGGGGGCAAGAGCGGCGGCGCCAAGCGGCCCGCCACCGCCAAGAACTGACCGCTCGACGCTGGGCGCCGCCCCCGTCCCTTCTCACGGGACGGGGGCGGCGTCGTGCCGGGCGGCCGGGGTGTGGGATGGTGGTGCGTCCGACAGGCGGACGCACCGGACGGAGAGGAAAGAGAGCCCGACGTGAGCGAGCTGAGCCAGCTGATCCTTGAGCGGATCAGGGACGTCAACGACTACCCGAAGCACGGGGTCGTGTTCAAGGACATCACCCCTCTGCTCGCCGACCCGCAGGCGTTCACCGCGGTGGTCGACGCGCTCGCCGGCTGCTTCCCCGGGGTGGACAAGGTCGTCGGCATCGAGGCGCGCGGCTTCATCCTGGCCGCTCCCGCCGCCTGCCGGGCCGGGGCGGGGTTCGTGCCGGTCCGCAAGAAGGGCAAGCTGCCCTCCACCACCCTCGAGGCCTCCTACGAGCTGGAGTACGGCTCGGCCACCATCGAGGTCCACCAGGACGCCTTCGGCCCCGGCGACAGGGTCGTCATCGTCGACGACGTGCTGGCCACCGGCGGCACCGCCGAGGCGACGGTGGAGCTGGTCAGGAGGGCGGGAGCCGAGGTCGTCGGCGTCGCCGTCCTGATGGAGCTGGCCTTCCTGAAGGGGCGCGAGCGGCTGGAGGGTGTCGACCTGAGGGCGCTCGTGATCGTGTGATGGGCGACCGGCCGACGCGCGGGTGACATGGCTGGATACACTGAGGGATCTGGACTCGAACGTGAGGAGTCTGTGTGCCCCGTGAGGTAGTCGTGCCCGACGCCACCGACGCCGGTAGTTCCGAAGGGATGTCCGGCGCTCCAGCGGCGCGTCGCCGACGGTTTGGGGGTGGGGCCATGAATCCGGTGCTGGAGCCGTTGTTCCGGACGGTCCGCGCCACCCATCCCAAGGCGGACCTGCGCCTGATCGAGCGTGCCTACGACGTGGCCGCCTACCACCACCGCGACCAGAAGCGGAAGAGTGGCGACCCCTACATCACGCACCCGCTGGCCGTGGCGACGATCCTGGCCGAGCTCGGCACCGACGACGAGACGCTGTGCGCCGCCCTGCTGCACGACACGGTCGAGGACACCGCCTACAGCCTGGACGAGCTGCGCGCCGACTTCGGCGACAAGATCGGGCTGCTGGTCGACGGCGTCACCAAGCTGGACAAGGTCAAGTTCGGTGACGCCGCGCAGGCCGAGACCGTGCGCAAGATGGTCGTGGCGATGTCGCGCGACATCAGGGTGCTGGTCATCAAGCTCGCCGACCGCCTCCACAACATGCGCACGATGCGCTACCTGCCGGAGCACAAGAGGCAGCAGAAGTCCCGCGAGACGCTGGAGATCTTCGCCCCGCTGGCCCACCGCCTGGGCATGAACACGATCAAGTGGGAGCTCGAGGATCTCGCGTTCGCGATGCTCTACCCCAAACGCTACGACGAGATCGCCCGCATGGTCTCCGAGCGGGCCCCGCGCCGCGACCTGTTCCTGCAGGAGGTCATCGAGAAGGTCTCGGCCGACCTGCGCGACGCCAGGATCCGCGCGGTGGTCAAGGGCAGGCCGAAGCACTACTACTCGGTCTACCAGAAGATGATCGCCCGCGACGTGGCCTTCGACGACATCTACGACCTGGTGGGCATCCGGGTCCTGGTCGACTCGGTCCGCGACTGCTATGCGGCGCTCGGAACGATCCACGCGCGATGGAACCCGGTGCCCGGCCGGTTCAAGGACTACATCGCGATGCCCAAGTTCAACATGTACCAGTCGCTGCACACCACGGTGATCGGTCCCGAGGGCAAGCCGGTCGAGCTGCAGATCCGCACGCACGCGATGCACCACAGGGCCGAGTACGGCGTGGCCGCCCACTGGAAGTACAAGGAGGAGGCGGGCAGCCCCGGTCCTGCGGGCAAGGTCAAGCCGGGCGGCGACATGGCCTGGCTGCGCCAGCTGCTCGACTGGCAGAAGGAGACCTCCGACCCGGGGGAGTTCCTGGAGTCGCTGCGCTTCGACCTGTCGGTGTCGGAGGTGTACGTCTTCACCCCGCGCGGCCAGGTGGTGGCGCTGCCCGAGGGCGCGACGCCGGTCGACTTCGCCTACGCCGTCCACACCGAGGTGGGTCACCGGTGCATCGGGGCGCGCGTCAACGGCCGCCTGGTGCCGCTGGAGTCGCGCCTGGGCAACGGCGACACCGTGGAGATCTTCACCTCCAAGTCGCCCGACGCGGGTCCCTCGCGTGACTGGCTGAAGTTCGTCAAGTCGGGCCGTGCCCGCAACAAGATCAGGCAGTGGTTCTCCAAGGAGCGCCGCGAGACCGCGATCGAGGCGGGCAAGGAGGCCATCGGCAGGGCCATGCGCAAGCAGGGGCTGCCGCTGCAGCGGCTCATGTCGGGCGAGGCGCTGCTGGCGCTCGCCCGCGACCTGCGCTACCCCGACGTCTCGGCCCTCTACGCGGCCGTCGGCGAGGGCCACGTCGCCGCGCAGACGGTCGTGCAGAAGCTCGTGACGTCCATCGGCGGCGTCGACAGCGCCGAGGAGGACATCGCCGAGGTCTCGCTGCCGACCAGGCTCAGCCGCCGTCCCAGGGGCGGCGGCGGTGCGGGCGTCGTCGTGGCGGGCGACTCCGACGTGTGGGTACGGCTCTCGCGCTGCTGCACCCCCGTGCCGGGCGACGACATCGTCGGGTTCGTCACCCGCGGCCACGGCGTGTCGGTGCACCGCTCCGACTGCACCAACGTGCAGCAGCTCAAGGAGCAGCCCGACCGCCTCGTGGAGGTGACGTGGGCGCCCAACGAGGACTCGGTGTTCCTGGTGGCGATCCAGGTGGAGGCGCTCGACCGGCCCCGCCTGCTGTCCGACGTCACCCGCACGCTGTCCGACCAGCACGTCAACATCCTGTCGGCGTCGGTGACCACCTCCCGCGACCGGGTGGCGGTCAGCAAGTTCACCTTCGAGATGGGCGACCCCAAGCACCTGGGTCACGTGCTGAAGGCGGTGCGCAGCATCCAGGGCGTCTACGACGTCTACCGGGTCAGCGGAGCCTCTGGCGGATGAACACCCACAGGTAGAGCCCCCAGCCGAAGGCGACGATCGCCAGCGTGAGCAGCGGCTGCACGGACGTGCCGAGTTCGGCCACGGCCTGCCGGCACACCGCGATCGTGATGGGCACGGTGTAGCCGAGCAGGAAGGCCAGGCCGAGCACCCGGCCGGCGATGACGAACCAGGCGTAGATCCGCACCGAGCGCGGCGCCTGCCGGTGCCGCCGCCGCAGGTAGGCCTGGGCGTCGGCCATGAGGTTCTTGTTGCCGGTGGCGTTGGCGAAGGCGTAGTAGACGTCGGTGCGCATGAAGAACAGGAACTGCCAGACGATCTGCGAGGCGCAGATGACCATCACGAGGCGGGCCACGGCGTTCTCGGTGACGTACAGCGCGCAGGCGGCTGCGGAGACCAGGAACAGGTCGGTCCGCATGCCCGCCAGGTGCGCGCGGTAGCGGGCCCGGCGGGGCAGCCGCCAGACGCCGGTCACGTTGGTCTGGACGACGAGGAACTGCAGGCGGGTGCCGAGCGACAGCTCGGCCCGCACGCCCAGTGAGCGGGCGGCCAGGATGTGGCTGAGCTCGTGGACGAAGACGAGCACCCACGAGCCCACGGCGAACGACAGGGTGAACGCGAGGCTGTTCGACCACACCAGGCCCGACATGCCGGACACGATGCGCGGTTCGGCGACGACGGCCGCGACGGCGCACAGCGCCAGCAGCCCGACGAGGACGTCGGCGACGGGGGAGAAGAGCAGGCGCACGTGCTCCGGCCGGACGCGGTCCCAGGGGCTGGGCGGCAGCTCGGGTTCCTCGAGCAGCCCCATGCTCTCCAGGCCGCCGACGAAGGCCGCCACGTCGACGTCCGTGCCGTGGCGCTCCAGCACCTCCTTCCTGACCTCCTCGACCGTCCTGGAGCCGTCCAGCAGCGCCAGCACCTTGGCGGCGATGCCCGGCACGTTGACGAACCGCGCGCCGTTGCCGACCACGTAGTCGTCGGGACCGTCCTCGACCACGCTCAGGAAGCTCAGGTCGGGCCTCATCCGCAGACCTCGCACCCGGGCAGGCGTTCGAACGGGTGCGCGGTGGTGCTCAGGTCGAGCAGGTCGAGGTGCACGGTCCTGCCCTCCAGGGCGGGCGCTCCCGTGCCGGTCAGGTGGCGGACGATCTCGGCGGCCAGCAGGCCGGAGACCGCCGCGCAGAGCGGGCCGAAGGCGGGGACGGTCCGGCCGGCGTTGTCGGCGGTGGGCAGCTCGGCCGTGCCGTACGGCTCGGCCAGCCGGCGTTCCCTGCAGGTCAGGCAGCCGGTCCTGCCCGGTACCACGAGGGGGCCGACCAGGCCGACGTGCTGGTTGAACCCGCCGGTCACGAACGGCACGCCCGCCTGCACGCAGGCCTGGTTGACCCAGCGGCGGATGTGCGGCTGCGGGGTGTCGACGGTGTTGACCACGAAGTCCTCGCCCGCGGCGGGGACGTCGGCCGCCCCCTGGATGCGGCGCCGGATCTCGACGATCTCGGCGTCGGGCTGGTGGGCGCGCAGCCGGTCGGCGGCCGCGGCGACCTTGGACCTGCCGACGTCGGCGGGGGTGTAGAGGTGCTGGCGGTGCAGATTGGACGGCTCGACCTGGTCGTCGTCGACGAGCGTCAGCCGCCGCACGCCCGCGGTGACCAGCTGGACGGCGACCGCGCCGCCGATGGCGCCGGCGCCCAGCACGGTGACCCGCCGGGCGGCCAGGTCCCGCAGGGCGGTGACCGCCTGGCCGGCGGGATGGAACATCGACAGGAACAGCGCCTGCCGGGACAGCCGGTCGTCGGCGGTCAGCGCCGCCAGGTCGGTCTCGGTGACCAGGAGGCGGGCGGCGAGCAGCCGGTCGATCGCGGCGTCTATTTCGCCGGGAGTGACGCCGTCGAGCAGCGGGTAAAGTTCTTGTCTCGATCGTGGACGCCGGGCGCAGAGCCGGAACAGCTCGCGTAGCGGTTTTTCCGCCGGTGACAGGATGCGGCCCGTGGGCGGAAAGTCGCCGAGCCTGACCTGTTCCCGTGAATCGTCGACGAACAGAGGGAAAGCCGGATTCACCTGAATCCGTTCGCGCATGGGCGGGGCTCCGTGAGAGGTGGTGTGGGGCCTCCACCGAGGCCCCACGGACGGGTTTCAGCAGCTGTTGCTGTTACCGGTGGTCTCTACCTCTTCGACGGGCTTGATCTCGATTGTCATCTTGACCCCTTTCGCCGATATCTGCGAGTCCCATGATCGTAGGAACCTGCGGCGAAATATGGGGAGGCCCAATGACCCTGCGTGACCGCTTTTCACGGAAAAAGCGCCGACTCCATTCGGGGACGGAGAACGGGAATGCCGGCTTGTCAGAAAAGAGCCGATAAAAAGGCTCCGGGTGGCGCACCACCCGGAGCCTCCGGCAGGGATCAGCTGAACTCGGCGAGCGTGCGCTCGGCCTCCTCCAGCCACGAACGGCGGGCCGCCAGCGCCTCCTCGGCGTCCTTGACCTCCTTGGCGCGCCCGGCGGCCTGGGCCTTGCCGAGCTTCTTCTCCAGCTGCTCGATCGAGGTGCGCAACTGGTCGACCGTGCTCTGGGCACGAGCCCTGGCCTCGGGGTTGGAGCGCTTCCACTCCGCCTCCTCGGCCTTGCGGACCGCCTCGTCGACGCGCCGCAGCCCGCCCTCCAGCCGGTCGCGCTGCTCGCGCGGCACGGGACCGACGGCCTCCCAGCGCTCGAGCAGCGTGCGCAGCGCGGCCCGGGCGTGGCGGTGGTCGGTCACCGGCAGGATCTTCTCCGCCTCGACCAGCAGCGCCTCCTTGGCCTCCGCGTTGGCCGCCAGCGAGGCGTCACGCTCGGCGAAGACCGCGGAACGGGCCTGGAAGAACTGGTCCTGGGCCGCCTTGAACCTGGCCCACAGCTCGTCCTCGGCCTCGCGCGAGGCCCGGCCGGCCGACTTCCACTGCTGCATGAGCTCGCGGTAGACGGCGGCCGTCTGGCCCCAGTCGGTGGAGTCGGCCAGCGCCTCGGCCTCGACCACGATCCGCTCCTTGTAGGCGCGGATGCCCTCGCGCTGCTCGTCCAGCCCCGCGAAGTAGGCCTTGCGCCGCTTGGCGAAGGCCGTCCGGGCCGCCGACAGCCGCTTCCACAGGGCCGCCTCGGTGACGCGGTCGATGCGCTCGGCGGCCTTCCACTCCTCCACCAGCTGGCGCAGCCGCTCACCGCCCGACTTCCAGTGGGTGGTCTCGTCGGCGATGCGCTCGGCCTCGCCGACGATGCGCTCCTTGACCGCCTTGGCCTCGGCCCTGGCCAGGTCACGCGCGGCCTTGACCTCTTCGCGGCGCTTGGCGACCAGCTCGCTGAGCGCGTCGAGACGCGTGACCAGCGCGCCCAGGTCGCCTATGGCGTGGGCGTCGGCGACGGCCTCGCGCAGCTTGACGATGCTCGCCTCGGCCTGCGCAGGAGCCAGGTCGGTGCCCTTGACGCGCTGTTCGAGCAGCTGGACCTGACCGGCCAGCTCGTCGTACTTGCGGTGGAAGTAGGCCAGCGCTTCTTCGGGCTCACCGGCCTGCCAGGACCCGACGGCCCGCTCTCCCTCGGCCGTACGCACGTAGACGGTGCCGTCGTCGTCTACCCGGCCCCACGGGTCGGTGCTCACCGTGTCCTCCCGCACTCTCATCAGACCCTTCGGGACTACTGCCCCTAGTTGTATTACGTCAGCTCTTGGCAGAGATTGTCACGTCTTTGATTTCGACCGTCTCCTTGGGTGCGCCCGTGCCGTCCGGACCAGGAGTGATGACGCCCGCCTTGTTGACCTTGTCGAGAATGTCGAGACCCTTGGTGATGGTACCGACAGGCGTGTAGTCGGGGGTCAGCCCGATGTCGCCGTAGACCAGGAAGAACTGGCTGCCCGTCGTGCCGGGCTCGCTGGTCTTGGCCATGGCCATGACGCCGCGCTTGTAGGTGGCGCCTTCGAGGTTCTCCTCGGCCAGCCGGTAGCCGGGGCCGCCCTGGCCGTCGCCCTGCGCCTTGCCGTCGGCCTTGGCCGTCGGGTCGCCGCACTGCAGCATGGGGAACTGCGCGCTGCCCAGGCGGTGGCACTTGCTGCCGTTGTAGTACTTCTTGGCGGCCAGGTGCTTGAGCGAGTTGACGGTGCACGGGGCCTTGACGCCGTTGAGCTCGACGACGATGTCGCCCTGGCTCGTCTTGAGCGTCATGACCGCGTCCTTGGCCTCGGCCTTGGCCGGCGGCAGCCCGACGTCCTTGACCGTGCCGCTGGTGTCGGGCAGGTAGCCGCACTCGCCCGTCGCCGGGTCGAAGGGCTTGGGGCCGGCCGCGGCCGACGTGGAGGTGGAGGGCGCGGCCGACGGCGAGTCGGAGGCGGCGCTGTCGCCGCTGCCGCCGAGCAGGGCCACGGCGGCGATGACGCCGCCCACGACCACGAGGACGCCCACGGTGGATCCGATCACGGCGGTGCGCTTGGCCTTGGCTTCGCGTTCGGTGCGGCGCTGCATCTGCCGCTCGTAGTGCTCACGTGCCAGCTGACGCTGGCGGTCCTTGCCCGTGGACACCGCTTTTGCCTCCCTATCGAATCAACTGAGGTGGGCGAATCGTATCGGCCAACCGGTTATGGTTCGCAGCCCAGCGGCCAGCACCGGTACGCTTCGGTTACATTCTCATCCGCTTTCTTGACGAGACTCAGCCGAGGCAGATGCTCATCGCAGGCTTCCCCGCAGGGGCGTTCCAGACCAACTGCTACCTCGTGGCGCCGGCCGCCGGCGAGGAGTGCGTGATCGTCGATCCTGGCCAGGACGCCGTCGACGCCGTCGACGACCTGCTCCGCGAGCACCGGCTGAAGCCCGTCGCGGTCCTTCTCACCCACGGCCACCTCGACCACGTCTGGTCGGTCGCCCCCGTCTGCGGCGCGCGCGACATCCCCGCGTGGATCCACCCCGAGGACCGCCACCTGCTGAGCGACCCGGCCGCCGGCTGGTCGCCCACCTCCGGCCAGCTGTTCGGGGGCATCACGCTGAGCGAACCCGACGACGTGCGGGAGCTGTCCGACGGCGCCGTCGTCGAGCTGGCGGGGATGGAGTTCGTGGTCGACCACACCCCGGGCCATACCAGGGGGTCGGTGAGTTTCAGGCTGCCTCCAGAGGAGATCATGTTCTCGGGCGACCTGCTGTTCGCCGGCTCCATCGGCCGCTCTGACCTGCCGGGCGGCGACTACCCGACGATCCTGCGCAGCCTGGCCGCCAAGTGCCTGCCGCTGCCGGACGAGACGGTCGTCCTGCCGGGCCACGGACCGCAGACCACGATCGGCCGCGAGCGCGCGACCAACCCTTATCTCAAGGAAGCCGCGCCGCACGCCGGTCCCACACGAGGGATCTGATGACTTTCCAAGCACCCAAGGGCACCTTCGACTGGCTGCCGCCCCGCTCCGAGCGGGTCCTCGCCGTCAGGGAGACGCTCGTCGCCCCCGTACGGCAGGCGGGCTACGGCTACGTCGAGACGCCCGTCTTCGAGGACACCGAGCTGTTCAAACGCGGCGTCGGCGAGTCGACCGACGTCGTGTCGAAGGAGATGTACACCTTCCCCGACAAGGCGGGCAGGTCGCTGACCCTGCGCCCGGAGGGCACCGCCTCGGTCGTGCGCGCCGTCCTGCAGCACAACCTGCACACCGGCCAGCTCCCGGTGAAGCTGTGGTACTCCGGCAGCCAGTTCCGCTACGAACGTGCCCAGAAGGGCCGCTACCGCCACTTCTGGCAGGTCGGCGCGGAGGCGCTCGGCGCCGAGGACCCGGCGCTCGACGCCGAGCTGATCGTGCTGGCCTGGCGCGGTTTCCGCGACCTCGGCCTGCGCGAGGTCACGCTGCTGGTCAACTCGCTCGGCGACCAGGGCTGCCGCCCCGCCTACCGGGCCGCGCTGCAGGACTTCCTGCGCGCCCTCGACCTCGACGAGGACACCAGGGCCAGGATCGAGATCAACCCGCTGCGCGTGCTCGACGACAAGCGCCCCGAGGTGCAGGAGCAGCTCAAGGGGGCGCCGCTGGTCGTCGACCACCTGTGCGAGGCGTGCAAGGCCTACCACGAGGAGGTCCGCGCCCTGCTGACCGCCTGCGAGGTGCCCTTCACCGACGACCCGCGCCTGGTGCGCGGCCTCGACTACTACACCCGCACCACCTTCGAGTTCGTCCACGGCGGGCTCGGCTCGCAGTCGGCCGTCGGCGGCGGCGGGCGCTACGACGGGCTCAGCGAGATGCTCGGCGGCCCGTCGCTGCCCAGCGTCGGCTGGGCGCTCGGCGTCGACCGCACGCTGCTGGCGATGGAGGCCGAGGGCCTGCTCGGCGACGAGGCCGGCGGCCGCGTCCAGGTGTACGGTGTCCCGCTGGGCGACGAGGCACGCCGCCGGATGTTCCTGCTCGTCGAGGAGCTTCGAGGGGCGGGCCTGTCGGCCGACATGGCCTTCGGCGGCAAGGGGCTCAAGGGCGCGATGAAGGGCGCCGACCGCTCGGGCGCCCGCTTCGCGCTGATCCTCGGAGAGCGTGACCTGGCGGCGCAGGCCGTCCAGGTGAAGGACCTGACCACCGGAGAGCAGACCGAGGTGCCGCTGGCCCAGGTCGCCGATGTTTTGAAGGGAAAGCTGCAGTGATTCGCACGCACAAGGCCGGCGAGCTCCGCAAGGAGCACGCGGGCCAGCAGGTGACGCTCGCGGGCTGGGTGGCCCGCCGTCGTGACCACGGCGGGGTCGTCTTCATCGACCTGCGTGACGCCTCGGGCTCCGCGCAGGTGGTCTTCCGCGAGGAGGACGACGCCCACGGCCTGCGCAGCGAGTACTGCGTGAGGGTGGTCGGCGAGGTCAGGATCCGCCCTGAGGGCAACGCCAACCCCGATCTGCCCACCGGCGAGATCGAGGTCGTGGCCGACTCGGTCGAGGTGCTCAGCGAGGCCGCGCCGCTGCCGTTCCCGATCGAGGGCGGCACGGGGGTGGCCGAGGAGGTCCGCCTGCGCTACCGCTACCTCGACATCCGCCGCCAGCAGGTCGCCAACGCGATGCGGATCCGCTCCAAGGCCACCTACCTGGCCAACGAGGTGATGAACGAGCACGGCTTCGTCTACGTCGAGACGCCGACGCTGACCCGCTCGACGCCCGAGGGCGCCCGCGACTTCCTGGTGCCGGTGCGCCTGCAGCCGGGCAACTGGTACGCCCTGCCCCAGTCGCCCCAGCTGTTCAAGCAGCTGCTGCAGGTGTCGGGCCTGGAGCGCTACTACCAGCTGGCCAAGTGCTACCGCGACGAGGACCTGCGCGCCGACCGGCAGCCCGAGTTCACCCAGATCGACATCGAGATGTCCTTCGTGGACCAGGACGATGTGATCGCGGTGGGCGAGGCGCTGATCGCGCGGGTCTGGAAGGAGATCCTCGGCTACGAGATCCCCATGCCGCTGCCGCGCATGCCCTACGCCGAGGCGATGGCCCGCTACGGCTCCGACAAGCCTGACCTGCGCTTCGGTCAGGAGCTCGTCGACATGACGGAGTACTTCGCGAACACCACCTTCCGCGTCTTCCAGGCCCACTACGTCGGCGCCGTGGTCATGCCCGGTGGTGCGTCGCAGACCCGCAAGGAGCTCGACGCCTGGCAGGAGTGGGCCAAGTCCCGCGGCGCCCGCGGCCTGGCCTACGTGCTGGTCCAGGAGGACGGCACGCTCGGCGGCCCCGTCGCCAAGAACCTGTCGCCCAACGAGGCCGCGGGCCTGGCGGACAAGGTGGGCGCCAAGCCGGGTGACGCGATCTTCTTCGCCGCCGGTCCCCGCAACTCCTCGCGCGACCTGCTCGGCGCGGCCCGGCTCGAGATCGGCCGCCGCTGCGGCCTGATCGACGAGTCGCAGTGGTCGTTCCTGTGGGTCGTCGACGCGCCCATGTTCGAGGAGGACGGCGAGGGCGGCTGGACCGCGGTCCACCACCCCTTCACCGGGCCCAAGCCCGAGTGGGCCGACAACTTCCAGGAACACCCGGGCGAGGCGCTTGCCTACGCCTACGACATGGTCTGCAACGGCATGGAGATCGGCGGCGGCTCCATCCGTATCCACCGGGCCGAGATGCAGCAGCGCGTCTTCGACGTGCTCGGCATCAGCAAGCAGGAGGCCGAGTCGAAGTTCGGCTTCCTGCTGGAGGCGTTCAAGTACGGCCCGCCGCCGCACGGCGGCATCGCCTACGGCTGGGACAGGATCTGCATGCTCCTGGCGGGCGGCGAGTCGATCCGCGACGTGATCGCCTTCCCGAAGACCGCCTCCGGCTTCGACCCGCTGACCGGCGCGCCCACGCCGATCACCGTCGAACAGCGCAAGGAGGCGGGCGTCGACGCCAAGCCGAAGGACGAGGTGTAGGAACCGGGCGACCGACCGCGGAACGAGCCGGTGGCGTGGCCGAGGCCGCGCCACCGGCTCGTCGGCGTCAGAACCGGACGGGCAGCGCGGCGAGGCCGCGCACGACCGAGCCGGTCAGCCGCCAGCTCAGCTCCTCCTCGGCGCAGCCCAGCGCGAGGCCGGGCAGCCGGTCGAGCAGGGTGCCGATGGCGATCTGGCCCTCCATGCGGGCCAGTGGCGCGCCGAGGCAGAAGTGGATGCCGTGGCCGAAGGCCAGGTGCCTGGTGTCGGCGCGGGTGATGTCGAGCGTGTCGGGCGCCGCCACGACCGCGGGGTCGCGGCCCACCGCGCCGAGCGAGATGTGCACCATGGCGCCCCGAGGGATGCGGATGCCGGCGATCTCGAGGTCCTCGGCCGCGAAGCGCGGGGTCGAGCGCTCGACGGGCCCGTCGTAGCGCAGGAACTCCTCGACCGCGTTCGGCAGCAGCTCCGGCCTGGCGCGTAGCAGCTCGAGCTGGCCGGGGTTGCGCAGCAGCGCGAGCACGCCGTTGCCGATCAGGTTGACCGTGGTCTCGTGGCCGGCGATCAGCAGCAGGCTGAGCGTGGAGAGGAGCTCCTTTTCGGTCAGCTCGTCCAGGGACACCAGCGCGCTGATCAGGTCGTCGCGCGGCGCGGCCCTGCGCTGCTCGGTCAGGTCGCGGAAGTAGCCGGTGGTCGCCCGGGCCGCCGCCCTGCGCCGTTCGACCTCGTCGGGCTCGAAGGTGGGGTTGACCAGCAGGGCCGACCATTCGCGGAACAGGTCGCGGTCCTCCGGCGGCACGCCGAGCAGCTCGCAGATCACGATGATCGGCAGCGGGAAGGCGAACGCGTCCAGCAGCTCGGCCCTGCCGCCGGCGAAGGCGTCGATCAGCTCGTCGGTGATCTGCTGGACGCGCGGGCGCAGCTCCTCCACCCGGCGCGGGGTGAAGGCCTTGGAGACGATCCTGCGCAGCCGCGTGTGGTCGGGCGGGTCGGAGGAGAGCATGTTGGCGTCGAAGAGGAGGTCGTCCTCGGTGGCGATCGCCTTGAAGTAGTCGCCGAACCGCTGCATGTCCTTCGACAGGCGCGGGTCGTTCAGAGCGGCCCTGCCGTGCTCGTGATCGATGATCAGATAGGCCTCGAAGCCCGGCGGGAAGTCGATCGGGAAGACCGGTCCCTCGCCTCGTAAGGGGGCGTAGACGGCGTAGGGGTTCCTGCTGAACTCTGGGGTGAACAGGAACTCGAAGGGCAGCTTGTCAGGCACGCGGGCCACCCTGGATCGTGACCGGGAGGGCGGTCAGCGAGCGCAGGATGGAGCCGCTGAAGCGCCAGCTCAGCTCCTTCTCCTCGCAGCCGAGCGCGAGGCCGGGCAGCCGGGTGAGCAGCGAGCCGAAGGCGATCTGGGCCTCCATGCGGGCCAGTGGCGCGCCGAGGCAGAAGTGGATGCCGTGCCCGAAGGCGACGTGCCGGTTGTCTTCGCGCGTGACGTCCAGCGCGTCGGCGCGCTCGAAAGCCTGGGGATCGCGGCCCGCCGCGCCGATCGAGACGTGCACGAAGCTGCCCTTCGGGATCTGCGTCCCGGCGATCTCCATGTCCTCGAGCGCGATGCGGAAGGTGCCGCGCTCCACGGGCGCGTCGAAGCGCAGGAACTCCTCGACCGCGTTCGGCAGCAGGTCGGGCCTGGCGCGCAGCAGCTCGAGCTGGTCGGGGCTGCGCAGCAGGGCCAGCATGCCGTTGCCGATGAGGTTGACGGTCGTCTCGTGGCCGGCGATCAGCAGCAGCGCCAGCGTCGACAGCAGCTCCTGCTCGCTCAGCTCGGTGCTGGTGACCAGCGCCCCGACCAGGTCGTCGGTGGGGGTGGCGCGCCGCTGGGCGATCAGCTCCCTGAAGTAGGCGCGCAAGGCGTCGCCGGCCTCGTCGCGCTGCCTGGCCAGCTCCTCGTCGAAGGCCGGGCGGACCAGCGCGCCCGACCAGTGGCGGAAGTCGGCCCGGTCGCTGTCGGGGATGCCCAGCAGCTCGCAGATCACGATGATCGGCAGCGGGAAGGCGAAGGCGTCGATCAGCTCGATCGTGTCGCCCTCGAAGGCGTCGATCAGCTCGTCGGTGATCTGCTGGACGCGCGGGCGCAGCTCCTCGATCCTGCGCGGGGTGAACGCCTTCGACACCAGGCGCCGCAGCCGCGTGTGGTCGGGCGGGTCCGACATCAGCATGTTGTCGGCCAGCACGGGATTTTCCTGCGCGATCGCCTCGCGGAACCAGTCAGGGCCGTTGGTCAGGCTCTTGGACAGGCGCGGATCGTTCAGCGCGGGCCTGACGTGCTCGTGGTCGATGATCACGAACGAGGGCGCGCCGGGCGGGAAGTCGATCGCGTGGACGGGCCCCTTCGCCCGGAGCTCGGCGTAGACCGCGTACGGGTCGGTGCTGAACTCCGGGGAGAGGAAGAACTCGAACGGAAGTTTGTCGGTCACAGCCTCCAGCGTGCCCCTGCGTGGCGGGGCGGCGGCGGGGTTGTGACCTGAATCACTAGGAGAAGCGCACGTCCTTGATCACGACCGGCTTCTTCGGCGCGGTGGTGCCGCCGTCGCCGGTGATGTCGTTGGGGTTGACGATCAGGTCCTTCTCGGTCTTGGCGAGGCCCAGCATCATCTCCATGCCCTTGCTGACCGTGCCCAGCACGCCGTACTCGGGGGAGACCTGCGTGTTCTCGTTGGACAGGGAGATGGCGAACTGGCTGCCGTTCTGGCCCGCGGCGCCCGACGGCTGGGTGACGAACACGACGCCCTGGTTGTACGGGATGCCGACGTTCTCGTCGCCGTAGGTGAAGCCGGACGAGCCCTGACCGTCGGTGGGGTTGATCCCGTCGGCCTTGGCCAGCGGGTCGCCGCACTGCAGGAGGTGCACGCCCGCGGCGTCGGGCGTGACCAGGCGCTGGCACCTGGTGTTGTCGTAGAAGTTCTTCTTGGCCAGGAAGGCCAGCGCGTTGACCGTGCACGGCGCCTGCTCGGTCATGAGGTCGATGACGATCTCGCCGCGGTTGGTGACGATCGTCATCTGCTTGAGCTTCTTGTTGGGCCGCTTGCCCGGCAGGCCGACGAACTTGGTCGGGACGGCCGGGTCGTTCTGCCTCTTGTACTCGCAGGTCACCGGCCCCGCCGACGCCGTCGGGCTGGCCGAGGGCACCGCGGGGACCGAGGTGCTGGCCTTGGGGGAGGCGGAGGCCTCGGCCACGGGCGTGGCGTCGCTCTTGCCGATCATCGTGGTGGCCGCGACGATGCCGCCCGCCACGAGCACCACGGCGATGCCCGCGCCGATGAAGGTGTTGCGCCTGGCCTTGGCCGCCTGCTCGGCTGCACGCTGCGCCTGCCGCTCCTTGTGCTCCCGCGCCAGCTCGCTCTGGCGGTCGTCGCCGCTCACCGGTATTTCCTCCACGTTTGCCGACACATGACCAAACTGCTCCGCGCATGCTATCGGGGTTGGGAATGTGCTGGACGTAAGTAGCTGGTGGGAGAGATGGGGCTTATGTCCTGAGAAGTAGATGAGAAACCGGTCTCAGCGAACCTCGGCGTGGTGGGATCCGTAGTCATATGAGAACGGAGTCGTGAAATGTTCAACGAGATCCTGGGCCTCCCCGCGCACCCACTGATCATCCACTTCGCGGTGGTGCTCACCCCGCTCCTGGTCGCCGCCTCCGTGGCGTACGCACTCGTGCCCCGCTTCCGGCCGTCCCTCGGATGGGCGGTGGTGGCGCTCGCGCTCGCCGCGCCCGCCGCCGTCTTCGCCGCCCGCCAGAGCGGCGGCGCCCTGAAGGCGGCCCGGTTCTCGCAGGTGGAGGGAGAGCTCGGGCAGCGCATCGCCGAGCACCAGAGCTTCGCCCTGCCGCTGCTGCTGGCCACGGCCGGCCTCGGCCTGGCCGCCCTGCTGATGGTCTTCCTGTGGCGTGCCGAGCGGCGCGTGCCCGCCTGGGCGGCGTCGGCGGTGACGGTGGCGCTGGCCGTCGCGGCGGGCTACTACGTGTTCCGAGCAGGGGATTCGGGCGCCAGGGCGGTGTGGGCCCTGTAGGCTCGATTTGTGGAGAGTCTGTTCGATTCGGCCGCAGAGGAGGCCACCCCCCAGCCGCTGGCGGTGCGGATGCGCCCCCGCGCCCTCGACGAAGTGCTCGGCCAGCGCCACCTGCTCGGCCAGGGCACCCCGCTGCGCCGGCTGGTCGAGAGCGACGCGCCGATGTCGCTGTTCCTGTGGGGGCCGCCGGGCACCGGCAAGACCACGCTCGCCTACGTGGTCGCCGGCGTCACCAAGCGCCGCTTCGTCGAGATCTCCGCCGTGTCGGCCGGCGTCAAGGACGTCCGCGCGGCCATCGACAACGCGCGCCGCGAGCTCGGCATGACGGGCAGGCAGACCGTGCTGTTCGTCGACGAGGTCCACCGCTTCAACAAGGCCCAGCAGGACGCCCTGCTGCCCGCGGTGGAGAACAGGTGGGTCACCTTCATCGGCGCCACCACCGAGAACCCGTTCTTCTCGGTGATCTCGCCGTTGCTGTCACGCTCGCTGCTGCTGACCCTCGAGTCGCTGTCCGACGACGACATCCGCGCCGTGCTGCGGCGGGCCGTCACCGACGAGCGCGGCCTGTCCGGCCGCGCCACGCTCGCCCCCGAGGCGCTGGAGCACCTGGTACGGCTGGCGGGCGGCGACGCCCGCCGCTCGCTGACCTACCTCGAGGCCGCCGCCCTGCTGGCCGACGACATCACGGTCGAGGTCGTGGAGAAGGCGGTCGACAAGGCGGCCGTCCGCTACGACCGGCAGGGCGACCAGCACTACGACGTCATCAGCGCGTTCATCAAGTCGATGCGCGGCTCCGACGCCGACGCCGCGCTCCACTACCTGGCCCGCATGATCGAGGCCGGGGAGGACCCCCGGTTCATCGCCCGCAGGATCGTCATCTTCGCCTCCGAGGACGTCGGCCTGGCCGACAACACCTGCCTGCAGACCGCGGTCGCCGCCGCGCAGGCCGTCCAGCTCATCGGCCTGCCCGAGGCGGGCATCAACCTGGCCCACGCGGTCATCCACTGCGCGCTGGCCCCCAAGTCCAACGCCGTGGTCAAGGCCATCGGGGCGGCCGCCGACGACGTGCGGCGCGGCCTGATGGGCCAGGTGCCCGGCCACCTGCGCGACGCCCACTACCCGGGCGCGGCCAAGCTCGGCCACGGCAAGGGCTACAAGTACCCCCACGACTTCGAGCACGGTCTGGTCCGCCAGGACTACGCGCCCGAGGAGGTGCGCGAGCGCCGCTACTACGCGCCGACCAGGCACGGCGCCGAGGCCGGCGTCGCCGACCGGTGGGCGAGGATCCGCGACTTCCTGCGCGGATCCTCGTGAGCCTGCACCACGTGGAGCTGTGGGTCGACTCGCTGGAGGCGGTCCTGCCCGGCTTCACCTGGCTGTTCACCAGACTCGGCTACGAGCCTCACCAGGAGTGGGAGGGGGGAAGGTCGTGGCGGCACGGAGCCACCTACATCGTCGTGGAGGAGTCGCCGGCGCGGGTGCGGGAGCCGTACGACAGGATGCGCCCTGGCCTCAACCACCTGGCCTTCCACGCCGACGACGTCGACGCCATGGTGGCCGAGGCGCCGGCGCACGGATGGCGGCTGATGTTCGCCGACCGGCACCCCCACGCGGGCGGCCCCGGCCACTACGCGGCCTACCTGGAGAACGCGCAGGGCTTCGAGGTGGAGCTGGTGGCCGGAGCGCGTCGGGCGGCGGAGTGACTCGCTCGGCGCGACATACACCCAGCAGGCAGTCGAGTGGTATCCGGCACGATAGGGTCTTTCCCATTCCACGACGCCAACGGGGACGGATCCGCTGATGCTGACCGCAGGAGAACTGGCCGGGCTGATCGTCGCCATGGCCTGGGCGATCCTCGTCTGCTTTCTCGCCATGGTGCTCGTCAAGCTCGCGCGGCTGCTCAGGGAGACCACCAAGATGGTCTCCGACCTCAACGACCGGGTCGTGCCCCTGCTGGAGGACATGAGCATGACCGTCAACGAGGCCAACCGGCAGCTCGTCGCCGTCGAGGCCATCACCCGCGACGTCAAGCAGGTCAGCGGGCACGCCGCCAAACTCAGCGCCGTCACCCAGACGATCTTCACCGGGCCGCTCATCAGGGTCTCCGCCCTCAGTCACGGCGTGCGCAGGGCCATCGAGGTCCGCAAGCAGCCGCGCAGGAGGCGGCGGTGATCAGGCGGCTGTTCTACATGGCGCTCGGCGCGTTCGGCGCCGTGTGGGTGATGCGCAAGCTGCAGACCCTCAAGCCCGACCACGTCGCCCGCAGGGCCGCCGACGGTGCCAGCGGGCTGCTGCTGCAGGTGAGAGACTTTACCTCCGAGGCGCTCGGCGAGGCCGCCGACCGCGAAATCGAGTTGCGATCCCGCTTCGGGCTCGACAACCCTGACACAACCCACTAACGCAAAGGATGGCCGCTGATATGGAGTCGGCAGAGATCGCCCGCCGCTTCCTGCGCTTCTTCGAGGAGCGTGGGCACAAGGTCGTGCCCTCGGCCAGCCTGATCGCTGAGGACCCGACGCTGCTCCTGGTGCCTGCGGGCATGGTGCCCTTCAAGCCGTACTTCCTGGGGCAGCGCAAGCCTCCGGCGGCACGGCTGGCCAGCGTGCAGAAGTGTGTGCGCACCCCCGACATCGACGAGGTCGGCAAGACCACCAGGCACGCCACCTTCTTCCAGATGCTCGGCAACTTCTCCCTCGGCGACTACTTCAAGGAACTGGCGATCCCGTACGCCTGGGAGCTGCTGACCAAGCCCGAGTCGGAGGGCGGCTTCGGCTTCCCCGAGGACCGGCTCTGGGCGACGGTCTACCTCGACGACGACGAGGCCTTCGACATCTGGCACAACAAGGTCGGCGTGCCGGTCGAGCGCATCCAGCGCCGCGGCCTGGCCGACAACTACTGGCACATGGGCGTGGCCGGCCCCGGCGGCCCCTGCTCGGAGATCTACTACGACCGCGGCCCCGAGTACGGCCGCGAGGGCGGGCCCATCGCCGACGAGAACCGCTACCTCGAGGTCTGGAACAACGTCTTCATGCAGGACCAGCTCAGCGCGGTCCGTAACAAGACCGACTTCGACATCTCCGGCGAGCTGCCCAACAAGAACATCGACACCGGCATGGGCCTCGAGCGCATGGCGGCGATCCTGCAGGGCGTCGACAACATCTACGAGATCGACACCACCTACAAGATCCTCGACAAGGCCGCCGAGCTCACCAACTCGCGCTACGGCCGCGACCCGCGCGCCGACGTCAGCCTGCGCGTGGTCGCCGACCACGTCCGCACCGGCACCATGCTGGTCGCCGACGGCGTCGGCCCGAGCAACGAGGGCCGCGGCTACGTGCTGCGCCGCATCCTGCGCCGCTCCATCCGCAACCTGCGCCTGCTCGGCTCGGGCGAGGAGCGCTACATGCACGAGCTCACCGCGGTCGCCATCGACGTGATGGGCGAGCAGTACCCCGAGCTGAAGAACGACGCGCCGCAGATCCACGCGGTCATCGACGCCGAGGAGACCTCCTTCCTCGGCACGCTGCGCACCGGCACGGCGATCTTCGACGTCGCCGTCGAGGAGACCAAGCGCAAGTCCGGCACCACGCTCTCCGGCGACCAGGCCTTCCAGCTCCACGACACCTACGGCTTCCCCATCGACCTCACCCTGGAGATGGCGGCCGAGCAGGGGCTCAAGGTCGACGAAGAGGGCTTCCGCCGTCTGATGAAGGAGCAGCGCGAGCGCGCCAAGGCCGACGCGGCGGCCAAGAAGACCGGCAACGCCGACATCTCCGTCTTCGGCGAGCTGCTGGAGAAGGCGGGCACGGTCGAGTTCCTCGGCTACGACCTGACCACGGCGGAGTCCAGCGTGGTCGGCATCCTCGTCGACGGCGTCCCGGTTCCCGTGGCCGGCGCGGGCTCGACCGTCGAGGTCGTGCTGGGCCGTACCCCCTTCTACGCCGAGGGCGGCGGTCAGCTCGCCGACCAGGGCGTGCTGCGCACCTCGGGCGCGCAGGTCGACGTGCTCGACGTGCAGTCGCCGATCAAGGGCCTGGTCGTCCACCGCGGCAAGGTCCGCACCGGCGAGCTGCGCCTGGGCGACGAGGTGCAGGCCGAGGTCGACGTCGAGCGCCGCAAGGCGATCTCGCGCAGCCACAGTGCCACCCACCTGGTGCACCGCGGCTTCAAGAACGCCCTGGGCGAGTCGGCGGCGCAGGCGGGCTCGGAGAACTCGCCCGGCCGCTTCCGCTTCGACTTCACCTCCGCCGGCGCCGTGCCGCCCAGCGTGCTGCGCGACGTCGAGGACGAGGTCAACGCCGTCCTCATCAACGACCTCAGGGTCAACGCCTTCTACACCTCCCAGGCCGAGGCCAGGGCGATGGGCGCGCTGGCCATGTTCGGCGAGAAGTACGGCGACGAGGTCCGCGTCGTGGAGATCGGCGACTACTCCCGCGAGCTGTGCGGCGGCACCCACGTCCACTCCTCGGGCCAGCTCGGCCTGGTCAAGGTGCTGGGCGAGCAGTCGGTCGGCGCGGGCGTGCGCCGCGTGGAGGCGCTGGTCGGCATCGACGCCTTCCGCTTCCTGGCCCGCGAGTCGCTGCTGGTCGCCCAGGTGACCGAGCAGCTGAAGGCGCGCCGCGAGGAGCTGCCCGAGCGCATCGAGGGCATCGTCTCCCGGCTGCGCACCGCCGAGAAGGAGCTGGAGAAGCTGCGCTCCGCGCAGGTGCTCCAGATCGCCGGCGATCTGGCCGCGCAGGCCCGTGAGCTGCACGGAGTCTCTGTCGTGACCCACCGCGCGCCTGATGGAACCGGGCCCGATGATCTGCGTAAGCTCGCGCTTGACGTGCGCGGCAGGTTCGCCGGCGACCGTCCGGCGGTCGTCGTGCTCGCCGGGGTCCCCGCTGACCGTCCGGTGGTGGTTGCCGCGGTCAACGAGGCGGGGCGCGAGCGGGGGCTCAAGGCCGGGAGACTGGTCGGCGTCGCCGCCAAGGCGCTTGGGGGTGGCGGTGGCGGCAAGGACGATGTCGCGCAGGGCGGGGGCACCCGTCCTGAGGCGATCGACGAGGCGTTGCGCGTGGTCGGCGAGACCATCGCGGAGCAGCTCACCTGACATGAGATTCGGCGCACGACTCGGCGTCGACGTCGGGTCCGTACGCATCGGAGTGGCCCGCAGCGACCCCTCGGGACTGCTGGCCACTCCGGTGGAGACCGTCAGACGCGGTGCGGGCGACCTCGACCGCATCGCCGTCCTGGTCGAGGAGCACGCGGCGATCGAGGTGATCGTCGGGCTGCCCACCTCGCTGTCGGGACGTGAGGGCCAGGCCGCGGCGCTGGCCCGGACCTTCGCCGTCGACCTCGCCGTACGGCTGGCACCCGTGCCGGTGCGGCTGTTCGACGAGCGGCTGACCACGGTCGCCGCCCAGCAGGGGCTGCGGGCCAGCGGCGTCAAGGCCAAGAAGCAGCGCTCCGTCGTCGACCAGGTGGCCGCCGTCGTGCTGCTGCAGGACGCGCTCGACGCGGAGCGAGCCACAGACCGGCCACCAGGCAGACCTGTCGATCCGCCCGAAGCGGCGGACGACGGGTCTGCCCGGTGAGCGGGCCGGACGACGAGGGACCCCGCACGACGCCGGGACGTCCCCTGGAGGACACGGCTCCGCTGCCGGTGGCCGAGCTGCCGTCGAGCCGGCGGCCCGGCGACGACGACGGTGACTCGCTGGCCGAGGTGATCCCCTTCAGCAGACCGGCGGAGGACGAGGGAGAGGCCGGCGGCGACGGGCCCGACCTGCCGGCCGCCGGTTGGGCGGCCTCGCCGGCAGCCGATCGGGCGGCCTCGGGCCGGCGCCGGGCCAGGCGCAAGGCGGCCACGCTGGCGGGTGGCGCCGCCGCCTCCGTGCTGGCGCTCGGCACCGCGGGGTTCGTGGTGCTGAAGCCGTACGTCATGCCCGCGGACTTCGACGGGGCGGGCACGGGAGCGGTCACCGTGCACATCCACCCGGGAGCCAGCGCGGGCGACATCGGGGCACTCCTGACCGAGGCCGGCGTGGTGGCCAGTGCCCGCTCGTTCGCCAACGTGGCGCAGGAACGTTCCAAGGCGGCGAGCCTGTATCCCGGGCACTACCTGCTGCGCAAGGGGATGGCCGCCGCCGCGGCGCTCGACCTGCTGCTGACGCCGAGTGCCAGGGTGGTCAAGCGGGTCACGCTGCCCGACGGCATGCGGCTGTCGGAGGCGCTGCCGTACCTGGCCAAGCAGTCGGGCATCCCGCTCCAGGACTTCCGGACGGCCAGGGTCGCCACGCTGGGCCTGCCCCGCTACGCCCGCGGCCTGGAGGGCTTCCTCTTCCCGGCGACCTACGAGGTCGAGCCGGGCGGCACGGCGGCCGACCTGCTCAGGCGGATGGTCACCCGGTTCAGGGAGGCGGCCGCGAGCATCGGCCTCGAGTCACGTGCCGCGGGGGTCGCGCTCACGCCGCTGGAGGCGGTCACCGTGGCGAGCCTGGTGCAGGCCGAGGGCGGCAGGGACGGCGACTATCCGAAGATCGCTAGAGTGATCTACAACCGGCTCAGGAGCGGCACCCCGCTCCAGCTCGACGCCACCGTCACCTATGCGCTCAACCGGCGCACGCTGAAGCTGTCGCAGGACGATCTCAGGGTGCGCTCCCGGTACAACACCTACCGGCACAAGGGCCTGCCTCCGGGGCCGATCGCCAATCCGGGGGAGAAGGCGCTGCTGGCCGCGTTGCACCCGGCCAGGGGCGATTGGAACTGGTTTGTGACAACCAACCCGGAGCATAGAATCACGAAATTCACCGACAAAGAGAGTGAGTTCGTGAGATACCGGGAAGAGTTGAACGACTACCTCGGGACCCATTGATGCTGCTCGGGGCCTGCTTAGTCCCGCCGAGGACCGGGGCCGGGGCGGAGGCGCGCACGCCTGCCGCATCCCCTAGCATTGCTACACATCGTGATAACCGCTGGTCACCGGCTCAAGGCCGGCGGATCCCCTCGTTCGGCTCGGTAACCCCCACCGGTTTGGTGTTCCCCCTTGACGCCAGGCCGTCCATACCGGGAGATTGGCCACCGCATCTATGAACGATCTCGACATGGACTTTTTGCTAGGCTCCGAGGACGACGAAGGTCGGGCCAGGGGCCGCTCTCGCGGTTCCGGCAAGGTGGGCCGTGGCCGCCGCAGGCGCAGGCGCCGCAACCGCGGCGGATTCCTCGCCCCGCTGCTCGCTGTGATCGTCCTCGTGGGCATCATCGGCGGTGGCGGCTACTACGGCTACCTGTGGCTCAGCGACGCGCTGGTGCCCGACGACTTCAAGGGACCCGGCACCACCGAGGTGGTCATCCAGGTCAAGGACGGCCAGACCGCCGCCGACGTCGCCAAGACCCTGCAGGCGCAGGGCGTGGTGGCCAGCGAGCGCGCCTTCACCAACGCCATCGCCGCCGCCGGCAAGAGCTCCGAGCTGCGACCCGGCCAGTTCACCCTGAAGAAGGGCATGTCGGCCGCCGCCGCCGTCGAGGCGCTGGTGTCGGGCAAGAAGCTGCAGAACACCGTCCTGATCAAGGAGGGGGAGCGGCTCACCAAGGTGTTCGACATCCTGGCCAAGCAGACCAAGAAGTCGCGCAAGGAGTTCGTCGCGGCGGCCAAGGACAAGGAGGCCATCGGCCTGCCGTCCTACGCCAAGAGCCTGGAGGGCTACGCCTTCCCCGCGACCTACGAGTTCGAGCCGAACGCCACTCCCACCCAGATGCTCACCCAGATGGTCGACCGCTACACGCAGGCGGCGTCGGCCACGAACCTGGAGGAGTCGGCCAAACAGCTCGGCCTCACCCCGGGGCAGATCATGACCGTCGCCAGCATCGTGCAGGCCGAGGCGGGCACGTACGAGGACATGCCGAAGATCGCCGAGGTGATCTACAACCGTCTGTCGCGCAAGCCGGCGATGAAGCTCCAGATGGACAGCACGGTCATGTACGCGCTCAACAAGTACGGCATCGCCGCCTCCCATGCCGACCTGGAGACCAAGTCGAAGTTCAACACCTACATGTACGAAGGACTGCCGCCGGGGCCGATCAGCAACCCGGGCGAGCACGCGATCGAGGCGGCGCTCAAGCCGAGCGACAGCGGCTACCTGTACTTCGTGACGACCGACCCCAAGAACAAGGTCACCAAGTTCACGGCCAGCGAGGCGGAGTTCTGGAAGCTGAAGGCGGAGTTCGAGCGCAACGGCGGCGGGTGACCCGGCCGGCCCGCGCGGGCTCGGCGCCGGCTCGGCGTGGGCTCGGTGCAGGCTGGGCTCGGTGAGGCGTGGTCCCGTGCCGCCGGGTGGGGCTCGCGCGGGCCTGCCGTACCGGGCGATAGAGTCCTGGGGACCCAGGGCGCGGTGAAAGGAGCGGGTGTGCGGACCACGGGACGGGCGGCGGTGCTGGGCTCGCCGATCACGCACTCGCTCTCGCCGTTCCTGCACCGGGCCGCCTACCAGGCCATGGGCCTGACCGGCTGGACCTACGAGGCGCGCGAGTGCGACGAAGCCGGCCTGCCCGCCATGCTCGACGCCGAGGACTGGGCGGGGCTGTCGCTGACGATGCCGCTCAAGCGCGCCGTGCTCCCGCTGCTCGACACCGTCTCCGACCTGGCCGTCGCGGTGGGCGGCGCCAACACGGTGGTGTTCGCCCACGGCGCCAGACACGGCGACAACACCGACGTCCACGGCATCGAGCAGGCCCTGGCCGAGGCGGGCATCCCCGCCCCCGGCTCGGCGCTGGTGCTGGGCGGCGGCGCCACGGCCGCCTCCGCCCTGGCCGCGCTGCGCGGCCTCGGCACCGGCGCCGCGACACTCGTCGTACGCGACCCCGCGCGGGCGGGGGAGACGGTCGAGGTGGCCGAGCGGCTCGGGATGGCACTGGCGGTCGAGACGTTCGACAAGCTCGACGCGTTGCTCGACGTCGACCTGGTGGTCTCCACGCTGCCCGGTGGCGCCGCCGATGCTTTCGCGGGCCAGGTGGCGCGGGTCCCCGCGCTGTTCGACGTCGTCTACGCCCCCTGGCCGACGCGCCTGGCCGCCGCGGTGCGGGCCGCGGGCGGACAGGTGGTCGGCGGGTTCCCGATGCTGCTGCACCAGGCGGTGCGGCAGGTGGAGCTGATGACGGGCCGGACGGACGTGCCGGTGGCGGCGATGCGCGCGGCGGGCGAGGCCGAGATCCTCAGGCGCGCCACTCGAACGGGTTGATTCCCGGTCCCCGCGAAGTCTTGACTCTACGGTGACCAGCCCCCGGGCAGCCCGATGGGGCTGAGCCTGGCCGTTCTCCGGCCGTCTCGGCGAAGACAGGCCTGGTCCGCGGCCCGCTGTCGTGTGCCAGGCCGTTTAGGAAATGCGTCAGCCAGGCGGGATGATTCGGCGGGCGCTCGTGGTTGTGGTAATGTAGCTCCCTGATCGGTCCGGCATGCTTGCTGGACGCGCAAGCGGAGGTCTCCCTCCCACCTGAGTCACCGTGAGGTGTCCAGGTACAGGATCACGCCGGACTTACTCCGGGGAGCTTACGGCCATTCGAGCCGCCAAGCTCAGTGGCCCCGCATGCGCGATGTGCGGGGCATTTTCGCGTTTACATCCGCGTTGATGCCCGGCACGATCGAGCGCGTAGGGATCGCATACCTAGGAGGCCCCATCAGCACTGAGCCCCGCATCAACGAGCGCATCCGTGTGCCCGAGGTTCGCCTCGTCGGCCCTAACGGTGAGCAGGTCGGCATCGTGTCCATCCACGACGCCCTGAAGCTCGCCCAGGAGGCAGACCTCGACCTCGTCGAGGTCGCGGCCACGGCTCGTCCGCCCGTGTGCAAGCTCATGGACTACGGCAAGTTCAAGTACGAGTCCGCGATGAAGGCGCGCGAGGCGCGCAAGAATCAGGCGCACACGATCATCAAGGAGATCAAGCTCCGGCCGAAGATCGACCCGCACGACTACGAGACCAAGAAGGGTCACGTGGTGCGGTTCCTCAAGGCGGGAGACAAGGTCAAAGTCACGATCATGTTCCGCGGACGTGAGCAGTCGCGTCCCGAGCTGGGTTTCAGGCTCCTGCAGAGGCTGGCCGAGGACGTCACGGAGCTCGGCTTCGTCGAGTCCCAGCCCAAGCAGGACGGCCGTAACATGATCATGGTGATCGGTCCGCACAAGAAGAAGGCCGAGGCCAAGGCTGAAAAGGCAGCGGCCAAGGCGCAGCGTGGCAGCGAGGAGCCTTCCGAACCGGAAGAGTGACCCGCAGTTCGGGTTAGCCTTACAGGCGACCCAGCCAGCGCCAGTCGAACAAGCCGCAACCGGGCCGGCCCGCACCGGCCCGGGATTCGGCACGGACGAATTGAGGAGAGACGGCGAAATGCCGAAGATGAAGACGCACAGCGGTGCGAAGAAGCGGTTCCGGTTCACCGGAACCGGCAAGATCAAGCGCCGCCGCGCCAGCCGCGCGCACTACAACGAGTGGAAGTCGTCCACGCTGACGCGCCGTCTCAAGAATGAAGTCGTCATTTCCGACGCTGACTACAAGAAGACCAAGAAGCTGCTCGCCAAGTAGCGCAAGTCCCCGGGGAGATAGAACATGGCACGCGTGAAGCGGGCGCTCAACGCCAAGAAGAAGCGCAGGGTCGTCCTCGAGCGGGCGAGCGGCTACCGTGGCCAGCGGTCCAGGCTGTACCGCAAGGCCAAGGAGCAGATGCTCCACTCGATGACCTACGCCTACCGTGACCGTAAGGACCGCAAGGGCGCTTTCCGCCGCCTGTGGATCCAGCGGATCAACGCGGCGGCTCGTCAGAACGGCATCACCTACAACCGCCTGATCCAGGGTCTGCGGCTGGCCAACATCGAGGTCGACCGCAAGATCCTCGCCGACCTGGCGGTCAACGACAGCCAGACCTTCGCGACGCTGGTCGAGGCCGCCAAGAAGGCCCTGCCGGCGAACGTGAACGCGCCGGCCGCGGGCTGACCGTTCGGCACGGATTCGCACGGGCCCACCGCCACGTCGGTGGGCCCGTTTTGTTTGCCCGGCGCGGCCCGCTCGGGCGGACATGGGGCCGGACGGCACGCGGGTGATTCGCCTCGCCGTCCCGGCTCGTGCCCCTGCCCTCCCGGACAGGTGGGTGTCACGGCGCGGCACCTGGTGGCCGGGCCCAGTGGCTTCCAGGAGGAACCGCTCGATGGCCGGTGGGTTGCCGGTGTGCCGAGAGCGGCCTGCCCTACGGGGTGGGGGTTCTCTCGTGGTCCACGGTCTCCTGGCTTTCTCGCGGGAGCGGCCTCTTGGCTTTGTCCGGGAGCGGTCTTCTGGCTTTCTCCCGGGAGTGGTCCGCCGGTGGCTGACAGCCGGCGGGAGTGACCGATCATCCGGCGGGTTTCGCGGCACGGGGCGACCGGCCTGGTGTGGCTCGTGTCGATCTGCGGTTCGCTGAGAGCTGCCTGACAGCCGCGCAACGGCCGTTCCTGAGGGTGATCGCCGGCAGCGGGCAGGCGCGATGGCCGGACCAGGTTCGGCCCGACCGTCGCCGGCGGTAGGCAGGCGGTGAGCGGACCGGGTTCGGCCCGACCGTCGCCGGCGGGCCGGCGGGCGGTGAGCGGACCGGGGTCGGTGAAGCGGGCCCTGAGCGGCGTCCGGCCTCCCGCAGCGGCCCGCGCGAGCGTCCCTCATGCTCTTCAGGGGTCCGGGAGGGTCGTGAGGGCTGGACAATGGCTCGTGCGGGCACGAGCGTTCGACGAGTGGGGGACTGGAGCATGGCGGGATCCGAGCTGACCAACGTGAAGTCGCCGCGCGTGAAAGCCGCGCGCCGGCTCACCAAGCGCGCCTTCAGGGAGCAGGACCGCAAGTTCCTCGCCGAAGGACCCCAGGCCGTGCGCGAGGCGCTCAAGCTGGACGGCGTGGTCCTCGAACTGTTCGCCACCGCCGAGGCCGAGGTGCGACACGGCGACCTCATCAGCGAGGCCACGCTCAAGGGCGTTCCGGTCCAGCGGGCCAGCGGCGAGGTCATGGCCGAACTGGCCCAGACGGTGACGCCGCAGGGCCTGGTGGCGATCTGCACGTTCGTGCACACGCCCCTGGAGCAGGCCGTCACCGAACAGGCCCGGCTCGTGGCGGTGCTCGCGCACGTGCGCGACCCCGGCAACGCGGGCACCGTGATGCGTACGGCCGACGCGGCCGGCGCCGACTCCGTCGTGTTCACCGACGCCTCGGTCGACCCCTACAACGGCAAGTGCGTCAGGGCCAGCGCGGGCAGCCTGTTCCACCTGCCCGTGGCCATCGGCTCGCCGGTCGCGCAGGCCGTGCGGCGGCTGAAGGACAGCGGGCTGCGGGTGCTGGCGGCCGACGGGGCCGGCAAGCACACGCTGGACGACGTCGACCTGTCGGGGCCCACGGCCTGGGTGTTCGGCAACGAGGCGTGGGGGCTGCCCGAGGAGATCCTGGCGCTCACCGACGACGTGGTGCGGGTACCGATCTACGGGCAGGCCGAGAGCCTCAACCTGGCGACCGCGGCGGCGGTCTGCCTGTACGCCTCGGCCAGGGCCCAGCGGAACGGCTGAACCGACCAGGAACCGGCCGGGCAAGCGGGGTTTGCCCCGCAGGCGCGTGACGGCGGCGCGTGACGGCGGCCCGCCGGTGAGCTCGCGTGCCGTCTCCCTGGACGGGCCGGCATGCGTGCCCTGGGTGGGCCCGGCCCGGCGGTAGCCGTACGGGAGGGCAGGGCGACCCCAGCGCAAGGCGGCGCGCGCGGGTGCCCCCTGGTGTGGGAAACCCGCTATTGTCGGCCATGTAGGTCGAGGAGGCGGGGTTCGTGCGGGGCGAAGGTACCGGTTGGCGGGTGTCCGATCCGGCGTGCACGGTGCCCGTGGACGACCTGCCCGACGGGCTCATCGTGACCGACCGCTTCGGCGTGATCCTCACCGTCAACAGGGCCGCCGCCAGGCTCACCGGCGTCAGCCGCGAGCGCGCGGTCGGCGGTGACATCAACGAGGTGTTCCCGTTCCGCGACCACGACGGCCGCGAGTGGTGGAAGTGCCTCGACCCCGAGGGCGGGCTGCGCACCAGGACCAGGGTGCCCGAACGGCCGCTCCACCTGCCCGGCGGGCAGGAGCTGCACGTGGCGGCCAGGCTCGTGCGCGAGCCCGAGTGCGGCGGCGACGTCGCGCGGGTCACGATCACCCTGCGCGACGGCGGCGCCAGGGCGCGGCTCGAACGCAGCCGCGCCGACCTGGTCTCGACGGTCGCCCACGAGCTGCGCTCGCCGCTGACCAGCGTCAAGGGCTTCACCGCGACGCTGCTGGCCAAGTGGACGCGCTTCACCGAAGAGCAGAAGCTCGTGATGCTGGAGACCGTCAACAACGACGCCGACAGGGTCACCAGGCTGATCACCGAGCTGCTCGACGTCTCGCGGATCGAGTCGGGGCGGCTGGAGATCCACCGGGCGGTCGTCGACGTGCCCGCCCGGGCCCGCAAGATCATCGCTGGCAGGGTCGCGGCGGGCGAGCCCGAAAACCGCTTCCAGCTGCGAGTCTCCGGCGAGCTGCCCGAGATGTGGCTCGACGGCGACAAGATCGACCAGATTCTCGGTAACCTGGTGGAGAACGCGGTGCGCCACGGCAGGGGCACCGTCACGATCGACATCGAATCCGTCGGCTGGGGAGTTGCCGTGTCCGTGCGAGACCAGGGTGAGGGCATCGCGCCCGAGCTGGCCCCGCGCGTCTTCCAGCAGTTCTGGCGCGGCAACAGCCGCAGGCGCGGCGGCACGGGCCTTGGCCTGTTCATCGTCAAGGGCCTGGTGGAGGCCCACGGCGGCACCATCACCGTGCAGCGCGCGCCCGAGGGCGGGGCCGAGTTCCGATTTACCATGCCCGCCGGGGCACCCGACTTCGCCTGACCATACGGCGAGCACGGACCCGACGGGCTTTTCCACAGGCGCGAGGCGCGGCCGGTCGTTTTCCACAGGCAGGCGTCGCCGCGCACGACCCTTTCTGCCGATCCGACTAGACTCGGGTCCGCTCAAGCCCTGGATACGGAGCTCTCTCTTGTCTGACTACGACCCCGTCGAGGTCACCCCTCTGCACGCCGACGAGGTGGCGCGCATGGAGGCCGAGGCCGTCGCCGCGATCAAGGCGGCGGGCGATCTCGACGCACTCAAGCAGGTGCGCCTCGCACACGCCGGAGACCGCTCGCCGATCGCGCTGGCCAACCGCGAGATCGGCGCCCTGCCGCCCGCGGCCCGCGCCGAGGCGGGCAAGCGCATCGGCGGCGCCCGCAAGACGATCAACGAGGCCCTCGCCGCGCGCCAGGCCGAGCTGGAGGCCGAGCGCGACGCCCGCGTCCTCGTCGAGGAGACGGTTGACGTCACGCTGCCCTGGGACCGCGCGCCCCGAGGCGCCCGCCACCCGCTCACGACCATGCAGGAACGCATCGCCGACACCTTCGTCGCGATGGGCTACGAGGTCGCCGAGGGCCCCGAGCTCGAAGGCGAGTGGTTCAACTTCGACGCGCTCAACATCGCGACCGACCACCCGGCCCGCTCCGACCACGACACCTTCTTCGTCGAGTCCACCGACTCCGGCAAGGTGCTGCGCACCCAGACCTCCCCGGTGCAGATCAGGGCGCTGCTGCAGCGGGGCGTGCCGGTCTACGTCGTCTCGCCCGGCAAGGTCTTCCGCACCGACGAGCTCGACGCCACCCACACGCCGGTCTTCCACCAGGTCGAGGGGCTGGCGATCGACGAGGGCCTGACGATGGCCCACCTCAAGGGCACGCTCGACCGCTTCGCCGAGGTCATGTTCGGCGAGGGCATCACGACCAGGTTCAGGCCCAACTACTTCCCCTTCACCGAGCCTTCGGCCGAGATGGACCTCAAGTGCTTCGTGTGCAGGGGCGCCTCGGCCGTTCCCGGCAACCCGCCCTGCCGCACCTGCAAGTCGGAGGGCTGGATCGAGTGGGGCGGCTGCGGCATGGTCAACCCGCGCGTGCTCGTCGCCTGCGGCGTCGACCCGCGCAAGTACTCCGGCTTCGCCTTCGGCATGGGCATCGAGCGGACGCTGATGTTCCGCCACAACGCCGAAGACATGCGTGACATGGTCGAGGGCGATGTCCGCTTCACCCTCCCGTTCGGAATGGAGATCTGATGAAGGTCCCGCTTTCCTGGCTGCGGGAGCACGTCGACCTCCCCGCCGTCACCGCGCACGAGGTGGCGGACAAGCTCACCGCCGCCGGCCTCAAGCTCGAGAGCATCAGCTCCCACGGCCACGACGTGAAGAACGTCGTGGTGGGCGAGGTGCTCTCGATCGAGGAGCTGACCGGTTTCAAGAAGCCGATCCGCCACTGCATGGTCGAGGTCGGCGAGGCCGAGCCGCGCCAGATCGTCTGCGGCGCCACCAACTTCGTGGTGGGCGACAGGGTGCCCGTCGTGCTGCCCGGCGGCGTGCTGCCCGGCGGCTTCGAGGTCGGCGCGCGCAAGACCTACGGCCGCATGTCCGAGGGCATGATCTGCTCCGAGCGCGAGCTCGGCCTCGGCGACGACCACGACGGCATCATGGTGCTGCCCCAGGACACCCCGATCGGCACCGACGTGGTCGAGCTGCTCGGCCTGCGCGACGACGTGCTCGAGCTGGAGATCACCCCAGACATCGGCTACGCCCTGTCGATCAGGGGCGTGGCCCGCGAGGCGGCCACCGCCTTCGGCGTGCCGTTCCATGACCCGGCGGCGATCGAGCTGCCCGCCGACACCGAGCCGTCCCACCCCGCCTCCATCGGCGACCCGACGTCCTGCGACAGGTTCGTGCTGCGCGAGGTGCGCGGCTTCGACCCGTCCGCGCCGAGCCCGCTGTGGATGCGCACCAGGCTCACCAGGGCCGGCATGCGTCCGGTGTCGCTGGCCGTCGACATCACCAACTACGTGATGCTGGAGCTCGGCCAGCCGCTGCACGCCTTCGACCGCACGAAGCTGACCGGCGAGATCGTCGTACGGCGGGCCGTCCCCGGCGAGACGCTGGAGACGCTCGACCACGTCGTCCGCAAGCTCGACACCGACGACATCCTGATCACCGACGACTCGGGCGCGATCTCGATGGCGGGCACCATGGGCGGCCTGCACACCGAGATCTCCGACGACTCCACCGACATCGTGATCGAGGCGGCCCACTTCTCGGCCACCGGCACGGCGCGCATGTCCCGTCGGCACAACCTGGTGTCGGAGGCGTCCAAGCGTTTCGAGCGCGGCGTCGACCGCGAGCTGCCGCTGGCCGCCTCGTGGCGGGCGGTGCAGTTGCTGACCTCCCTGGGCGGTGCCACCGCCGTCCCGGGTGTCACCCACGCCCAGAGCGAGGTGTCGCCCGTGCGGATCGCCATCCCGACCTCCCACCCGGGGGCCGTGGCCGGCGTGCCGTACTCCCGCGAGACGGTCGTCACCCGCCTGGAGCAGGTGGGCTGCCAGGTCGTGCCGGGCGCCGACCCGGCGCCGCAGCGCGGCGGCGTCGACCCCACGGGCGTGGTCTCCGGCGGCGACACCGACGGGCTGCTGGCCGTGACGGGCGACGACATGATCACGGTCACGCCGCCGTCGTGGCGCCCCGACCTCACCGACCCCAACGACCTGGCCGAAGAGGTCATCCGCCTCGAGGGCTACGCCGACCTGCCCTCGATCCTGCCCAAGGCTCCGGCGGGCGCCGGGCTGACCGAGGCGCAGCGGCTGCGCCGGCGGGTCGGCCGCACGCTGGCCGCCGCCGGCTACGTCGAGGTGCTGGCCTACCCGTTCCTCGGCGAGCGCGACCTCGACCACCTGCAGCTGCCCGAGGGCGACGACCGCCGTCGTGCCGTACGGCTGGCCAACCCGCTGTCGGAGGACGAGCCGCTGCTGCGCACCACGCTGCTGCCCGGCCTGCTCAAGACCCTGGTGCGCAACGTGGGCCGCGGGTTCAACGACGTGGCGCTGTTCGAGACCGGCCTGGTCTACCGGCCCGGTGAGGGCACGCCCGCCAAGGCGCCCGTGCTCGGCGTCGACCGCCGGCCCTCTCCCGAGGAGCTCGAGTCGATCGAGTCGGCGCTGCCCAGGCAGCCGCAGCGGGTGGCCGTCGTGCTGGCCGGCGAGTTCGAGCGCTCCGGCTGGTGGGGCCAGGGCCGCCAGGCCGGCTGGGCCGACGCCGTACAGGCCGCGCGGCTCGTGGCGAGAGAGGCCCGCGTGGAGCTGGCCGTGGTCGCCGACCAGCACGAGCCGTGGCACCCCGGCCGGTGCGCCGCCCTCTACGTGGGCGACGTCCTCGTGGGCCACGCGGGAGAGCTGCACCCCCGGGTGGTCGAGGCCTACGGCCTGCCGCCGCGCACCTGCGCCATGGAGCTGGAGCTCACCCGCCTCGAGCAGGCCATGCCGGGGCCGGTCGAGACGCCCCCTGTCTCCTCCTACCCGATCGCCACGCAGGACGTCGCGCTGATCGTCCCCGACTGGACCCCGGTCGCGGACGTGGCGGCGGCGCTGCGTGACGGCGCGGGCGAGCTGCTGGAGTCGGTGCGGCTGTTCGACGTCTACACCGGAGCGCAGGTGGGCGAGGGCAACAAGTCGCTGGCCTACACGCTGCGCTTCCGCGCCGCCGACCGCACGCTGACGGTGGAGGAGACCACCGCCGCCCGCGACGCGGCCGTCGCGATGGCCGCCGACCGGGTCGGCGCGCAACTGCGCGGGGCGTAGGAGAGACCGTGAAAGGGGGCCCCTCGGGGCCCCCTTTTTCGTGGCGACCTCCGTGCCGCCCGGCTCGCGGATTCGTCCAGATCTCAGAGCCGATTGATCTCAGAGCCGGTCGATCTCGGTGAGGTCGATGTCGAGGTCGAACGGGACGGTGAGCTTCAACCGGTCGTGGTGGATCCCGGTGAGCCCGTAGGCGCAGGTCGCGGGGTCGAGCTCGTAGACGTGGACGACGGGACCATGCGCGTCGTTCTCGACCCGCCAGTGGTGCCTGATGCCCGCCTCCGCGTACAGCTGCGGCTTGCGCTCGCGGTCGCGCACGAGAGAGTCCGGTGTCACCACTTCGGCGGCGAGCAGCACGTCGGCCGCCTGGTAGGAGGTCTCCTCGCCGTGCGTCGCCTCGGCGCGGACGATGCTCACGTCAGGCTCGGGCCGCTGGGCCGGGCCGAGGATGACGCTCATGTGCCTGCGCACCCTGAGCGTGCCCGGAGCCTGGCGTCGCAGCTCGAACTCCAGGAGCGAGACCGTGCGCATGTGGAGGGACGGCTGTGGTCTCACGAACACCAAGCTTGCGTCAATCAACTCCGTGCGCGCAGGCAGATCCGGAAGGTGATCGAGGTGCTCGGCGGCGAAGCCCTCGGCCGGAGGGAAGACCCAACCGGGTAGCGAGCGAGTCGTCTCCGGTGTCACCGCGTCGGACGCCATGGGCCCACGGTAGGTGATCTACGCCGCTCACGCCCGGAGAACGAGGAGGCAGGGCCGGGCTTTAGGCTTGCCGTCCATGAGGCAGTTGCTGGTGTTCTCCGAACGTGACGACGCCGAAGAGGTGGCCGAGACGCTGGTCGAATGGTTCCCGCGGCTCGGCGGTGTGCCTGCCGTCGTCAGGGAGACGCTCGCGGGGGAGGACGACGCCGAGGACGCGCAGTGGCTCGTCGTCGTCGAAGGGCTCGACGAGGAGCACCTTGCGCGGGTCGACGCGCTGGTGGAGGAACGCGAGGGCTGGCGCGAAAGCGGCTGATCGCCCGCGGTGGTGATGCCTGAGGGGACGCGGAGCGGCTGACCCGAGGGTGCGGGCGACCGGGCGGTCCGCCACGGGCGAAAGCCCTTGAGGGGCGCGCGGGCGATCCGGCAGCGTGAACGGCATGCGTGTAGCCGTACTGTCCGACATCCATGGTGTCCTGCCCGCGCTGGAGGCCGTGCTGGCCGAACCCGACGTTGTGGCGGCGGACCTGCTCGTCCTCACCGGTGACATGGCCGCGGGCCCGCAACCCGTTGCGACGCTCGACCTGCTGGTCTCGCTGGGGGAGCGGGCGCTGTGGGTGAACGGCAACGCGGACCGGGAGCTGGTGGAGGTCGCCCGCGGCAAGCCGAGCGCCTACCCGATCTCGCAGTGGGCCGGCCGGCAGCTGCGCGATGACCAGGTGGAGCTGCTGGCGGGCCTGCCGGACGCGCGCGAACTGGATCTCGGCGCTCTGGGCACGACGCTGTTCGTGCACGCCACGCCCCGGCGTGACGATGAGATGATCCTGGTCGACAGCACGATCGAGCGTTGGGCCGAGGTGCTCGACGCTGTCGGGGCGGACACGGTCGTGCTGGGCAACACGCACATGCCGTTCGTCAGGCTGGTCGACCGCAGGCTGGTGGTCAATCCCGGCTCGGTCGGCATGCCGTACGGCACGGCGGGCGCCCACTGGGCCCTGCTCGACGCGGGAAGCGGCGCCGTCACGCTCCGCCGTACCCTGTTCGACGCACGAGCGGCGGGCGCACGGATCGTCGAGGAGAGCGGCTTCCCCGAGGTCGCCGGATGGGTGGCCGACTACGTCACCGGAATCCACTCCGACGTGGAGGCGCTGCGCGCGTTCGGGAAAGCCGAGGGCAGGCCCGCCTAGCGCCACGCCTTCGCGGCGCGTCCTTTCCGGGCGTGCCCGACGCCCCGGCGGCAGACCATCACGCATGTCCTCGACCGACGGCGTGCCGCCCGGCCGGCGCCCCGGCGGTAGGTCATCTGCGTGCCTTCGACTGGCGATCTGCCGCGCTGCGACTGCCGCCCCGGCGGTTGGTCATGGGGCGTGCCGTCCCATGGCCGGTACCCGATGGCAGGTCGCCAGGCATGCCCTCCTCGAGCGGCGACGTGCCGCCGGGAAGGCCCGGGCGGCATCACTGGGCACGCGCCGGCTGGGGACGTGTCGCTGGGCCGGCCGTAGCGGTGGTACCACCACCGGGCAGGCTGCGTCGGCGGTACCACCGGGTACGCTTCGGGCGGCGGTATCAGCGGGCGTGCTCCAGCGGGGTGGCGTCGCCGGGGCGGCGCGGGCTCAGGTCCGGGCGGCCTGGGGCCGGCAGGGCCGCACGTCGGCGTCAGGCCTGGGAGGTGGCGGCCTCGCGGCGGGCCTTCTCGGCCAGCGCGTGTTCGCTGGTCCTGGCGTCGTAGGTGCGGAAGGACGGCAGCAGCCACGCCAGCAGCGCCACCGAGCCCACGCACAGCAACCCGCCCACCCCCAGGGAGAACCGGGCGCCTCCGGCCTGCGCCATGAGCCCGGCCCTGGCGTTGCCGAGCATCGGGCCGCTGGCGTAGGAGAGCAGCTCGATGCCCGCCAGGCGGCCGCGCAGTTCCTCCGGGATGGTCTGGTTCCACATGGTCATCCGGAAGATGCCGCTGACCATGTCGGCCGCGCCCGCCAGCGCCAGGCAGAGGAAGATCGCCCAGATGTTGGGGATCACCGCCGCGAGCGCGATCGCCGCCCCCCACAGCGCCGCCGCCAGGATCACGCCGAGTCCCTGTCGTTGCACGCGCGCCGCCCAGGCCCCCGTGAGCGAGGCGACGAGCGAGCCGACCGCGCCGGCCGAATACAGCAGGCCGAGCGCCTGGGGAGCGCCGTAGTGGTCGACGATGAACGGGAACAGCGCCGTCGACATGGCGAACACCATCGCGGCGATATCGACCAGATAGGTGCCCATCAGGTCGCGCCTGCCGACGGCGTAGCGGACGCCCTCGACCAGCGAGCTCAGCGAGGCCGGAGCGGCGTCCTCCTTCGGCGGGACGGCCGCGATCCGCCACAGCAGCAGCAGCGAGAGCACGAAGCTGATGGTGTCGACCGCGTAGGCGGTGGCGACGCTGAACGTGGTCACCAGCAGGCCGCCGAGGGCGGGCGCCGTGATGGCGCCGATGTTCCAGCGCAGGCTGGCCAGCACGGCCGCGGAACCCAGCTGGTCGTGCCTGACCACCTGCGGGATCAGCGCCTCCAGACTCGGCCGCTGCAGGCTGGCCAGGCCGGTGGACAGCGCGCCGACCACGTACAGCACCCACACCTGCGGCTCGGGCAGGATCGCGTTGACCATCAGGAGCGCCGAGGTCACCATGAGCCCGACCTCGCCCAGCAGGATGACCTTGCGCCGGTCGAGCGAGTCGGCGATCGCGCCGCCCCACAGCCCGCAGATCACCATGGGCACGAACTCCGCCAGGCTCACCAGGCCGACCGCGACGTAGGAGCCGGTCAGCTCCTTCATCTGGTACGGCACCGCGACCATCGTGATGAACGTGCCGAACATGGTGATGACGCCGGAGGCCATCAGCAGCCGGTAGTCGCGGGATTCGCGCAGCGGACCCAGGTCGATGGCGAAGTGGGCGAGCAGGCGCTTGAGTCGGTCGGACACGAGGGTTCATTGTCTTTCGGGGCCGCGGGTCGGCGCAAAGGATTTTCCACCGCCCGGCAGGACGAAGCGCCGGCGTGCCGGCCCCTCGCGTGATGGCCTCCCACGCGATGGCCCCTTCGCGTGATGACCCCTTCGCGTGACGGCTCCCTCGCGTGATGGCCTCCCAGCCGATGGCTCCTTCGCGTGATGGCCCCACATGATGGGCACCCGCCGGATGGCCCAGTGTGACGGCCTCCGCGTGAGGGCCCGAGCATGACGAAGGCCCCCGGGGTCCGGGGGCCTTCGAGCGGATCGCTCAGCCGGGCACTTTGTCGAGAAAGCCGAGCACCTGGCGGATCCTGCCGTCCTCGGCGAGCTTCACCACGTCGAACCCGACGGCCAGTGCCTCGCCGCCGGCGGGGCCGAGGTGCCAGGTGAAGCGGACCAGGTCGTGGTGGGCGTCGTAAAGCTCGCCGGGGGTGAAGACCAGGCCGGGGAACATCTCCTGGGCTCCGGCGATCACCGCGGCGATGCCCTCGTGGCCGGCCACGTCCGCCATGGGGTCGGTGTAGGTGGCGTCCTCGGTCCAGAGCTCGGCGACGGCCTTGGCGCGGGCCTCGGCGTCGGTCTCGTTCCAGGCGGCCAGGTAGCGCTCGACGATGGTCATGGTGTTCTCGTCCTTTCCTGTCGGTGAGAGGGGCGGGTCGGTGAGGGGGTCAGGCGGCCTTGCGCAGGCCCATGATCTGCAGTTCGGCGAAGCCGGCCACCACGAGGGCCTGGGCGATGGCCCAGATCGCGCCGATGGTGGTGAAGTCCATGAGGCCGGTGACGACGGTGGCGACGCTGCCGAGGGTCCACACGATGTTCAGGGCGATCACGGCCTGGGTGGCGGCCCTGCTGATGGTCGCCCGGCTGGCGAGGAAACCGACCGCCGCGCCGTAGACGAGGAGGAAGACGCCGATTTCGCGCAGGACGCCGGCGTCGGCGCCGAGGAGCGCGCCGACGGGGGCGGCGGCCAGCAGGTAGATCAGCCCGTTGCCGCCGGTGATGATGGCGTCCGCGGCCAGGGCCAGGCGCAGGAACTTGGCGCGGTCGGCGGTGACGGGGATGGTGGTCATCGTGTGCTCCTTCGGAAGGGTGTTTCGTTCCGGTGGTGCAACCGTGTCATCAGGGACATCAAGGCTGCGATTACGCGGGAGGTAACGACGACCGCCTGTGGCGCGCTGACCTGCGACAAAGCAAAAGAAAAACGCTCTTCCACCCACCGAGGGCGCGGATGAGCGCGTCAAGAGGGGTGGAAGAGCGCGGGTCGGGAGGGCGGAAGAGCGCGGGCCCGAGGGGATGAGCGGGCGTCAAGGGGGTCAAAGGGGGTGGAAGGGCGCGGGTCGAGAGGGTGGAAGAGCGCGGTTCCGAGGGGATGCGCGCAGGTCAAGGGGGGTGGAAGGGCACGGGCCGGAGGGATGAGCTCGCGGGGCGAGGGGGGCGGAAGAGCGGGCCTCGGGCCGCTCAGCAGGGCCGGTCAGCGCTCAGTAGGGCCGGTCAGCAGGGGCCGGGCATCAGGGTCGGTCGGGGCCCAGGACCTCCTGCCGCAGCCGGGTCTTGAGGATCTTGCCGCCCGGGTTGCGCGGCAGCTCGCTGTCCCTGAACCAGTAGTGGGCAGGCACCTTGAACCCGGCGATCCGTTCCTGTAGGAACGCCGTCAGCTCCTCGGCCGTGGTGGGGGCCGACAGCCGGACCACCGCGCCCACCTCCTCGCCGAGCTCGTCGTGCGGCACGCCGATCACCGCCGCGTCGTCCACGGACGGGTGCTCGAACAGCGCCGCCTCGACCTCCGCGCAGTACACGTTCTCGCCGCCGCGGATCACCATGTCCTTCGCCCGGTCGACGATGTACACGAAGCCTTCGTCGTCCACCCGCGCCAGGTCGCCGGTGTGCAGCCACCCGTCGACGAAGGTCTCGGCCGTCGCCGCGGGCTTGTTCCAGTAGCCGAGGATGACGTTGGGTCCCCGCAGGCACAGTTCGCCCACCTCGCCGGCGGGCAGCGGCGCGCCCGTGGGGTCGGTGACGCGCACGTCGACGACGGCGGAGGGCAGTCCGATGCTGTCCGGTCTGCGGGTGTAGTCGGCGCCCGCGTTGTTGATCGCCAGGGCCGTGGTCTCCGTCATGCCGTAACCGTTGCTCGGCGCGCGGCCCGGCAGTTCGGCGCTGATGCGCTCCATGAGCTTGGGCGGTGCGGGGGCGCCGCCGTACGAGATGCCGGTGAGGGACGACAGGTCGTACTTGCCCACGTCGGGGTGCGACAGCAGCTGCCAGGCGTTGGTGGGCACGCCGGTCATGCCGGTGATCTGCTCGCGTTCGATGAGCTGCAGCGCCCGCTCGGGGTCCCACTTGTACATGAGCACGAGAGCGCCTCCGGTGAACATGGTGCCCATGAGGACGGCGAAGCAGCCCGTCACGTGGAACAGCGGCACGGTCAGCAGCGTCACGCGCCGCTCACCCGTCAGGCCGGACGGGTCCTTGCCCGCCATGACGACCGCTCTGATCAGCGAGTAGGCGACGGTCATCGGGGCCTGGCCGAGGTTGCGGTGGCTGCCGAGCGCGCCCTTGGGCAGCCCCGTCGTGCCGGAGGTGTAGAAGATGGTGGCCGGGTCCTCGGGCGACAGCTCCACCTCGGGAAGCGTCACGTCCGGCCTGACCTCGCCCATGACCTCGTTCCACGGCCTGCCGTGTCCCGATCCTCTGGTGACGATCAGCGGCACGCCTGTGCCGGCCAGCCGCTCGGCGCGCTCGCCGTCGGCGATCAGCACCTTGGCGCCCGAGTCCGTGACCCCGTAGGCGAGCTCCTGCGCGGTCCACCACGCGTTCAGCGGTACGGCGATCGCCCCCGCGGCGAGCACGGCGGAGAAGGAGACGACCCATTCCGGGTAGTTGCGCATGGCGATCGCGACCCTGTCACCCTTGGCGACGCCGTACTCCTCGGCGAGCCTGCGCGCCAGGGTCGCCGCCTGCCGGTAGTGCTCCTCGTAGCTGATCCGCTCGTCCTCGTAGACGAGGAAGTCCTTCTCGCCCTGGAACCGACTGTTCTCGAGCATCGTGCGGAAGTGTCTGGGTGCGTGTTTCCACGTACGGATCCCGGAGTCGAGCGCCTCGGTTTCGAACAGCTGGCCCGCCGCCGTGAGCTGGGCCTGGACCTGGGTGTGCGTGATGCTCATGGGCAAGAACTCCCGCAGGGTCTGTGAACCGGAGTTTCACAGTACCGACCGGTAGGTACGTGACGCTAGATCCTCAATTCTGAGTGATTATGCACTCTTTGGGTGTTTAGTCCCGTCTCACGATGCGGGCGCGCAGGCCGAGCTTGCTTGCATGTTCATCGACTCACATGCATAATCTTTCTAAGCAAGAGCATGAGTAAGGGTGAATGATTATGCAGCGTGTGGCGATCGCCGGAGCCAGCGGCTATGCCGGAGGTGAGCTCGCGCGCCTGCTGCTCATGCATCCTGAGCTGGAGATCGGCGCGCTGACCGCGGCCACGAGCGCGGGCAGCCCGCTCGGCGCCCACCAGCCGCACCTGCCCCAGCTGGCCGGCCGGATCATTCAGGAAACCACCGCCGAGACCCTCGCCGGCCATGACGTGGTCTTCCTCGCCCTCCCGCACGGCCAGTCCGCCGCGGTCGCCGCCCAGCTCGACGACGACACGGTGGTCGTCGACTGCGGAGCCGACCACCGGCTCGCCGACCCCGCCGCGTGGGCGGAGTTCTACGGCGGAGCCCACGCGGGCACCTGGCCGTACGGCCTGCCCGAGCTTCCCGGCCAGCGCGACCTGCTCAAGGCCGCCCGGCGCATCGCCGTACCCGGCTGCTACCCGACGGCCGTCACCCTGGCCCTCTTCCCGGCCTTCGCGGAAGGGCTCGCCGAGCCCGACGTGGTCGTGGTGGCCGCCACCGGCACCAGCGGCGCCGGCAAGGCGCTCAAGCCGCACCTGCTCGGCAGCGAGGTCATGGGCTCGGTCAGCGCCTACGGCGTCGGCGGCGTCCACCGCCACACGCCCGAGATGGAGCAGAACCTGTCGGCAGTGGCGGGTGTCCCCGTCACCGTCGCCTTCACCCCGATGCTGGCCCCGATGAGCCGCGGCATCCTCGCGACCTGCACGGCCCCCGCCGCCCCCGGCCTCACCACCGCCACGCTGCGCGAGGCCTACGACAGCGCGCTGAAGGACGAGCCGTTCGTCACGCTGCTGCCCGAAGGCACCTGGCCCGCCACCGCGATGACCTACGGCGCCAACACCGCGGCCCTGCAGGTCACGCTGGACGAGCGAGCCGGCCGCGTGGTCGCCGTCATCGCCATCGACAACCTCACCAAGGGCACGGCGGGCGGCGCGATCCAGAGCGTCAACCTCGCCCTCGGCCTACCAGAAGAGCTCGGCCTTCCTCAGAACGGAGTCGCCCCGTGAGCGAGCGTGGCGAGGGAACCATCAAACACTGTGCGTTGACGCTCATGCGTCCGACGAAGGAGGACGCATGAGCGTCACAGCACCCCTCGGGTTCAAGGCCGCGGGCATCACCGCGGGCATCAAGGCCAGCGGTCACCGCGACCTGGCCCTCGTCGTCAACGAGGGGCCCCGCCGCGCCGCGGCGGGCGTCTTCACCGCCAACCGCGTGAAGGCCGCCCCTGTCCTGTGGTCACAGCAGGTCCTGGCCGGCGGCAGGGTGCGCGCGGTCGTCCTCAACTCCGGCGGCGCCAACGCCTGCACGGGTCCCGAGGGCTTCCAGGACACCCACGCCACGGCGGAGAAGGTCGCCGAGGTGCTGGCCGACTCGGCCGGCGAGATCGCGGTGTGCTCCACCGGCCTGATCGGCGAGCGGCTGCCCATGGACCGGCTGCTGGCCGGCGTCGACAGCGCCGCCACCCAGCTCTCCCGCGACGGCGGCCTGGCGGCGGCCGACGCGATCCGCACGACTGACACCGTCTCCAAGATCTCCTTCAAGCGTGGCGACGGCGGCTACATGGTCGGCGGCATGGCCAAGGGCGCCGGCATGCTCGCCCCCGCCCTGGCGACCATGCTGTGCGTCATCACCACCGACGCCGACCTGTCGGCCGAGCAGCTCGACACGGTGCTGCGCAAGGCCACGTCGAAGACCTTCGACCGGCTCGACGCCGACGGCTGCATGTCCACCAACGACACCGTGCTGCTGCTGGCCAGCGGCGCCTCCGGCATCATCCCCGACCTCGACGAGTTCGAGAAGAAGATCACCGAGGTCTGCGCCGACCTGGCGCGGCAGCTGCTGGTCGACGCCGAGGGCGCCTCCAAGGCGATCGCCATCGAGGTCGTCGGCGCGGCCAGCGAGGACGACGCGGTCACCGTCGGCCGTACGGTCTCCCGCTCCAACCTCCTCAAGTGCGCCATCCACGGCGAGGACCCCAACTGGGGCCGCGTCCTGTCGGCGGTCGGCACCACCGACGCGGTCTTCGAGCCCGACCGGATCAACGTGGCCATCAACGGCATCTGGATCTGCAGGGGCGGCGCCGTCGGCGACGACCGCGCCAAGGTCGACATGCGTCCCCGCGACGTCACCATCACCATCGACCTGTCGGCAGGACCGCACTCGGCGACCATCCACACGACGGACCTGACCGCCGCCTACGTCCACGAGAACTCGGCGTACAGCTCATGAGGGCCAACGGAGCGCTCGCCAAGGCGAGCACGCTGATCGAGGCGCTGCCCTGGCTGGCCAGGTTCAGCGGCGCCACCGTCGTCATCAAGTACGGCGGCAACGCCATGACCGAGGACTCCCTCAAGGAGGGCTTCGCCGAGGACATCGTCTTCCTGCGCTACGCGGGCCTCAAGCCCGTCGTCGTGCACGGCGGAGGGCCGCAGATCAACGCCCAGCTCGACCGGTTGGGCATCGAGTCGACGTTCACCGCGGGGCTTCGGGTCACCACGCCCGAGGCCATGCAGGTCGTCAGGATGGTCCTGGTCGGCCAGGTCAACCGCGACGTCGTCGGCCTGATCAACCGGCACGGCCCGTTCGCCGTCGGCATGTCAGGCGAGGACGCCCACCTGTTCACCGCCGAGCGCAAGCACGCCGTCGTCGACGGCGAGCCGGTCGACATCGGCCAGGTCGGCGAGATCGTCAGGGTCGAGCCGGGCGCGGTCCGGGCGATGCTCGACGACGGCCGCATCCCCGTCGTCTCCAGCGTCGCCCGCGGCGACGACGGGGAGATCTACAACGTCAACGCCGACACCGCCGCCGCCGCGCTGGCCGTCGCGCTCGACGCGCAGAAGCTGATCGTGCTCACCGACGTCGAGGGCCTGTACGCCAACTGGCCCGAGGACACCGACGTGATCGACCGGCTCAAGGCGGTCGAGCTGGCCGAGATGCTGCCGACGCTATCCAGCGGCATGGTGCCCAAGATGGAGGCCTGCCTGACGGCCGTGCAGGGCGGCGTGCCGCAGGCGCACGTCCTCGACGGCCGCGTGCCCCACTCCCTGCTGCTCGAGATCTTCACCGACCACGGAATCGGAACCATGGTGATGCCCTGATGAACCTGTATCAGAGGTTCGAGAACGCCTTCATGCCGAACTACGGCGTCCCGCCGCTGGCTCTGGCCCGAGGCGAGGGCACCACCGTGTGGGACGTCGACGGCCGGCCGTACCTCGACTTCATCGGCGGGATCGCGGTCGACTCGCTCGGCCACGCCCACCCCGCGCTGGTGGAGGCGGTCTCCCGGCAGGTGGCCACCATCGCCCACACCAGCAACCTGTTCCTGCACGAGCCCGAGGTGCTGCTCGCCGAGAAGCTGCTGGAGCTGCTGAAGGAGCCCGCCAGGATCTTCTTCGCCAACTCCGGCACCGAGGCGAACGAGGCCGCCTACAAGCTGTCAGTCAAGTACGGCAAGGCCACCGGCCGCTCCTACTTCGTCGCCACCGAGAACGGCTTCCACGGCCGCACCATGGGCGCCCTGTCGCTGACCGGCAAGAAGGCCATCCGCGACCAGTTCGGCCCGTTCCCCGTCGAGGTCCGCTTCGTACCGTACGGCGACGCCGACGCGCTCGCCCAGGCCGTCACCGAGGACTGCATCGCCGTCTTCCTCGAGCCCACGCAGGGCGAGGCGGGCGTCGTGCCGCCGCCGGACGGCTACCTCAAGGCCGCCCGCGAGATCTGCACCGCGGCGGGGGCACTGCTGGTCGCCGACGAGATCCAGTCGGCCATCGGCCGGACGGGACACTGGTTCGCCCACCAGGCCGACGGCGTCGTGCCCGACATCCTCACCCTGGCCAAGGGCCTGGGCGGCGGGCTGCCGATCGGCGCGTGCGTGGGCTTCGGCTTCGCCGGCACGCTGTTTGAGAAGGGCGATCACGGCTCGACGTTCGGCGGCAACCCGGTCTCCTGCGCCGCCGCGCTGGCCGTCCTGGACAACGTCGACCTCGACCACGTCAACCGGGCCGCCGACCTGCTGTGGTCGGGCCTGGAGGAGGTGCGGCACCCGCTGCTGAAGGGCGTGCGCGGCCGCGGCCTCTGGCTGGCACTGGTGCTCCACCAGCCGGTCTCCGGCAAGGTGCAGCAGGCCGCGCAGAACGCCGGATTCCTGGTCAACGCCCTGCAGCCCGACGCGGTACGGCTCGCCCCTCCGCTGGTGGTGACGGCCGAGGAGATCCGCTCCTTCGTCGCCGCCCTCCCCTCCATCCTCGAAGAGGCCTCCCGTGACTAGACCACCCGTCCGGCACTTCCTGAAGGACGACGACCTTTCGCCCGCCGAGCAGGCCGAGGTGCTCGACCTGGCCGCGGCGATGAAGAAGGACCCGTACGGCTACCGCCCCTTCGCGGGCCCCAGGACCGTCGCGGTCCTGTTCGACAAGCCGTCCACCAGGACGCGTGTCTCCTTCGCCGTCGGCATCGGCGAGCTGGGCGGCCTCCCCATGATCATCGACGGCGGCACGTCCCAGATGGGCCGCGGCGAGCCGATCGAGGACACCGCCAGGGTGCTGGAGCGCCAGGTGGCCGCCATCGTGTGGCGGACCGGCGCCCAGCAGCGCATCGACGCCATGGCCGCGGCCTCGGGCGTGCCCGTGGTCAACGCCCTGACCGACGAGTACCACCCCTGCCAGATCCTCGCCGACCTGCAGACCGTCAGGGAGCGTTTCGGCAGGACCGAGGGGCTGACGCTGGCCTACTTCGGCGACGGCGCCAACAACATGGCCCACTCCTACCTGCTCGGCGGCGCCACCGCCGGCATGCACGTGCGGATCGCCGCGCCGTCCGGCTTCCAGCCCGATCCCGCGATCCTGGCCAGGGCCGCGGAGATCGCGGAACAGACCGGCGGCACCGTCGCCGTCCACCAGGACCCGGTGGTCGCCGCGCACGGCGCCGACGTCGTCGCCACCGACACCTGGGTGTCCATGGGGCAGGACGGCAAGGAGGAGCGCGTCGCGGTGCTCATGCCGTACCAGGTGAACTCCGCGCTGCTGGCCCACGCCGCGCCCGAGGCCGTCGTGCTGCACTGCCTGCCCGCCTACCGCGGCTACGAGATCAGCGCCGAGGTGCTCGACGGCCCCCGCAGCGTGGTGTGGGACCAGGCGGAGAACCGCCGCCACGCGCAGAAGGCGCTCCTGCAGTGGCTGGTGACGGCACCGGCGAAGGAGTCCCGATGACCATCCCCATGACCAAGGTGGCGCGACAGGCCAAGATCACCGAGCTGCTGCAGCGCCAGGCCGTGCGCTCCCAGCCGGAGCTGGCCAAGCTGCTCGCCGAGAGCGGGGTCGAGGTCACCCAGGCCACGCTCTCCCGCGACCTGGACGAGCTCGGCGCCCTCAAGCTGCGCGCGGAGGACGGCTCGCTGGTCTACGCCCTTCCCGGCGAGGGCGGCGGGCGCATCCCGCTGGCCCGCCTCGGCACCGGCGAGTCGCCCGCCGCCAGGCTCAACCGCATCGCCGAGGAACTGCTCGTCTCCGCCGAGGCCTCGGCCAACCTCGTCATCGTCAGGACACCGCCCGGCGCCGCCCAGTTCCTCGCCTCCGCCATCGACCACGCCGACTGGGAGTCCATCCTCGGCACCGTGGCAGGAGACGACACCATCCTGGTCATCAGCCGTGACCCGCAGGGGGGCCAGGCGCTCGCGGGCAGCCTGCTCAACATCGCCAACCGCAAAGGACCATGATCATGTCTGAGAGAGTCGTGCTCGCCTTCTCCGGAGGGCTGGATACCTCCGTCGCCATTCCGTTCCTGGCCGAGAAAATGGACGCCGAGGTCATCGCCGTGGCCGTCGACCTCGGTCAGGGCGGCGAGGACATGGACGTGATCCAGAAACGCGCCCTCGACTGCGGCGCCGTCGAGTCCGTGGTGATCGACGCCAAGGACGAGTTCGCGGCCGACTTCTGCGTCCCCGCGCTGCAGGCCAACGCGCTCTACATGGACCGCTACCCGCTGCTGTCGTCGCTGTCGCGCCCGCTGATCGTCAAGCACCTGGTGTCGGCGGCCAAGCAGTTCGGCGGCACCACGGTCTCCCACGGTTGCACCGGCAAGGGCAACGACCAGGTCCGCTTCGAGGCGGGCCTGGCCGCGCTGGCCCCCGACCTCAAGGTCGTCGCGCCCGCCCGCGACTTCGCCTGGACCCGTGACAAGGCCATCGCCTTCGCCGAGGAGAAGGGCCTGCCGATCGAGACCACCAAGAAGAACCCCTACTCGATCGACCAGAACCTGTGGGGCAGGGCCATCGAGACCGGCTACCTCGAGGACATCTGGAACGGTCCCACCGAGGACATCTACGCCTACACCGCCGACCCGGCCGAGCCGCGCGAGGCCGACGAGGTTGTCATCACCTTCGAGCGCGGCGTGCCGGTCGCCCTCGACGGGCGGCTGCTCACGCCGTTCCAGATCGTCGACGAGCTGAACAGGCGGGCCGGCGCGCAGGGCGTCGGCAGGATCGACATGGTCGAGGACAGGCTCGTCGGCATCAAGTCGCGCGAGGTCTACGAGGCGCCCGGCGCCATCGCGCTCATCACCGCGCACATGGAGCTGGAGAACGTCACCGTCGAACGCGACCTGGCCCGCTTCAAGCGCGGCGTCGACCAGCGCTGGAGCGAGCTCGTCTACGACGGCCTGTGGTTCTCGCCGCTCAAGCACGCCCTCGACGCGCTCATCGCCGAGGCGCAGAAGTACGTCAGCGGCGACATCAGGATGACGTTGCACGGCGGCCGCGCGGTCGTCACGGGCCGGCGCTCGGAGCAGTCGCTGTACGACTTCTCGCTGGCCACCTACGACACCGGCGACACCTTCGACCAGTCGCTCGCCAAGGGATTCGTCCAGCTGTGGAGCCTGCCGTCCAAGATCGCTGCAGCCCGTGACGTGAAGCATGGCTAGGATCGCGTGGGACTTCGCGGAGAAGACGGAGGGTATGACGGTGAGTGATGGCAAGCCGATGAGGCTGTGGGGCGGGCGCTTCGAGTCGGGCCCCGCCGACGCGCTGGCTCGGCTGTCGGTGAGCGTGCACTTCGACTGGCGGCTGGTGCCGTACGACCTGATGGCCTCGCGGGCGCACGCCCGCGTGCTGAACAGGGCGGACCTGCTGACGGACGACGAGCTCGAGCGCATGATCGGCGCGCTCGATGACCTGGAGCGCGCCTGCAAGAACGGTGAGTTCCGGCCGACGGTCGCCGACGAGGACGTGCACACCGCGCTGGAGCGGGGGCTGCTGGAGCGGCTCGGCGCCCTCGGCGGCAAGCTGCGCGCCGGGCGCAGCCGCAACGACCAGATCGCCACCGACCTGCGGCTCTACCTCCGCGACCACGTCCGCACCATCGTCTCCAGGCTGGTGGAGCTGGAGACGGCGCTGCTGGCCCAGGCCGCCGACCACGCCGACACGGCGGCGCCCGGCATGACCCACCTGCAGCACGCCCAGCCGGTCTCCTTCGGCCACCAGCTGCTGGCGCACGTGCACGCCTTCGCACGCGACATCGACCGCCTGATCGACTGGGACAAGCGGGCCGCGGTCTCGCCGCTGGGCTCCGGCGCGCTGGCCGGCTCGTCGCTGCCGCTCGACCCCGTCGTCGTCGCCGCCGAGCTCGGCTTCGACGCCGCCGCGCCGAACTCGATGGACGCCGTCGCCGACCGCGACTTCGCCGCCGAGTTCCTGTTCGACGCCGCGATGATCGGCGTCCACCTGTCGCGGCTCGGCGAGGAGATCGTCCTGTGGGCCTCGCAGGAGTTCCGCTGGATCGAGATGGACGACGCCTACTCGACCGGCTCGTCGATCATGCCGCAGAAGAAGAACCCGGACGTGGCCGAGCTCGCCCGCGGCAAGTCCGGCCGCCTCATCGGCAACCTCATGACGCTGCTGACCGTGCTCAAGGGCCTGCCGCTCACCTACAACCGCGACCTGCAGGAGGACAAGGAGCCGGTCTTCGACACCGTCGACACGCTGCTCGTCGTGCTGCCCGCGGTGGCCGGGCTGGTCTCCACCATGCGCGTCAACACCGCCCGCATGTCGGCGACCGCCTCCGACGGCTTCGCCCTGGCCACCGACCTGGCCGAGCTGCTGGTCCGCAAGGGCGTGCCCTTCCGCGAGGCGCACGAGGCCGTCGGCCACCTGGTCGTCTACTGCCAGGTCAACGAAGTCGACCTCGGCGACGTGAGCGACGAGGACCTGGCCAAGGTGTCGCCGCACCTGACGCCGGACGTCCGCGACGTCCTCAACGTGCCGGGCGCCCTGGCCGCGCGCAAGGCGCACGGCGGCACGGCCCCCGACAGGGTCCGCGACCAGATCGCCGCCCTGCGCGAGACCGTCGACGTGCAGGCGGCATGGGCGTCCAACGTCTGACCAGGGACTTCTTCGACCGCCCCGCCCACGAGGTCGCACCCGACCTGCTCGGGTGCGTCCTCGTGCACGGCGACGTCGGCGTCCGGCTGACCGAGGTCGAGGCGTACGGCCTGCCGGGGGAGGACCCCGCCTCCCACACCTACCGCGGGCAGACCCCGCGCAACGCGGTCATGTTCGGCCCGCCCGGCCACCTGTACGTCTACTTCACCTACGGCATGCACTACTGCGCCAACCTCGTCTGCCTGCCCGAGGGACACGGCTCGGCGGTGCTGCTGCGCGCCGGCGAGATCGTGACCGGCCTGCCCCTGGCCCGCGCCCGCCGGCCCGCCGCCAAGGACCGCGACCTCGCGCGCGGCCCCGCCAGGCTGGCGACCGCGCTCGGCCTCGGCAGGGCCGACAACGGGCTTGACATGATCGGCCGGGTGCTCGAAGGGGAGCCGGCTCCGGCGATCTGCTCAGGACCCAGGACGGGAATCTCCAGCGCCGCCGACACGCCGTGGCGGTTCTGGATCGAGGGGGAGCCGACCGTCTCGCCGTACCGGGCTCACACGCCGCGGCGGCGCAACAACGCCGCGACCTCCGTGCAGGAGGCGCCGCCGAGCTCGTAGCCGCTCAGCAGGTGCAGGTGGTCGCCGGTGTCGATCTCGAGCATCTCGCTGCGCAGCCCGAACCTCGTGCGCACGTCGACGCGCACGTCCTCGATCTGGTCCCAGGGGACGTGCCGTCTGCCGGCGAAGCCGTGCACGACCGTGATGCCGCTCTCGTCGGCGGCCAGCCGTACGGGGGCGATCACGTCCCTGGCCGCCATCGCGCCGACCAGCAAGGTCGCGGGGACGGCCAGGACGACGCCGCGCACGTCGCCGCCGAGGTACCAGTAGACGCCGAGCCCGGCACAGGCCAGAGCCCCTAGGATCTTGAGAACGGCCAGCTCGCGACGGACCTTCCACATGGACACCGAGCGTATCCAAGTGGCGAGGATGCGTGTGTATCGGGCAGGCTAGTCCCCGTCAACCACTACATGTTGGGAAAGCCGGAATCGTGACCGACATCCTCGACGACCTCGCGTGGCGAGGCCTGATCGCGCAGTCCACCGACCTCGACGCCCTCAGGGCGTCCATGGCCAAGGGGCCGATCACGGTCTATTGCGGCTTCGACCCGACCGCGGCCTCGCTGCACGTCGGCCACTTCGTGCCGCTGCTGACGCTGCGCCGCTTCCAGCTGGCCGGCCACCGGCCCATCGGCCTGGTCGGTGGCGCCACCGGGCTGATCGGCGACCCCAGCGGACGCAACTCCGAGCGCGCGCTCAACTCCAGTGACGTCGTCGCCGGATGGGTGGAGCGGCTGCGCGGCCAGGTGGGGCGTTTCATCGACTTCGAGATCCAGCCCAACCCCGCGCTCATGGTCAGCAACCTCGACTGGACCGCCGAGCTGTCCGCGATCGACTTCCTGCGCGACATCGGCAAGCACTTCCCCGTCAACCGCATGCTGGCCCGCGAGTCGGTCTCGGCGCGCCTGGCCGGTGAGGGACTCAGCTACACCGAGTTCAGCTACCAGATCCTGCAGTCGAACGACTTCCTGGAGCTGTACCGCAGGCACGGCTGCACGCTGCAGATCGGCGGCAGCGACCAGTGGGGCAACATCACCGCGGGCGTCGACCTGGTTCGCCGCGTCGAGGGCGGGCACGTCCACGCGCTCACCCTGCCACTGATCACCAAGGCCGACGGCACCAAGTTCGGCAAGACGGCGGGCGGCGCGCTGTGGCTCGACCCGGCCATGACCTCGCCCTACGCCTTCTACCAGTACTTCCTCAACTCTGACGACCGCGACGTGATCCACTACCTCAAGGTGTTCACCTTCCGCAGCCGCGAGGAGATCGAGGAACTGGAGAAGGCCGTCGCCGAGCGGCCCTTCGCCCGCGAGGCGCAGCGAGCCCTGGCCGAGGAGCTCACCGAGCTGCTGCACGGCAAGGCCGAGCTCGACGCCGTGGTCGCCGCCTCCAAGGCGTTGTTCGGGCAGGGCACGCTCGAGGACCTGCCGGCCGCGACGCTGGAGGCGGCGCTGGCGGAGGTCCCGCTGGCCAGGGTCGCCACGCTGGGCCCGACCCTCGCCGACCTCATGGCCGAAAGTGGCCTGGTCGAGTCGAAGTCGGCGGCCCGGCGTGCGATCAAGGAGGGCGGGGCGTACCTCAACAACGTCAAGATCACCGATGAGGCGTTCACGCCCGGCGCGGACGACCTGATCCAGGGACGGTTCCTCGTCCTGCGCCGCGGCAAGAAGTCGATCGGCGGCGTCATCGTCGGCTGACCCGCCCGACCGCCGGCGGGCCTGTCCTCAGGGCAGGCCCGCCTTTCGCGTGTAGAGGGAGACCGTCAGGCCGGGGATGTCGGCCGAGTGCCAGGCCTGGGCCCGGTCGAAGCCCGCCTGCCGTACCTTCTCGATCGCCGGCAGGTCGGCGTCCTTCGCGCCGCGCCACACCAGCCAGACCCTGTCGCGGCCCGCGAGTGCGGCGGCGACGTCCGCCTTCTCGGGGTAGGCGAAACTGTCGGCGGCCGGCGCCGTGCTCTCCCGCAGCACGTCGTCCGGCATGACAGCCGCGGCGTAGTAGTCGAAGCCGGTGCGCAGCGAGCTCTGGCCGTACACGATCGCGTCACCGGGCTCGAGCTTCATCCGCCGGATCGCCCACGGCACATCCTCGAAGCGGCCGTTCGGCTCCCTGATCTCCCCGTGCTGCGGTACGGCCAGCGCGCTCGCGGCGACCGTGAGGGCCACGGCGGCCGGTACGGCGAAGCGGGGCAGTTCGGCCACCGCGATCGCCGCCAGCAGCGCGAGCGCGGGAGCGGTGACGAAGAGATAGCGGTCCACGTACACGGGTGTCACCAGGTGGGAGACCGCCAGCAGCAGCACGGGCGGGAGCAGCAGCCAGCCGGACAGCGCCAGGCCCCACCGGGTGTCCCTCCTGATCATGAGGATGGCACCGGCGAGCGCGACCGCGAACAGCAGCAGGCCGATCCCGCTCGCCCCCGCCGCCATCTTGGGGAACTTCAGCAGCACCTCGGGGCCACGCTGGGGGATCCAGCTGATCGCGTGGCGCTCGCCGTACCCGATGAGACCCAGCACGGCCGCGGGGACGAACCCGGCCGCCATGGCCAGGACCATGCCCCAGGTGCCCTTGGCGCTCGCGGTGACTCCGACGCTCCTGGCGCTCGCGGTACCCCTGCGGAGCAGGGCGAGGTGCGCGGGGAGGACCAGGACGGCGAACAGGTGCGTGCAGCCGACGAAGGCCACGGACACCGCGTACCGCACCCATCGGGCACGGTGCAGGCACCAGAAGGAGATCGTGACCGCCGCGGCGGCGAAGGCGTAGGACCTGGCGAAGGCGCCGTAGTAGGAGACCGAGGGAAGCACGGCGAACAGCGCCGCGGCCGTCAGGCCCGCAGTCGTCCCGTGCAGGCGCCGGCCGAGGCAGACCAGGAAGGCGGCGGCCACGCCGATGGCCACGGCCGACGGCAGCCGCAGCCAGAGCTCCGCCTCGCCGAACGCCGTCCAGAAGTGCATGAACACGTAGTAGGGCAGGAAGTGGCCGTCGATGTGCTGCGCGAGCTCCCACATGCCGGAGATGTCGCGCCTGGCCGCGCTGAGGGTGGCCAGCTCGTCCCCGTTGAGGGTCGCGCCGCCCGACCCGGTGAGCGCGACGGCGCAGGCCACGACGCCCGCCACGACGGCGAGCCAGGGAGGGGTACGGGGGAGGGCGCGTGTCGGGCTCTCGGGTGCGGCGATCGTGGCGGTCACCTAGTGGAGGATAGGGGCAGAGATCGACATGCCGGACGCAGATTTGACGTGAGGGCGATCCCGACCTAATCTCGTCTGTGCCCCGGGAGCGAGCCGGACGCCGCATGACGGCGGACGGGCCCCGAGGGGCCACTCCTTCTCCAACACAGCCACCACTTGGTACGGCGTCGCATCATCCGAAAAACCGGGTGATTGGACAACGGCCAAATGTCACGGTAGGTTGAGAGGGTTGCCCCGGAAGCGGGGTGGTCGAGATTGTAGCTGGTTCGCCCGGTTTGACAGCAAGTCGGACGAAACGGTAAAATTAAGACACAACGAACAAAGCGAGTGCGGCCGGGTGGTTGACGGTGAACGCGTCCGTTTCTTGAGAACTCAACAGTGTGTTAAAAGCCAGTGCATGAAAATATCATGCAACA
>NZ_JBSFNE010000013.1:0-125277 GCF_053586935.1 Nonomuraea sp. NPDC003727
CCGTGTCATCCGGCTTGATCCGACCGGCCCCCGTCGCCGACTCATCGACCACGAACCCGCCGCCCACCGAGAAGTACACCTTCTCCCGCACCACCTGCCCGGTGCCGTCCAACGCGGTGAACCGCATCCCGTTCGGATGCTCCGGCAACGAGATCTTCCGCTCGAACACCAGGTCCTCGCCCACCACGAACGGGATCTCCCGCTCGCCGAACACCCGGATCCGCCCCGAGGCGCGCATCTCGGCCAGCCGCTCGTCGACCCGGTCGACATCGACCAGCTCCGGCTTGTCCCCCGACAGCCCCAGCAGCACCGCCTTGTCGCTGCCGTGCCCCTTACCGGTCAGCCCGAGCGAGCCGTACAGCACCACCCGCACCCGCTCCACCCGCTCCAGCAGCCCGTCGGCGCGCAGCCCCCGGGCGAAGCGGTGCGCGGCCGCCATCGGCCCGCCGGTGTGCGAGCTCGACGGCCCGATACCGATCTTGAAGAGGTCGAAGACGCTGATCGCCATTGATGCATCCCAACTCTCGGGGGGTGAATGCCGGGGCCCGGACGGACCCCGGCGGGTGTGTCAGTTGTCGCCTGACGTGAGCGCGGTGTACTCCTCCGCGCTCAGCAGGTCCTCGGGGTCGCCGGACACGCGCACCCTGAACATCCAGCCCTCGCCGTACGGCTCGCTGTTGACCAGGTCGGGCTTGTCCACGACGGCCTGGTTGACCTCGACGACCTCGCCGGAGACAGGGGCGTAGATCTCGCTCACGGACTTGGTCGACTCGACCTCGCCGATCGAGTCACCGGCCTCGAACGTCGCACCGACCTCGGGCAGCTGCACATAGACCACGTCGCCCAGCGCCTCGGCGGCATAGGCCGTGATGCCCACCGTCAGGGTCAGGCCGTCGTCGAGTCCGGCGACCCACTCGTGCTCCTTGGTGTAGCTCAGATCGTCGGGAATGCTGCTCACTTGTTCCTCCTGTAGAAAGGCAGCTCAACCAGGTCCACGCCCTCTTGGCTGCCCCGGATGTCAACGGCCAGACCTTCTTCTATCCCAGTGTCCACGTACGCCATCGCGATGGGCTTGCCGAGGGTCTGCGACGGCGCGCCGCTGGTCACCTCGCCCACGACGGCCCCGTCACTGGTGACAGGGAACCCATGGCGAGGGACCCTGCGACCCGTCGCGACCAGGCCGACGAGGCGGCGGCGCGGCGGGACGTCCTTGACCTGTTCGAGCGCGGCCCTGCCGACGAAGTCGCCGGGCTTGTCGAACTTCACCACGCGGCCGAGGCCGGCGTCGAAGGGCGTGAGCGAGACGCCGAGCTCGTTGCCGTACAGCGGCATGCCGGCCTCGAGGCGGAGCGTGTCACGGCTGGACAGGCCGGCGGGCATGATCTCGTACGGCTCGCCCGCCTTGGCCAGCGCGTGCCACAGCGCGACGGCGTCGGCGTTGGCGACGAAGAGTTCGAAGCCGTCCTCGCCGGTGTAGCCGGTGCGGGCGATGAGCGCCTCGGCGCCGGCGACCGTGCCGGGCAGGCCGGCGTAGTACTTCAGGCCCGCGAGGTCGGCGTCGGTGAGCGTGGCGAGGATCTCCTGGGCGCGCGGGCCCTGGATCGCGATGAGCGCGTACTGGTCGGAGCGGTCGTCGACGACCGCGTCGAAGCCCTCGGCGCGCTCGGTGAGGCGCTCGGCGACCATGGGGTAGTTGGAGGCGTTGGCGACGACCATGTACTCGTCGTCGGCCAGGCGGTAGACGATGAGGTCGTCGAGGACCCCGCCCTGCTCGTTGACGATCATCGTGTAGCGGGCGCGGCCGGGCGCGAGCACGGACAGGTGGCCGACCAGCGCGTAGTCGAGCGCCTCGCCGGCCTGCGGGCCGGTCACGAAGATCTCCCCCATGTGGGACAGGTCGAACAGCCCGGCCCGCTCGCGTACGGCCTTGTGCTCGGCGGACTCGCTCCCGTAGCGCAGCGGCATCAACCAGCCGGCGAAGTCGGTCAGCGTCGCGCCGAGGCTCTCGTGTACGTCTCGTAGCGGTGTCGGTCGGGACATTGTTCGCACCTCAGGATGGGTTGGATGCCAGGATCCTCCCCCTCTGTCATCGGTGCCTGAGAGCTTCACCCGGTTTTGCCGGACTTTCACCTTCGGCGAGGCCCCGCAGGCCTGCTTTCCAGAGGTCACCTTGCCCGCGCGGTCCTTTGCCTTGAGAGGTTCGCGGGGAGTGCTTGCTCCTTCAGGGGTCCTGGCCGGGTGCCAGGACGCTCTCCCGCGTGGGTTCATCGGTGTCCGTAGGCAAGACTAGTACGGATCCGGCCATCAAGGGAAAGGTGCGGGCGGGGGGACTCGAACCCCCACAGTGTCACCACCAACAGGACCTAAACCTGCCGCGTATGCCGATTTCGCCACGCCCGCGCAACCGCCATCAGCTTAGCGCCCGGGCCGGGGCCGAGATACTCGTTTGCGATCAAGCCCGCGGACTTGATCGCAAACCTCAGACCAGGCCGAGCTTCTTCTTCAGGCCGGCCACGTGGCCCGTCGCCTTCACGTTGTAGAGCGCCTGCTCGATCTTCCCGTCGGGGCCGATGACGAAGGTCGAGCGGATCACGCCGACGACCTCCTTGCCGTACAGCTTCTTGGCGCCGTACGCGCCGTAGGCCTTGTGGATCTCCAGGTCGACGTCGGACAGCAGCGGGAAGGTCAGCGCGTCGCGCTCGACGAACTTCACCAGCTTGTCGGTCTTGTCCTTGGAGACGCCGAGAACGACGAAACCCTCGTCGGTCAGCTGACCGAGGTTGTCGCGGAAGTCGCACGCCTGCTTGGTGCATCCGGGCGTCATGGCGGCGGGGTAGAAGTACAGGATGACGCGCTTGCCGCGGTAGGCGTCGAGGGAGACGGCGCCGCCGTCGGCCGCGGGGAGCGTGAAGTCCGGAGCGGCGTCTCCTGGCTGGAGCTTGGTTTCGGTCACGGGCTCAACCTAACCCCAATCGAAGGGACACGTTTCGCCCGCCGTGCGGTACGGCGGCGCGACCTGACAGACTGATCACCCTGAGAAAGGAGAGCCATGGCCGAGACCGACCCTGAAGAGCTGGAGCGCAGGATCACCCGGACGCGCGCCGAGCTCGCGCGGACCGTTGACGCCATCGCCGACCGGGTGAGCCCCAAGCGGGTGGCCCAGCGCAGCATGGACGAGGTCAAGTCGAGGGCCGAGCACTTCGTGGCGTCGGTCGGCGATCTCGTGGGGGTGACGCCGCGGCCGGTGCGCTACGACGACGACGCCGGGGACCTGTGGGAGGACGAGCGGCCTGTCGGCTCGGCGCTGATCGCCGTGGGCGCGGTGCTGGTCGTGGGCGCGGCGATCGTCCTGTGGCGCCGGCGCCGCAGGCGCTGACGGGCAGGCGTCACCGGCCCGCCGGGCGCCCCGCGAGGGGCCGAAGGACGGGCGCCACGCACCCTCGCGGACGCCGAGCCTCGCGGGCGCCGAGCCGGAGGGTGCGGGTCAGAGGGTGGCGGGTCAGAGGAAGGTCCTGCCCTCACCCCGGTAGGTCGGGACCTCCTCGACGACCTTGTCGCCCTCGACCAGCAGCAGGCTCGCGAACCGCTCGCACAGCTCGCCCGACTTGGCGTGGCGGAACCACACCCTGTCGCCGACGCGCAGGTCCTCGGCGGGCTGGCCGAGCAGCGGGGTCTGCACCTCGCCCGCGCCCTCGTCGGAGGAGTAGCGCAGCCCCGGCGGCAGGTACGGCTGGGGCAGCCGCGACGGCCCCGGCGCCCCTGAGGCCAGGTAGCCGCCGCCGAGCACGGTCACCACGCCGAGCCCTGGACGCCGGACGACCGGAAGGGCGAACAGCGCGGCGGGACGGCCGCTGAAGCCCCGGTAGAAGTCGAAGAGCCTGGGGTGGAAGAAGCCCGAGCCGGCCGCGCACTCGGTGACGGCCTTCTCCCTGACCGTGCGGTCGACGCTGCCGGTGCCGCCGCCGTTGACGAACTCGAGGTCGGCGACCTGCCTGACGGCGTTGACGATGCGGCCGCGCCGTACGATCAGCTCGCGGGCCGAGCGGGCCTGCATCAGCCTGATGGCGCGGGCGAAGGCCGCGTTGCCGGGCGGGTCGTCGCCGACGCCCGCGATCTGTGCCTCGTAGGCCATGAGGCCGACCAGGCGGAAGGCCGGCCGCTTGGCGATCTCGGCGGCCAGGTCGGCGGCGTGGGCGGGTTCGCGGACCGGGGAGCGCAGGGCGCCGGCGCGGAAGCGCCCGCCGAGGGCGACGTATCCGGCGTCGATGTCGAGGCAGAGCCGCAGGACCGGGCCGCCTGCCGGCACCGCCGACTCGATGAAGTCGAGGTGCTCGGCGGAGTCGACCATGAGCGTGATCTCCCTCACGGCCCGCTCGGTGGCGGCCAGCGCCGCCAGCGCCGTCCTGTCGGCGGTGGGATAGGCGACCAGCACGTCGCTGAACCCCTGCTCGACCAGCCACAGCGCCTCGGGCAGGGTGAAGGCCATGACGCCGCTGAAGCCGTCCATGGCGAGGATGCGTTCGAGGACGGGACGCGAGCGGACCGACTTGCTCGCCACCCTGATCGGCTTGCCGCCGGCTCTGCGGACCAGGCCCGCCGCGTTGGCCCGCAACGCCTCCAGATCGAGGATGGCGAAGGGCGGCTCGAACGCGGCGGTGGCCCTGTCGTAGCGCTGGCGGTCGTCCATAGAAGCAGGGTAATACCGATGTTCGCCGGCAAAGATCCGGCAAACCGGCGGCGGGGAAGGGCTTTGTGGCGCGGCGGCCCCCTGTACCTCTGTCGGTGTGATGACAACACTCCAGGACCGCCTGCCTGGTGGAGCCGCTCCGAGCGAGCACGAGACGCCCCGCCGCAGGGCGTCCAGGGTGCTCAGACCGGCACGAACCCCCGCCGGTGTCGCGGTGGCCTTCACGACGTCGGCCGGGCTGACGCTGCTCGCCGCCGAGGTCCTCGCCGGGCTGTTGGGCGGCGGGCTCGGCCTGCTGCCCGTCGACCAGGTGCTCGCCCTGGCCGCCCGCACCGCATGGTCGGACCCGGAGCTGATGCTGGGCGCGGTCGGCGTGGCCGGCACCGGCCTGGTGCTGCTGGGGCTCGCCCTGGTGCCGGGCCGGTCCAGGCTGGTGCCGCTGGAGACCGCCGACCCGCGGATCGTCATGGGCATCACCAGGTCGGGCCTGCGCAGGACGCTCAGGGCCGTCGCCGAGGACGTCGACGGGGTGCGCAGCGTGCGGGTACGGCTGCGCCGCCGGCAGATCGAGGTCACGGTCGTCTCCGACGCCGAGCGCACGGGCGAGATGCTGCGCAGGACCGGGGCCGCCGTCGGCGAGCGGCTGAACGGGCTCGGCGCGATGTGCGCGGGCGAGGTCGTGGTACGGCTGCGCCGGAAGGGGCTGTGATGCGGCAGTACGGCGGCAACAGGATCGGGCTCGGTGTCGTCGGTGGTGTCCTGCTCGGCCTGGGCGGCTACGCCTACCTGCGGGGTGGAGGCGAGCTCGGGACCCGCAGGAACGCCAGGGTCCTGGAGGACGACGTCGCCGGCTACGTCGCCGCGCATGCGTGGGTCTCGTGGCTGCTCGCGCTCGTGCTGGTCTTCGCCGCCCTGCTGGCCTTGCGGTGGCTGCTCATCGCGCTCGGCTGGGGCAGGCTCGGCAACCGCTCGGGCACGGGGACGGCGCTGCTGTGCGTGGGCCTGAAGGACGTGGACGGCATCAGCCGTACGGCGGTGCGGGTCGTGGGCCAGGACCGGCTGCGGATCGCGGTGACCTGCCCCGCCCTCGCCGACGTGGGCGCCGTGGTGACCAAGCTGAACCGCGAGGTCGTCGGCAGGGTGCGCCGCGACGTGGGTGTCGACGACATGGGCGCGATCGTCCGCGTCCACGTCCGCCGCTGACCCGATTGGGCCTTACTGGAAAGCTTCTTTACTTTTAAGCTCGCGGTGTGGACCTTGAGGTTCGTCACCTGAGGGTGCTGTGCGCCATCGCGGACACGGGAAGCATCTCGAAGGCCGCCGCGACCATGGGCATGTCGCAACCCGGCATCGCCGCCCAGCTGCGCAGGATCGAGCGGATGGTGGGCGGGCCGCTGTTCGACCGCTCGCACGACGGCGTCCGGCCGACCCCGCGGGGCGAGTGGTTGCTGACGCGGTCACGGTCCCTGCTCCCGGCCTTCGACGAGCTCCAGCGTGACGCCGCCCGCTACGCCTCGCCGCCGGGCGGCCCGCTGCGCATCAGGGTGGGGTGCGCCCCGACCCGGCTGGCCATCTACCTGGCGCGCAGCCTGGACGGGCTGCTTCCGGGAGCGGAGATCAGCCTGCGCACCGAGGCCACCCTGGACCCGTTGCCGGGACTGCTCGAGAGCGAGCGGATCGAGCTGGCCACGCTCGACGACTACCCGGGACACGAGCTCGTCCCGCCGCGGGGCACCCGCTACGCGGTGATCGCCACCGAGCCGCTGTTCGTCGGCCTGTCCTCCCGGCATCCTCTCGCGGGCGCGGAGGAGGTGGAGCTGGGCGACCTCGCGCAGGAGGACTGGGCGCAGCCGTCGCTACTGGAGTCGGGGCCGCGCGAGCACATGGCGGCGACCTGCGCCGAGCACGGCTTCACGCAGCGCGTCACCTTCGCGGTGAACCTGGAGGTGGCGCTCGACCTGATCGGCGAGGGCAGGTGCGTCGGGCTGTTCCAGGCCACCGCGCCCGCCAGGGACGGCATCGTGATCAGGCCGCTGCGCGGTGCCCCGCTGCGCTTCCGCCACCTGCTCGGGTGGCACGAGAAGGGCCCGCTGGCGGCGCTGGCCGGCGATCTGGTGCAGACGGTGACCAAGACGTACTGGAGCGAGGCCCGGCGGGCGCCCGTGTATCAGGCCTGGCTGAAGCGCCACGGCCGCATATAACGTCAAATTATAGGAAAATGTTGGCTTACTAAGCCTTTTACTCTCGCGGTCAACTTGGGACGACTCCTCGCCCGACACCCCCAAGGAGCACGAGAGTGAAACCCACCCTCCGGCTGGGTGCTGCCGCCATGCTCGCGCTGGCACTGGTCGTGACCACGACCGCGGCGGCGGACCCGCCCACCCCCGCCGAACGCCGCACCGCCGCGTCGGCCGCCCAGAGCGCCCTCCTGGCCCACTCCGAGGCCCTGTTCGCCACCGCCGACGACGAGTTCGCGCTCGTCTCCTCGGTCGGCGGCGTGCGCGGACAGCAGTACCTGACCTACGCCCGCACGCACGCGGGCCTGCCCGTCTACGGCGGCGACGTCGTCATCGTCACCGACGAATCGGGCCAGGTCGTCCACCAGGTGACCACGGGCCAGCGCGCCGAAGCGGCCGCTCCCGCCACCCCCACCGTGACCGCCGAGCAGGCCGCGCTCGCCGCCCGCAAGCGGGTGCCCACGGTCTCCGGCGTCGGCACCCCCACCCTCGCGATCCACGCCGCCGGCGAGCGGCCCCGGCTGGCCTGGGAGGTGGTCGTCGAGGGGAAGACCGCCAAGGCGCCCAGCAAGCTGCACGTCTACGTCGACGCGTCGTCCGGCCAGATCGTCGACGAGTGGGACGAGGTGCGCGCGGGCACCGGCAACAGCTACTACAACGGCAACCCCGTCCAGATCGCCACCTCGCCGTCGTACTCGATGGTCGACCCGACCCGGCGCGGCCTCCAGTGCGGCGGCCAGAACGGCCAGGCCTACACCGGCACCGACGACACCTGGGGCAACGGCACCGGCACCAACCTGGAGACCGCTTGCGTCGACACGCTGTTCGCGGTCCAGAAGGAATGGGACATGCTGCGCGACTGGCTCAGCCGCGACGGCATCGACGGCCGCGGCGGCGGCTTCCCCGCGCGAGTCGGCCTGGCCGAGGTGAACGCCTACTGGACGGGCTCCTACACCAGCTTCGGCCGCAACTCCGCGGGCACGCAGCAGCTCACCGCGATGGACGTGGTCGGCCACGAGTACGGCCACGGCATCTTCCACACCACCCCCGGCGGCCCCGGCAGCGGCAACGAGACGGGCGGCCTGAACGAGTCGACCGGCGACATCTTCGGCGCGCTGACCGAGCACTACGTCAACGAGCCCGCCACCCTCGACCCGCCCGACTACCTGGTGGGCGAGGAGGTCAACCTGAGCGGCTCGGGGCCGATCCGCAACATGTACAACCCGTCGGCGCTCGGCGACCCCAACTGCTTCCGGCTGCCCGCCCCCGAGGTGCACGCGGGCGCGGGGCCGCAGAACCACTGGTTCTACCTGGTGGCGGAGGGCACCAACCCGCAGGGCAAGCCGGCCAGCTCGCGGTGCGACAACGGCCCGGCGATCACCGGTATCGGCATCCGCAAGGCCGGTGAGATCTTCATGAGCGCGCTGAACACCAAGACGCTCCCGTGGACCCACGCCAAGGCCCGCGTCGCCACGCTCAACGCGGCCAAGACCCTGTACCCGGGCAGCTGTGTGGAGTTCAACGTCGTCAAGGAGGCCTGGTCCGGCGTCAGCGTGCCGGCGCAGGCGGGCGAGCCGACCTGCCAGCAGGGCAGCGACTTCACCGTGGCGCTCGACCCCGCCTCGCGCACGGTCCAGCCGGGCCAGCAGGCGACCACGACCGTGCGGACGACCGCGATCGGCACCGCCCAGTCGATCACCCTGGGCACCGGCACGCTGCCGTCCGGCGTGACGGCGGCCTTCTCCCCCGCCACCATCACGGCGGGGCAGACCTCCACGCTGACCCTGTCCACCTCGTCGGGCACCCCGGTCGGCGCCCACTCCGTCACCGTCATGGCCGACGGCACGGACGTCGACAGGCAGGCGGCCTTCACGCTGACCGTCGGCACGCCGCCCGGCCCCGGCACGCCCGACATCCCGGTGGCCAACCTCACCGCGCACCTGAGCCAGCTGCAGAGCATCGGCCCGCGCCCCTCGCCGAGCACCGGCTACACCTCGGCGCTCACCTACATCAGGGGCAAGCTCGACGCGGCCGGATACGCCACCCAGGTGCAGAACTTCACCTACGGCGGCAGGACCCACCAGAACCTGATCGCCGACTGGCCCGGCGGCCCGGCCGGCCAGGTGGTCATGCTGGGCAGCCACCTCGACAGCGTCTCCGCGGGGCCCGGCGTCAACGACAACGGCACCGGCTCCTCCTCGCTGCTGGAGCTGGCCCTCACGCTGGCCGGCCGTAACCCCACCCTGACCAAGCACGTGCGCTTCGCCTGGTGGGGCGCCGAGGAGCTGGGGCTGCGCGGCTCGCAGTACTACGTGCAGACCAGCGGCGTGTCCGGCATCGAGGCCTACCTGAACTTCGACATGACCGGCTCGCCCAACCCGGGCTACTTCGTCTACGACGACGACGCGCAGCTGCAGCGGCTGTTCAACGACTACTACGCGGGCATCGGCGTCCAGACCGAGATCGAGACCGCGGGCGACGGGCGCAGCGACCACGCCCCGTTCAAGGACGCGGGCGTCAGGGTCGGCGGGGTCTTCACCGGCGCCGAGGCGGTCAAGACGACGGCCCAGGCGGCCAAGTGGGGCGGCACCGCCGGGCAGGCGTTCGACCGCTGCTACCACTCCGCGTGCGACACCTACCCGGCCAACGTCAGCACCACGGCGCTCGACCGCAACGCCGACGCCGCGGCCTACGTGCTGTGGAAGCTGGCCGTCGGCGGCGGCGCGGCCGACGACTACACGGTGACGCTGAACCCGTCGTCGGCCACCGTGCAGCCGGGGCAGACGGCCACGGCCACGCTGTCCACCCAGGTCACCTCGGGCAATCCGCAGAGCGTCACGCTGTCGGCGGCCGACGTGCCCAGCGGGGTCACCGTCACCGTCGACCCGCGGACCATCACCTCGGGCCAGACGGCGACGCTGACGATCGCCACGGCCTCGGGTACGGCGCCGGGGGCGTACCCGATCACCGTCAACGCCGACGGCACCGCCGCCGACCACTCGGCCCGCTTCACGCTGACGGTCGGCGGCGGCGGGGAGACCACGTGGGCGGCGTGGACGCCGTACGCGGTGGGTGACGTGGTCAGCTACCAGGGCGTCCGGTACCGCTGCCGGATCGCCCACACCTCGCTGCCGGGCTGGGAGCCGCCCAACGTGCCGGCTCTCTGGCAGCCCGTCTGATCCGTTCCTAGGCGAGCGCGTCCGTACGGCAAGCGGGCCGGCGGCGACCGGGTAGCCGGTGGCTGTACGGCAAGCGGGCGGGCGGCCACCGGGGTAGCCGGTGACCGCCCGCCCATCCCGCGTACTCCAGCAGAAGAACCGGCATAATCCCCCATATGCCCCGAAGGCCCCTCCTGGCGCTCCTGTACCTGGCCCCCGCCTTCGTCCTGGCCGCCACGGTCGTCGTCACCAGGACCGTCACCACCGAGCTCGTCCTGCTCAACGACACGCTCGACCACCCGCTGCTGTTCGGCCTGACCGCCCTGGTCCTCGGCGGGCTGGGCGTGCGCGAGCTGGTCAGGCCGACACCGTGGGCCAGGGCAGTCGTCGTGATCGCGACGATCGCCGGGATGCTCGGCTGGTCGGCCTACGGGCTGCGCTGGTCGATCTTCGACTCCGTCGAGGTGGCCGCGGTGAAGGGGCCGGGCCCGCTCATCCTGATCGTGCGGGAGCAGCACGGCATCTTCGAGACCACGATGACGCTCAGCATCCGCGAGGACGCCGGCCTGCTCAGCCGCGAGTGGTCGCTGTCCTGTCCCGACCTCGATCTCGAGAGGGAGGACCTCCGGTGGGTCGGGTCGACCAGGGTCGAGGCGCGCGTCCCGGGCGAGGACGCGCCCATCGGCGTCGACCTCGACGCGAAGGGCCGTCCGCTCGGGGCGTGCGGGTAGCCGGTCAGCCGGTAGGCGTGAGCTTGACCGTGGGCACAACGCTCGGGGCGTGCGGGTAGCCGGTCAGCCGGTAGGCGTGGGCTTGACCGTGGGCACAACGGTCGGCGGCGGCACCACGGTGACGGAGGTGGTCGGCATGGGCGACGGCAGCGGCGGGCGGGCGTACGGGTAGGTGCAGGTCCGGCCGCGCGGGGTGAACCAGCACTCGGCGGGCGGCTCCCCCCGGTACCCTTCGGGGCCACCCCAGCGATACACCTCGGGGCCGCCTAAGCGGTGCCCTTCCGGGCCGTCCAACCGGTAGCTTTCGGGCCCGCCGAAGCGGTGCCTGCCATGGTCTTCCCAGCGGGCCGTCCGGGGACGGTCGCCGTGGTCGGCGACGCGGAACAGGATCGCCACGGCGGCGCCGCCGAGAACGCCGCCGGCCAACAGGCCGATGAGCCCGGCGCCGATGATCTGGGCGTGCTTCTGCCGGACGAACCCGGCGAAGGTCTCCCGCGGCGGAGGCGGCGGGGACGGCGGAGGCGGTGGTCCTGCCTGCGACGCGCCGGAAGCGGGTGGTGGGGCGCTCTCGGGGTCCGGGCCGCGCGGTGCTTCCTCTTCACCGCGCGGCCCTGCGGCGCGATCATGATCCGCCATCACGATCTCCCTTTACTCGCCCAGAGGGCGCTCCCACCGATGACAATGCCGGATGCCCCATAAATACCGCGTAAATCCGGCATGCGACCAGGGTCGTACATCAGCCTCCGACTCCAGACGGAAGGGCGGCCCCGTGGCGATACGTACAGTGATGGAGTGTTCGGCAAGATTCGAGCCTGGTCGCAGCATCGCCGCATGCTCACGGACGTCCTGTGGGTCACCCCCCTCATCGCGCTGTGCGCCGCCCTGGCGGTCTCCTACACCCAGCCCACGGTCCGTCCACCGATCGACCTGGTGGGTTACCTGGTCCTGACGGCGACGCTCGTGGTGCCGCTGTTCTGGCGCAACAGCCATCCCCGCACCGTGTTCGCCCTCGTCGCGCTGATCAGCTTCGCGCAGTGGCTGACCGAGGTCCCAGCCTTCCCCGCCAACAGCGCGGTGCTGGTCGCGATGTACGCCATGGCCAGCCAGTGCACGTTCAAGTGGGCGCTGGCGGCGGGCCTGGTCTCCGAGCTCGGCATCTTCCTGGCCCTGTCCCAGTGGGACACCGTCAGCCTCGGCATGTTCCTGAGCTGCTCGTTCTTCGTGGTCATGATCTGGCTGACCGGCATCTACGCCAACACGCGCCGCCGCTACCTGGAGGGTCTGGAGGAGCGGGCCGAGCGGGCCGAACGCGAACGCGACCAGCAGGCCAGGATGGCGGCGGCGGCCGAGCGGGCCAGGATCGCCAGGGAACTGCACGACGTGGTCGCGCACAACGTCAGCGTGATCATCGTGCAGGCCGACGGGGCGAGCTACGCCATCGACACCGATCCCGAGCAGGCCAGGCAGGCCGTCCACGCGATCTCGAAGACCGGTCGCGAGGCGCTGGCGGAGATGCGGCGCCTGGTGGGCGTGCTGCGCGAGAACGCCGCCGACCCGGCGGGCGAGGCCGCCGACTACACCCCGCAGCCCGGTCTGGCCCAGCTGGAGGAGCTGGTGCGCGGCTCCGGCCTGCCGGTGGACCTGCGCGTGAGCGGCACCCCGCAGGACCTGCCGGAGGGCGAGCAGCTGGCGATCTACCGGCTGGTCCAGGAGGCGCTGACCAACACCCTCAAGCACGGCGGACCCGGCGCGAGGGCCACGGTGGAGATGGAGTACGGCAGGGGCGAACTCGTGGTCCGTATCACCGACAACGGCAGGGGCGCCGCCGCTCCACGCGGCGTGGGCGGCCACGGCCTGCTCGGCATGCGGGAGCGGGTCTCCATGTACGGCGGAGCCGTCCAGGCCGCCCCCCGGCCGGGCGGCGGCTTCGAGGTGCTGGCCAGGCTGCCGGTGGCCGCATGATCCGGGTCATGCTGGTCGACGACCAGGAGCTGCTGCGCGCCGGTTTCCGGATGGTGCTCGGCGCCCAGCCCGATATCGAGGTGGTGGCCGAGGCCGGCGACGGCGTCTCGGCGCTGGAGCTGCTGAAGGAGGTCCAGGTCGACGTCGTCCTCATGGACGTGCGCATGCCGAGGATGGACGGCGTCGAGGCGACCAGGCTGATCGACGGCCCGAAGGTGCTCATCCTGACCACGTTCGACCTGGACGAGTACGCCTACTCGGCGATCAAGGCGGGCGCCTCCGGCTTCCTGCTGAAGGACGTGCCGCCGTCCGACCTGGTCAGCGCGATCCGCTCGGTGCACAACGGCGACGCGGTGATGGCGCCCAGCGCCACCCGCCGGCTGCTCGACAGGTTCGCCGGGCAGCTGACCGCCGAGCGGCTGCCCGACGGCAGCCTGCTGACGGCCAGGGAGCACGAGGTCATGATGCTGGTGGCGCGCGGCCTGTCCAACACCGAGATCGCCGAGCGGCTGGCGCTGGCGGAGGCGACGGTGAAGACGCACCTGGGCAGGGTGCTGGCCAAGCTGGGGGTGCGCGACCGGGCGCAGGTCGTGGTCTACGCCTACGAGGCGGGGCTGATCGTGCCGTCCGACCGGTCGCCGGAGCGGAGCCCCGACCGGCTCGCACCGCGCATCCCGGATCGGCCGAAAGGCTGATACGGGTCATCTCAGGTGTGACGGGAAGTCCCTCCTCGGGTCCCAGGGAATGCGGTTGTTCCGCCCATAGCGTCTTGTGCGTGACAGCGACACAGATATCTCTACGGCCCGCCGTGGTGGCCACCGGACTGACCAAGACCTACGGGGAGGGCGACACGCGGGTCCACGCGCTGCGCGGCGTGGACGTCTCCTTCGCCACCGGCGCCTTCACCGCGATCATGGGCCCGTCGGGCTCGGGCAAGTCGACGTTGATGCACTGCCTGGCCGGGCTCGACACGGTCACCGGCGGCCACGTCCACATCGGTGACGTCGAGCTGACCGGGCTCGGCGACAAGCAGCTCACCCTGCTGCGCAGGGACCGGATCGGCTTCATCTTCCAGGCGTTCAACCTGCTGCCGACGCTGACCGCCGAGGAGAACATCCGGCTGCCGCTGGAGATCGCCGGACGCCAGGCCGACACCGTGCTGTTCGACCGGGTCATCGAGACCGTCGGCCTGAAGGACAGGCTCGGCCACCGGCCGACCGAGCTGTCCGGCGGCCAGCAGCAGCGCGTCGCCGTCGCGAGGGCACTGATCAGCAAACCGCAGGTGATCTTCGCCGACGAGCCGACGGGCAACCTCGACTCGCGCAGCGGCGCCGAGGTGCTGTCGTTCCTGCGCACCAGTGTCCGCGAGCTCAACCAGACCATCGTGATGGTCACCCACGACCCCGTCGCCGCCTCCTACGCCGACCGTGTCGTCTTCCTGCGCGACGGCCAGCTGGTCAGCGAACTGGCCCAGCCCACGCCCCAGTCGGTTCTCGACACGCTGATGAGGCTGGAAGCCAAGTGATCAAGACGACCCTCGCAAGCCTGCGGGCGCACAGGCTGCGCCTGCTGCTCACCTCGCTGGCGATCACCCTGGGCGTGGGCTTCATCGCGGGCACGTTCGTTCTCACCGACACCATCGAGGCCGGGTTCGCGCAGAAGGTGACGTCGGACGCCGAGAAGGTGGCGGTCGCCGTCCTGCCGAAGCCGGAGAAGTCGCTCCCCGGGCCGCTCCTCGACCGGCTGCGCGACCTGGACGGCGTGACCGACGCCCAGGGCCAGGTGCGCGGCAACGCCCCGCTGCTGGGCAGGAACGGCAAGACGATCGGGGACCTGCCGACCACCGCGATCTCGGTCACCGACCGGACCACGATCACGGACGGCACCGCCCCCGCTGGCGCCGACCAGGCGGTCGTCGACGAGAACACCGCGCGCAAGCAGGGGTTCAAGGTCGGCGACACGGTCACGGCGCTCGACCGCAAGGGCGCCAAGCAGTCCTTCAAGCTCGTCGGCCTGTTCGACGTCGGCCTGGACCAGGAGCTCGGCTACACCGGCGCGATCGGCTTCACCACCGAGACCGCCCAGCGCATGACGGGTGAGAAGGGCTTTCGAGAGATCGACCTGACCGGTGACGACCCCGCCGCGCTCAAGAAGGCCGTCACGGCGGCCGTCGGCCAGGACTACGAAGTCGCGACCGGCTACGAGCTGGCCGCGGCGATGGCGAAGCGCAACGGCGTGCAGATCGAGTTCATCAAGCTCGGCCTGCTGATCTTCGGACTGATCGCGATGATGGTGGCCGCTCTGGTCATCTACAACACCTTCAACATCCTGGTCGCGCAGCGGACGCGGGAGATGGCGCTGCTGCGCTGCATCGGCGCGACGCGCGGCCAGGTGTTCGGCTCGGTGCTGCTGGAGTCGGTGGCGGTCGGCCTGGTCTCCTCCGTGCTCGGCCTGGCCGTCGGCTACGGCCTGGGCGCGGGCGCGATGGCCGTGCTGCGCGGCATGGACGCGCCGCTGCCCACCGGGCTCGGCCCGTCGCTGGCCCCCATGACGATCGGCATCGGGCTCGCGGTGGGCCTCGTGGTGACCGTGGGCGCGGCCCTGCTGCCGGCCCGCTCGGCCACCGGCGTCGCGCCGATCGCGGCGCTGCGCAGCCAGAGCGAGGAGCAGACCTTCCGCGCGGGCGTGGTCCGTGTGGTCGTCGCGGCGCTCCTCCTGCTGGCGGGGGCGGGCGCGACCGGCGCCGCGGTGTTCATGGCGCCCGGGGAGCAGGTCTCGCTGTTCGTCGCGATGGGCGGCTGCTCGCTGATCTTCCTGGGGGTCCTCGTCCTGGGTCCCGTGCTGGTCAGGCCGCTGAGCAGGCTGGTCGGCCAGATACCCAAGGTGCTCTTCGGCGTGCCGGGACGGCTGGCCGTCGACAACTCGGGCCGCAACCCCAAGCGGGCGGCCACCACCACGATCGCGCTGACCATCGGCGTGACGCTGATGACTGTCATCTCGGTGATGACCGCCTCGACCAGGGTGACGATGGCGGCCAAGCTCGACTCGCAGTTCCCCGCCGACTACCTGGTCTCCACCCAGGAGCGCGAGGCGGCGATCCCCCGCTCGGTCGCCGAGACGCTGCGGGCCAGGCCCGAGTTCGACTCCGTCCTGCAGATCCGCGACACGACCGCGAAGGTGGGCAAGAACGACAGCGTGGTCGGCACGTTCGCGGGCCCCGCCAAGCTGCAGCCGCTCGGCCCCGGGGAGGTCGCCCTCTCCGGGAGTCTCGCCAAGGAGTGGGGGCTCAGGAAGGGCTCTCCCCTCCAGCTCACCACCGAACGCGAGGGCACGGTGACGCTCAAGGTCGGCCAGTTGATCGACGACGAGAGCCTGCTGCCCGCCGTCACCCTCGCCGCGGACTCCTACGACCAGTACTTCGGCAAGAGCGCCGACTCCAAGCTCTACCTCAAGATCAAGGACGGCGTCGATCCCGACCGGACGCGCGACCTGGTCGAGGCGGCCACCGCCGACTATCCCACCGTGCAGGTGATCAGCTCGACCGACGTGCGCGGGGAGTACGACGACGCGCTCGACATGACGCTGATGATCGTCACCGGACTGCTCGGGCTGGCGATCCTCATCTCGCTGCTCGGCATCGCCAACACGCTGTCGCTGTCGGTCCACGAACGCACCCGCGAGTCGGCGCTGCTGCGGGCGCTCGGCCTGACCAGACCGCAGCTGCGCCGGATGCTGTCGGTCGAGGCACTGGTGCTCGGCCTGATCGGGGCGCTGGTCGGGGTGACGCTCGGCATCGCCTTCGGCTGGGCGGCCGTCAGGACCATGCTGGAGGGCGCGACACTGTCGGTGCCGTTCGGGCAGATCGCGCTGTTCGTGGCGCTGTCGGGGCTGGCGGGCGTGCTCGCGGCCGTGCTGCCGGCGCGCAAGGCGGCCCGCGCGTCGATCGTGTCGTCGCTGGCCGGCGGCTGACACCTCGCCGGCGGCGGCCCCGGCCCACCGGCGGGTACGGCCGGCGGTGGCCGCCGGCCGCCGGCGCCGGGGGTCAGCGCGGGTGGCGGCCCGGCCACTGCTCGGCGACCGTCTCGGGGTCGAGCAACGGCCTGATCGCCACCTCGCCGGTGCGCCTGTCGATCACGATGCACCCGCCGCCGACCGTCTCGGGCAGCACCGACGGGTCGTCGGGCTCGGACGCCTTGACCCACACCACATAGCCCTCGCCGAAGGCGTAGAGGCCCAGCTCCAGCGGCTCGGACCGGCCGCCGTTGAAGTACTCCTCCGCCACCGCGCGCGCCTGGTCCAGGTTCACCCCTGCTCACCCCGCCGGTCGACGATCGCGCAGAACACGCCGGTCACCGTCTCGTAGGGCGGCTCGACCGCCATGTGCCCGCGCTGCGCGTCGATCCAGATCACCTCGCCGTCGGCGTTGACGGCGTTCCACGCGTGGGAGCCGCCGCCGGGCCAGCGCACCACGATGACCGCCGACGCGCCGTGGCCCGCCTCCGCCAGCCGCCCGGCGATCACCGGGTAGGCCGGTCTGCCCTCGCCCACGAACTCCAGCCGCTGCCCCATCCAGCGTTCGATCCTGGCCGTGCCGCCCGACTCGCCCATGAGCAGGGGGCGGCCCACCGTGTCGTACTCGGGCTGCCTCGGCGCCGCGACCACCGGCTCGCCGTGCCAGCTGGACACCACCGCGAGCGCGCAGTCGGCCGCGTTACCCGCCCTGAACGGGTCCTCCGCGGCGCCCATGCCGTTGACCAGCCGCACCCACGTGCCGCGCGGGTCGGCGAACCTGGTGCCCGGCGGCAGCGCCTGCGCCAGGTCGGACTCGGCCTGCGGGTCGGCGCGGGCCAGCCCGCCCGGCACGCCGTACGGCCGGCACTCGGCCAGCCGCGGCGGGCGGTGCGGCAGGTCGAACCAGTCGGGATCCTGCGCGACGGGCTCCGGCACGTCGGCGGCCGCCCGCTCGTAGTCGCGCCACCGGACCCCGTCGGCGATCAGCGGGTCGTAGCGGCCCTCGGGAAGGCTCTCGCGAAACATCTCGCCGCCTCCTTCCGTCATCGACGACTGATCGTAGGGGGAGGATCGCTCACCGTCACGAGGTTCCGCCGATTTGGCTGGAGACCGACTGAACACTTGGACGGCGAGCACTCCGCAATCCCGCGATGATCCGGCGCGGTTGTCGGCCGCCGCGCATATCCTCGATCGGTCGGCCCGATGCGGCGACTGTCCGAGGCTCGTCGGCCCGGTGCGTGCCCACGCCGCTCGACTGATCAAGGCACAGGAGGGCGCTGGAGTGTTGCTGACCCGGCTGACAGCCCGCAGCCTGCCTTCGGGCTGGCCCGCGACACTGGCTCCGGTCCGCTACCTGGCCGAGCATGGTCTGAGGCTTACGGCGCCCGTCACCTTCCTGGTCGGGGAGAACGGCTCGGGTAAGTCCACGATCGTCGAAGCCATCGCTGATGCGTGCGGCATCAACTCCGAAGGCGGCAAGGCCGGCACGAAGTACGCCAGCACGGGCCCGGCCACTCCCTTGGGTGAGGTTCTCGATGCCGAGCTGACCACTCTGGGATGGCGTCTGCTGCACGGCCCCCGGCTCAAGCGGCGGGCGTTCTTCTTCAGGGCGGAAACCCTCTTCAACCTCGGGCGCAACGTCTCCGGCAGATACGGGTTCTGGGAAGAGGACCTGACGGAGCAATCCCACGGCGAGGGGTTCTTCACCGTGCTCGAGCGCATGGTGTCGGGACCGGGGCTGTACCTGATGGACGAACCCGAGGCCGCTCTGTCGTTCCACTCATGCGTGCGACTGGTCGGGCTCATGCACCGAGTAGCCCAAGACGGCGGCCAGATCATCTGCGCCACTCATTCACCGATCCTCGCGAGCCTGCCCGGAGCGCAGATCACCGAACTCGGTGACCACGGCATCGTCACCGCCACCTGGGAGAAACTCGACGTGGTGGACCACTGGCGACGCTTCTTGGCCAAGCCGGACTTCTACCTCCGCTATGCCTTGGAGCCGGATTAGCACGAGCTCCCATGGCGGCGACCCGGTGGTCGATCTTGCTGGGTCTCGGAAGCCATACGGTGTCCGGCGGTTGCGGGCGGCCTGGCCGCTCCCGGCCGGGCAACATCGATCATGCGGCGACCGGAACCGGCCAGCCAACCCCCCTCACAGGAACGACCAGAACCGGCCAGCCGACCCCTCACATGACCCGGTCAGCCAACCCCCCTCACAGGAACGACCAGAACCGGCCAGCCAACCCCTAGCGTGACCCGGTCAGCCGACCCCTCACAGGAACGACCAAAGCCGGTCAGCCGACCCATCGGACAACAGGGTCGGTCAGTCGACCCGGACCGAGATGGTGTGCCAGCCGGTCGCCCCGTCGGGCGCCACCGACGCCTGCCGTCCGGTCTGGGTACGGCCCGCCGCGTCTGTCGCCCGCACCTCGATCGTGTGGCCGCCCGCCGTCGCGTCCCAGTCCAGGGCCCACTGCCGCCAGGTGTCCGGCCCCGGCACCTCCGCCAGTCTGGCCCGCTGCCAGGCGCCTCCGTCGATCCGCACCTCCACGGCCGCGACGCCGGTGTGCTGCGCCCACGCCACCCCCGCGATCGTCGTACGGCCGCGCCTCAGCCTCGCGCCGGGCTTGGGCACGTCGATCCGCGACTGGGTCTTGATCGGCGCCTTGGCCGCCCACCCGCGCGGCGTCCAGTACGCCTCGTCGACGTCGAACCGTGTCACCTTGATGTCGACCACCCACTTGGTGGCCGACACGTACCCGTAGAGCCCCGGCACCACCTGCCTGACCGGGAAGCCGTGGTCGACGGGCAGCACCTCCCCGTTCATCGCGACGGCGAACAGCGCGTCCCTGCCGTCCAGCACGACGTCCACCGGCGTGCCACAGGTGAACCCGTCCGCCGACGTGGACAGCAGCATGTCGGCGTCGCGCTGGATGCCCGCCGCGCGCAGGACGTCCGCCATCCGCACTCCCAGCCACCGGGCGTTGCCCACGTACTGCCCGCCGACCTCGTTGGACACGCAGGTGAGCGTGATGTCGGCCTCGGTCAGCGGTCGCCTGAGCAGGTCGTCGAACGTGAGCTCGATCGGCCGGTCCACCATGCCGTGGATGCGCAGCGTCCAGGTGTTCGGGTTCACCTGGGGGACGATGATGGCGGTGTCGACACGGTAGAAGTCCCTGTTCGGCGTGACGAACGGCGACAGCCCGCCGATCCTGAAGTCGGCCCCGCGGGGCAGCGGCCCGGCGGGCGTGGCGGGTCTCGGCAGCGCCACGCCGACCCTGGCCGTGTCACCCACCCGGCGGCCGGACAGGACCTGCCCCGCGACCGCGGCCGCCCCCGCGACGGCGATCCCACCAGCCACGCCGAGCACGAACCGCCGCCGGTCAAGGGCGGGTAGCGGCTCTCCTGCCTGACTGGCCGCAGAAGAGCTGGGGATCGAAGAAGACGCCGGCGCAAGAGAAGAGGCGGGTGTCGAGGCAGATCCGGGGGTCAGGGAAGACGCCGGTCCAGGAGACGAACCAGGAGCCGAGGAAGACCCCGGTCCAGGAGACGAACCAGGAGCCGAGGAAGACCTCGGTGCCGGAGCAGACTCCGGTCCAGGAGAAGACGCCGGTGTGGCAGACGACCCCGGCGCCGGAGAAGATTTCGGGCTTGCAGAAGATCCGGGTGCCGGAGGAGATTCCGGGATCGGAGAAGACGCTGGTGCCGCGGGATACCCAGCTGCCGAAAGGGAGGCCGGTGGAGAAGAGGCCGGTGACCGAGTGAAGGTGGAGGGTGCCGGTCCGGCCGGAAGGGGCTGCACGGCGTGCCGGAACAGCAGCGTCAACGCCCACGACCCCGCCAGCGCCCCCACCACCGTCGCGAGCCCGTCGGCGGCGCCCGCGCCCGGCCTGGTGAGCACCGCCAGCAGCCCCACCATCCCGAACACCGCGAAACCCGCCTGACCGAGGCCCACACCCCGCCGTGACAGCACCCCGAGCGCGGCGGCGACGAGCGCGAGCACGACCACCACCCCGGCCACGAGGACCGTCTTGTCGCTCTCCCCGAACGTCGCGATCGCCCACTCCTTGGCGGGCGCGGGCGCCAGGTCCACCAACGCGTCGCCCACCGCGACGACGGGGAACGAACCCGGCCCCACCAACGCCGCGACCAGGTACCCGACGCCCAGCGCCACCGCTCCGGCGACCAGCCCGACGACCGCTGCCGCCCACGCGGGCACGGCCTTGCCACTCTCCACGCTCTCCACGGGAAAACGCTACGCCCGCCCCGGAGCGGGAGATCTTACGTACCGGTGACGAAACCAGGCGACGTCACGGCGGGTGCGTGTCGCCGCTGGAGTGGCGTGACGGACGGGCGGTCAGCGGTGACCGCGGTGGCCTTGACCCGGCTTGCCGTACGGGAAGGATGGCCGGCGCGGAGGGCGGATGCGTGGTCAGGAGAGTACGGCGGCGACGATCGGGGCGAGGGCGCGGAAGGCGCGGCCGCGGTGGCTGATCGCGTCCTTCTCGGCCGGGTCCATCTGCGCGGTCGTGCGCGACTCCCCGTCCGGCACGAAGATCGGGTCGTAGCCGAAGCCGTTGCTCCCCCGCCGTTCCCTCAGCAGCCGTCCCGTCAGCTCGCCCTCGACGACTCGTTCCTCGCCGGACGGCAGCGCCAGCGCGGCCGCGCACACGAACCGGCCGGTGCGCCGAGCGTCGGGCACGTCGGACACCTGGGCGAGCAGCAGGTCGAGGTTGGCGTCGTCGTCGCCGTGCTTGCCCGACCAGCGTGCCGAGAACACGCCGGGCATGCCGTTGAGGGCGTCGACGCACAGCCCCGAGTCGTCGGCGACGGCGGGCAGGCCGGAGCCCTGGGCGACGGCGTGCGCCTTGAGCAGGGCGTTCTCGGCGAACGTCAGGCCCGTCTCGGCCACCTCGCCGATCTCGGGGAACTCCTCGAGGCCCACGACCTCGAACCCGTCGAGAATCCGGCGCAGCTCGACGATCTTGCCGGTGTTGCGGGTCGCCAGCACGATTCTCATCGGCCCAGTGCCTCCTGCTGGTGCAGCGTCAGTTCTTCACAGCCCGTGGCGGCGAGGTCGAGCAGCTGGTCGAGCGCCCGCCGGTCGAACGGCGCGCCCTCCGCGGTGCCCTGGACCTCGACGAACGCCCCGGAGCCCGTCATCACGACGTTCATGTCGGTCTCGGCGGCGACGTCCTCGACGTAGCAGAGGTCGAGCATCGGCGTGGACTTCACCACGCCGACCGACACCGCCGCCACCGAGTCGACGAGCGGGTCGCCGGGGCACATCTTCCTCTCGCGCATCCACGCCACCGCGTCGGCCAACGCGACGTAGGCGCCGGTGATCGCCGCGGTGCGGGTGCCGCCGTCGGCCTGCAGGACGTCGCAGTCGAGCAGGACGGAGTTCTCGCCGAGCGCCTTGTAGTCGACGCACGCGCGCAGCGAGCGGCCGATCAGCCGGGAGATCTCGTGGGTGCGCCCGCCGATCTTGCCCTTCACCGACTCGCGGTCGTTGCGGGTGTTGGTGGCCCGCGGCAGCATCGCGTACTCGGCGGTCACCCAGCCCTGCCCGCTGCCCCTGCGCCAGCGCGGCACGCTGTCCTGGACGGAGGCGGCGCACAGCACGCGCGTGTTGCCGAATTCCACCAGCACGGAACCTTCGGCGTGCGCGAGCCACCCCCTGGTGATCTTCACCGGGCGAAGCTGGTCAGGGGCACGTCCATCCTGTCGAGACATGCAGATCACCCTATCCCCGTGTAAGAACGCCCTTGACCGTTCAGGTCAGGTCGTAGACGGCGCCGCTGCGGGCCAGCTCGATCGGTCCGCCGAAGCCGCCGTGCGCGGCCTCCTCGAGCACGGTGGCGCTGTCGTTCCATGGAACCAGGTGGGTCAGGACGAGCCTGCCCGCCTTCGCCTTGGCCGCGTGCTCGGCCGCCTGGCGCCCCGTCATGTGCAGGTCGGGCGTGAGGCCGGGGCGTTCGACGAAGGACGCCTCGCACAGCAGCAGGTCGGCGCCGTCAGCCAGCTTCACCAGTTCGGCGCACTCGCCGGTGTCGCCGGAGTAGGCCAGCGTCCTACCCGCGTGCGCGACGCGGAAGCCGTAGGCCTCGACGGGGTGGTTGACCAGGCCCGCCGTGACTTCGAAGGGACCGATCGCGAACCGTCCCGGCGCCAGCGGCCTGAACTCGAAGGCGGTCTCCAGGCCCGGCTCCTCCGGCATGCCGTAGGCGGCGGCGAGCCTTCGGGGCGCGTCGCGCGGCGCGTAGACCGGGATGCGCGGGTACGGCGCGCCCGGCCCGTAGGTGCGGACCACGTGGTAGCCGCAGATGTCCAGGCAGTGGTCGGCGTGCAGGTGCGACAGGCAGATGGCGTCGATGTCGTAGAGGCCGATGTGGCGCTGGAGCGGGCCCAGGGAGCCGCTGCCGAAGTCGAGCAGCAGGCGGAAGCCCTCGGCCTCGACCAGGTAGCAGGACGCTGGGCTGTCGGGTCCGGGAAAGCTCCCCGAGCATCCGACGATCGTCACCTTCATGCGGACCTCCCGTTCGAGGTGGTGCTACCCCCGACAGCGGCCAGCTCGACCGCCTGGATCTCGGGCCCGAGGAAGCGCCTGCCCAGTTCGGCGAAGAGCGCGGAGTCACCGGTCACGCGGAAGCGGTGCTGGGGGGAGGTGGCACCGTTGGCGAGACCGCGGTCGTGGAGGATCCGGTAGACGTCCTTGGCCGTCTCCTCCGCGCTGGAGACGAGCGTGACGTCGTCGCCCGCGACGTAGGAGATGGCGCCGGTCAGCAGCGGGTAGTGGGTGCAGCCCAGGATGAGGGTGTCGCACCCCGCCTCCTGGACGGGTGCCAGGTAGCCGCGGACGACCTCGATGAGCTCGTCGCTCATCGTCTCGCCGCGCTCCACGTACTCGACCAGGCGCGGGGCGGCCACGCTGGTGAGGGTGACGTCGGGGGCGGCGGCGAAGGCGTCCTGGTAGGCCATCGACCCGATGGTCGCGGTCGTCGCGATCACGCCGACCTTGCCGTTGCGGGTGGCCTTGACGGCACGCCTGGTGGCCGGCTGGATCACCTCGACCACGGGAACGTCGTAGCGCTCACGCGCGTCGCGCAGCACGGCGGCGCTGGCGCTGTTGCAGGCGATGACGAGCATCTTGACGTCGTTCTCGACGAGGTGGTCCATCACCTCCAGCGCGTAGCCGCGTAGTTCGGCGATCTTTTTCGGCCCGTACGGCTGGCGGGCCGTGTCGGCCACGTAGGTGATGGACTCGTGGGGCAGCTGATCGATGATCGCCCTGGCGACGGTCAGGCCGCCTACCCCGCTGTCGAAGATTCCAATGCTCGCGTCCGGCACGTTTCAGAGGGTAGGCGACCTGCGGGATCACCACAGCGTAAGAATCCTCACAAGGGCGCCCGGCGGGTCGCGTCAGCCGCGTCCCACCCGGGCCAGCTGGCGTGACTGCGCCACCAGCCGTCCGGCCGAGTCCCACACCTCGACCTCCTCGTCGAACCACCCGTCGGCGACGAGCCGTCCGCTGCCCAGCAGGGTGAGCCAGCCGGGAGCGGGCAGCGCGCGCAGGTGCCAGGTGAGGTCGACGGTCGGCGCCCAGCCTCGCTGCCCGGCCGAGAACACCACGGGCGGCAGCGCGTCCACGGCCAGCGCGAGCACGAAGGGGTCGGGGTCCTGCGGCTCGGCCATCCTGAAGTAGGCGCGCGCCTCGGGACGCCCTGTGGGCCGGCCGTGCAGCCATCCGATCGTGGGCGGGTCGAAGCGCATCTCCAGCTGCGCGTTCAACGTCATCCCCGACTCGGGCTTCGGATCGGGCAGCGTGCCGCATTCCGCGATGTCCGGCATCCCAATTACCGACTTATCCGCGTATATCGGCTCGGCGTCGGTCAAGGTGGCCGTCGTCACCAGTGATTCCAGCTGCGCGACGTCGTCCTGGACCAACCTCACCCGCGCGAACGCCGCCGTCCCTCCTGCTTTCAGCGGCTCCACCACCACCTTGGCGGGCCCGGGACGCGGCGCGCGCAGGAACTGCACGGCCGTACTGACCGGGTGCGCGTGCGGCGAGGCGTCCACCGCGGCCCGCAGGAGCACCGCCATCAGGTATCCGCCGTTGAGCGGGCCGCCGATGGAGTAGCCGGGATCGAGGCACACGTCGTAGACGCCCTCGTCGATCCTGATCGCCTGCGTCGCCTCGTCGAACTTGGTCATACCTTCTCCCGAACTAAGTTCTAGTGGCTCCATACTCTACGACATTCCGATCACAGCGCGCCTACCTGCGAAAACGCCCTCTCGATGGAAGAGTTGGATCATGGTGGGTTTGACAGCACTCATGGGCCAGTCCGTCTGGGACGCCCGGGGCGTGTGGGTCGGCTACGTGGTCGACGTCCGCGTGGTCAGGAACAGGGACGAGTCCATGCACAGCCATACCGTGATGGGGCTCGTGGTCTCCGCGCATCGCGCTCCCGTCATGCTCGGGCTGACCAGGGACCGGGAGGGCAGTCTCGGCTGGCTGTCGGAGCTGCTGGCCCGCGTCGTCTACGCGGGTTGCACGTTCGTGCCCTGGGACGCCGTCGACTCCAGCGACACCGGCGAAGTACACCTCACGGCGCTGCGCAAGGAACTGAGCAGGGTCTAGGCTGCGCGGCAAATCTTCCGGTTTCAGTACTTTGCAACCAGCTCTCTAGTCACATGCACTAACTTCTCTGTGGTCAATAAGTCCACATTGTGAGTTGAGTGATGTCGGCGAATACTCCCCCTGGCGGCCAGGATCCGGACCGGACCACGGCCTACCGATGGAACGAAGGACAACCGCAGGGCGGCCAGCCGTACCCGCAGCAGCCCTACCCGCCCCAGCAGCACTACCAGCAGCAGCAGCCATACCAGCAGCAGCCCCAGCAGCCCCAGCAACCGCAGTACGGCCAGGGACAGCAGGGCTACGGGCAGCCCGGCTACGGCCAGCAGAGTCCTGGACAGCAGGGCTATGGACAGCTGGGCTATGGCCAGCAGCAGCCGGGCCATGGCCAGCAGCAGCAGCCGTACCAGCAGACGCAGCAGTTCTCCTACGGCGAGCAGGCGCCGCAGGAGTCGGCGGGATGGCAGCAGCAGGGCCCTGAAGGGTGGGGTCCGCCGCAGCCGCAGCCGGGCAAGAAGGGTGGCAGGGGCTGGCTGATCGCGGGCATCGCGGCCCTTCTGGTCGTGCTCGTCGGCGGTGGCGGCGTCTGGGCCGCCGCCTCCTTCCTCGGCGGTGGCGGCACGCAGCCGCACGAGGTGCTTCCCGGCGGCGCGATGGCCTATGTCCGCATCGACCTCGACCCGGCCGCCAACCAGAAGATCGCGCTGTTCAACCTGGCCAGGAAGTTCACCGTCACCAAGGACACGTTCACCGGTGACGACCCGCGGAAGGCGCTGTTCGAGGCGATCAAGTCCGACAGCGACGACCTGAAGGACGTCGACTTCGCCAAGGACGTGGACCCGTGGCTCGGCAGCAGGCTCGGCCTCGCCGTCCTCCCGCCGCCCGCCAAGGACGAGGATCCCGGCATCGCCTTCGCCGTCCAGGTCAAGGACGCGGAAGCGGCCAAGGCCGGCATCGCCAAGCTGATGGGTGACGAGAAGTACGGCATCGCCTTCCGCGAGGACTACGCGATCCTCAGCGAGGACCAGGCGGCGGCCGACAAGTACGCCGCGGCTCCCACGCTCGCCGAGAGCGACGACTTCAGCTCCGACCTCGACGCGCTCGGCGAGCCCGGCGTGCTGTCGACGTGGATGAGCTTCGGGAAGATGGTCGAGTTCGCCGAGGCGGACATGGCCGGGCTGCCCGAGCAGTCGAAGCAGATGCTGGAGAAGATGAAGAACGCCCGGTTCGCCGCGGCCCTGCGCTTCGACTCCGCCTACGCCGAGTTCGCCGGCATCGTCCGTGGCGCCGAGGCGATGGCGATCGGCGACCCGCAGGCCGCCGACCTGTCCACGCTGCCCGCCTCCACCGTGGGCGCGCTGTCCATCTCCGGCTTGGACGAGGCGATCACCAAGCAGTGGGGCGAGCTGCAGACGAGCCTGGCCGCGACCGAGGAGGGCGCCGGCTTCCAGCAGTTCGTGGACATGGCCCAGCAGAAGTACGGCCTGACGCTGCCCGCGGACCTGGCGACGCTGCTCGGCAAGAACCTGACCGTCGCGCTCGACGGCGACGGCCTGGCCAACCTCGACCAGGGCGGCATGCCCAAGGCAGGCGTCAAGATCGTCACTGACCCGGCCAAGGCGCAGGAGGTCATCGGGAAGATCGAGAAGGCCTTCACCGACCAGGGCCAGCCCGCGCCGCAGATCGCCAAGGTCCCCGGCGACGGCACGTTCACCCTCGCGACCACGCCCGAGTACGCGAAGCTGCTGTCGGAGGACGGCGCGCTGGGCGACAGCGAGAACTTCAAGAACGCGATCCCCGACGCCTCCAGCGCGACCTTCGCCCTGTTCGTCGACGTGGACAAGATCGAGCCGCTGTACCTGAACAGCCTCTCCGGCGACGACCAGGCCAACGCCAAGGTCTTCAGCGCGGTGGGCTTCAGCGGCAAGCAGAGCGGCGGCGAGGCCGACTTCTCGCTCCGCGTCCTGTTCAACTGAGCCGACGATCGAAAGGGCCGCGCCCCGGGGACTCCCGGGGCGCGGCCCTTCTCGTTCCATCCGTCCGCGGCGGCCCCACGTGGCGCCCGGTCACCAGGGCAGCGGCCGGCCGTCCCTGAAGAAGCCTCCCGTCGGGCCGTCGTCGGGCAGCGTGGCCGCCCAGACGATGCCCGCCGCGCCCGCCACGACCGGACGACCACCGGGCCCGCCCATGTCGGTGGCCACCCACCCCGGGCAGATCGCGTTGACCAGGATCCCCTCGGGCCGCAACTCACCGGCAAGCATCCTGGTGAGGCCGTTGAGCGCGACCTTCGAGGCGGTGTAGGCGGGGGTGCCGCCGCCCATGCCGGCCAGCGACCCCGCCTCGCTGGAGACGTTCACGATCCGGGGATGCCTGCTCTTGCGCAGCAGCGGCAGCAGGACCTGGACCAGCCGCCACGGGCCGTACAGGTTGGTCTCGGCCGCCTCCCTGACGACGTCCAGGTCGGCGTCGACGGCTCGCTGCCACGTGTCGTAGGTGATGGCGGCGTTGTTGATGAGCGCGTCCAGGCGGCCGAACCGGTCGGCGATCTCAGCCGCCACCCGCTCGGTGTCCTCCTGCGAGGTGACGTCGAGCCGCAGCGGATGCGCCGCGGGCCCCAACCGGCTCGCCGCGGCGGTGGCCGCCTGCAGGGAACGGGCGGTGAGCAGGACGGTGTGCCCCAGGTCGGCGAGCTGCCTGCCGACCTCCAGCCCGATCCCGCGATTCCCGCCGGTCACCAGTGCGATCACGACATCGCCTCCACTCCTGCCGATGCTACATCTGCGAAGGAGAGGCGACGCCGGCCGGGGACCGTACCGGTCACGCCTGACCGACGTCCCCCGACCTGCGGTGACGTACCGGTACCGAGCGGCGCCGGGTGCCGTGGTCGCGACGTCTCCGCCCGGCGGGCGCGCGTCCCCGCATGACCGATGTCCCGGAAAATGCGTTGCGCGCCGGCCGACCGGCTCGATAGGTGTGTGGCCGCCGAACCCCTAGGGAGGGAGACACATCCCCATGCTGACCGGAGAGCGCGTACGCCTGCGAGCCCTGGAGCCTGCCGACAGCGAACTCATGTGGCGCTGGTACCACGACCCGGAGATCGGCCGCTGGATGGACGGCTCGCCGCCCATCTCGCTCGCGCAGAGCGAGGAGAAGGGCGAGAACCGGCCGCGCAACACCTTCGAGGAGATGTTGCTGGGCATCGAGACGCTCGCCGAGCAGAAGCTGATCGGGTACCTGGCGCTCGGCGACACCGACTTCGTGCACGGCGAGGCCACCCTGCAGAGCATCGCGATCGGCGACCGCGACCACTGGGGCGGCGGCCACGCCACCGACGCGCTGCGGGTGATCTGCCGGTACGCCTTCGAGGAGATCGGCCTGCACCGCATCATGCTCTGGGTCGTCGCCGACAACGCCGCCGCCGTCCACGTGTACAAGAAGGTGGGCTTCGTCGAGGAGGGCAGGCGCAGGCAGGCCTTCCGCAGCAGGGGCAGGCGTCACGACTTCCTCATGATGGGACTGCTGGAGTCCGAGCTGCGCTAGACACCCAGGGTCTGCGACCAGTACGAAGCTGTCCTGCCCCCTCGCCACCGCCGAGCCCAGCGGGGCTTGGCGGAGTGACCCGGTGCCGTGAGGGCACCGCGGCCAGGGCCGAGCCCCCTGGCCGGGATCAGGCCCAGAGCTGGCCTTCGAGCCTGCTCTCCGCCTCGTCGAGGGTTCCCTCGTAGGCCCCGGTCGACAGGTACTTCCACCCGCCGTCGGCCACCACGAACACGATGTCGGCCCGCGTCCCCGCCTTGACCGCCTTGGCCGCCATCCCCAGCGCCGCGTGCAGGGCCGCGCCGGTCGAGACCCCGGCGAAGATGCCCTCCGAGGCCAGCAGTTCCCTGGTACGGCGCAGCGCGTCACCGGAGCCGACGGAGAACCGCGTGGTGAGCACCGACTCGTCGTACAGCTCGGGGATGAAGCCCTCGTCGACGTTGCGCAGGCCGTACACGAGCTCGCCGTAGCGCGGCTCGGCGGCCACGATCTGGATGCCGGGCACGTGCTCGCGCAGGAAGCGGCCGACGCCCATGAGCGTGCCCGTGGTGCCGAGTCCCGCGACGAAGTGCGTCACGGTGGGCAGGTCCTCGAGGATCTCGGGGCCCGTCGACTCGTAGTGGGAGCGCCAGTTGGCCGGGTTGCCGTACTGGTAGAGCATGATCCACGAGGGGTTCTCGGCAGCGAGCTGCTTGGCTCTCCTGACCGCCTCGTTGGAGCCGCCCGCCGCGGGCGAGGAGATGATCTCCGCTCCCCACATCCGGAGGAGCTGGCGGCGCTCCTCGGAGGTGTTCTCGGGCATGACGCAGATCAGCCTGTAGCCCTTCAGCTTGGCCGACATGGCCAGCGAGATGCCGGTGTTGCCGCTGGTGGGCTCCAGGATCGTGCAGCCGGGGGTGAGCAGGCCGTCCTTCTCCGCCTGCTCGATCATCCACAGGGCGGGACGGTCCTTGATCGAGCCCGTGGGGTTGCGATCCTCCAGTTTGGCCCAGATCCGGACGTCGTCGGAAGGCGAGAGCCTGGGCAGGCCCACGAGCGGCGTGCGACCGACCGAGTCGATCAGGGAGTCAAAGCGCATGGTGTACGGCTTCCGCTTCGGCGTTCACAGGGATCTGGATGTGACATGACGAATCGTGCCACGAGGCTTCCGGCGTCCGCCCGCCGGGCGGCGCCCCGGCCGTCGTCCGGCACCGCACGGACCGCGCCGACCAACCAGGATCGGACGGCCGGCCCGCACCGATCTGACGTGGCCGGGAGGCTCGGCGGCCGGGCCGGCTCGGGAGACTGATCGGCGTGCCGGCTCCGGAGCGGGCGGCACGGCCTGACGGCCTGACCCGGCCGCCGCCCGAGCGCTTCCCCCGGAGGGTCCGCCCGAGCGCTTCCCCCGGAGGGAACGGGCCTCAGCGGGGTGCGCCGTTCCCTCAGGTGTGCCTACCGGTCGTTCCACCGGGTCGGCCGGGCGGAGCCCTCCGGCCCGGATCGGGAGGGACGGAGCCGGTTCGGCCCGGACCAGGCCGGAAGAGACCGTGCGACGCGAGCGAGAGGCGACCGGGCTGGCGCGGAGCGTTAGCGCGAGCCGCCCGCGACGGCCGGGAGCACGGTCACGGTGTCGCCGTCCGAGACGGGCGTCTCGAGCCCGCCGAGGAAGCGGACGTCCTCGTCGTTCAGGTACACGTTCACGAAACGGCGCAGCGCGCCCTGGTCGACCAGGCGCTCCTTGATGCCCGGGTGCCGGGCCTCAAGGTTGCTGATCAGCTCGTCGAGTGTGGCGCCCTCGGCGTCGACGGCCTTGGCGCCGTCGGTGTAGTTGCGCAGGATGGTCGGGATGCGAACCTCGATGGCCATCGCGGGTCAGTCTCCTCGTTCAAGTCGTCGTCCACCGGGCAAACACCGGTGCGGGATCTGGGATTCCGTGAAACCGCCGGTCAGCGACAGTCGTAGACGACGACGGACGGAGTGTGCGCGAAGAGGAAGCTCTGCACAGGCCGGACCGTCATGGACAGCAGTGTACCCACGGCGCGGATCGCCACGGTTCGCCGTCTCACGTGATGGTCACCTCTTCCTCGGTGATCACCCCGTCGACGATGCGGTACGAGCGGAGCTCGGGCTGGTCGCCGAGTTCCTCCCTGGTCGAGACGAGGACGTAGTGCGCGTTCGGCTCGGAGGCGTAGGACACGTCGGTGCGCGAGGGATAGGCCTCGGTGGAGGTGTGGGAGTGGTAGATCACGACGGGCTCCTCGTCGCGGTCGTCCATCTCCCGCCACACCTTCAGCTGCTCGATCGAGTCGAAGCGGTAGAAGGTGGGTGAGCGCTCGGCGTTCTCCATCGGGACGAACCGCTCAGGAACGCCGTCACGACCGGCGATCACCCCGCACGCCTCGTCGGGGTGATCGGCACGGGCGTGCGCAATGATCTTGTCGACAAGATCCTGCGAGATCGTCAGCATGCTGCAGAGATTACCCGGGCCGTCACGAGCTGCTCGACCCCGGAGGGGCGCTCCGGCGCGCGATCCCGCCAGACGGGAAACAGGGGAGACGGGGCAGCAGGAAGGCGGGAGGCGGACGGGAGTCACCAGAGCGCGCGGACGAGGGTGTCCTGGAGGTAGGTCAGCCAGTCGTAGGTCACGAACGCCGGGTACCGGGGATCGTCCTCCGACATCGCGGCGATCTCCTCGTGCACCTCCTCCGTCACCTCCAGCCGCGTGCCCAGCGCCAGCCGTAGGTCGTTGAGGGAGCGCAGCCACGCCTGCGCCTGCTCGGCCGTGAGCTCCGTGCGCCCGGGGCGGGCGGTGTCGAGCATGGTCTGCGCGTCGGCCCGCTTGCCCTCCCGCAACGTCGCCTCGGTGTAGCGGCGGAACTCCCCCGCCGCGGCGTCGTCGGCGTACGCCGAGGGGAACAGCCGGGCCAGCACCGGATCGGTGGGCTTCTCGGCCGCGCCGATGCCCAGCGCGCGCTCCAGCGGGTCGTCGCCGGTCTGACCGGGCGTGACCAGGCCGAGCACCTGCGTCACCATCGAGCGCAGGATCGAGACCTCGGCGGCCTCGAACTGCGCGATGACGCCGCCGCCGTGGCGGGATCTGAAACCCGAACTCACCCGTACCACCTCACGAGAGCGAGTCCGACTGGAGTGTCGCCCACAGGCCGTAGGAGTGAAGAATCTGCACATCGCGTTCCATCTCTTCACGCGTGCCACTCGACACGACGGCCTTGCCCTTGTGGTGGACGTCCATCATGAGCTTCTCGGCCTTCGTCTTGGAGTAGCCGAACACGGTCTGGAACACGTAGGTCACATAGGACATCAGGTTGACCGGGTCGTTCCAGACGATCGTGACCCATGGCAGATCGGGCCGGACGTCCGTTGAAGGACGCTCGACGGCGATTGGAGCGGTGCTACCCACATCCCCGAGTCTGCCCTATCTGGGCCGTAGTCTCGAACTCGTGAGTATGACCATGAGCACTGCGTTGCTTACAGATCACTATGAGCTGACGATGTTGCAGGCGGCCCTGCGGAGCGGGGCGGCGGGCCGGCGGGCGGTCTTCGAAGTGTTCGCCCGCCATTTGCCCGGAGGACGGCGGTATGGGGTGGTCGCCGGCACCGGCCGGGTGCTGGATGAGCTCGAGCACTTCCGTTTCGGTGAGGATGAACTCACCTTTCTCCGGGAGCACGGCATCGTGGACGAGCCGACTCTGGAGTTTCTCGCCGATTACCGATTTTCCGGGAGCGTGTACGGCTACCGCGAGGGCGACCTCTACTTCCCCGGCTCGCCGATCATGGTCGTGGAGGGCACCTTCGCCGAGGCCGTCGTGCTCGAGACGCTCATCCTGTCCGTCCTGAACCACGACTGCGCGATCGCCTCCGCGGCCTCCCGCATGGCCAACGCGGCGGGCACCAGGCCGCTCATCGAGATGGGCTCCCGCCGTACGCACGAGCGGGCCGCGGTCGCCGCCGCGCGCGCGGCCTACATCGCCGGGTTCTCCTCGACGTCGAACCTGATGGCGGGGCGGGAGTACGGCATCCCGACCAGGGGCACGGCCGCGCACGCCTTCACCCTGCTGCACGACAGCGAGCGGGCCGCCTTCGCGGCCCAGATCGCCTCGCTCGGCAAGGGCACGACGCTGCTGGTCGACACCTATGACGTCGCCGAGGCCGTGCGGACGGCGGTGGAGCTGGCGGGCACCGACCTCGGCGCGGTCCGCATCGACTCCGGCGACCTGGCGGCGGCCGCGCAGGAGGTGCGCGAGCAGCTCGACGCGCTCGGCGCCTTCAAGACCCGCATCCTGGTCACCTCCGACCTCGACGAGTACGCCATCGCGGCGCTCGCCGCGGCGCCCGTCGACGGCTACGGCGTGGGCACCTCGCTCGTGACGGGCTCGGGCGTGCCCACGGCCGCGCTCGTCTACAAGATGGTGTCCAGGGAGACGGCCGAGGGGACGCTGGAGCCCGTCGCCAAGCGGTCGGTCGGCAAGCCGTCGCGCGGGGGGCGCAAGCATGCCTTCCGCCTGCTCGACGAGCGCGGGCACTACGAGACCGAGCTGGTGACCACCTCCGGCTCGGCGCCGGAGGACGGCGTCGCGCTGTTGCACCAGCTGGTGCGCGACGGCGAGATCGTCGGCAGGGAGCCGTTGGACGCGGCGCGCGACCGGCACCGCGGGGCCGTCGCGCGGCTGCCGCTGGAGGCGCTGCACCTCGGCAGGGGGTACGCGGCGATCCCGACCGAGTTCGCCTGAGCCCCCTGATCTGGACAGGCCCCCGCCGCCCGGGCAGAAGCGGCACGTCGTGAGTAGGCTCGATAGTGTGAGCACCGCATTGATCATCGTGGACGTGCAGAACGACTTCTGCGAGGGCGGCAGCCTTCCGGTGCAGGGTGGCGCCGCAGTCGCCAAGGCGATCAGCGAGCACGTCGCAGCGCATCGTTACGACCACGTGGTGGCCACGCGCGACTACCACGTCGACCCCGGGGTCCACTTCGCGGACGAGCCCAACTACGCCACCACCTGGCCCCCGCACTGCGTCGCGGGCACGAGCGGCGCCGACTTCCACCCCAGCTTCGACACCTCGAAGGTGGAGGAGGTCTTCAGCAAGGGCGCGGGCGCGGCGGCCTACAGCGGTTTCGAGGGCGCCTCCGAGTCGGGTGTCCCGCTGGCCACGTGGCTGGCCGAGCGCGGCGTGCACGCGGTCGACGTCGTCGGCATCGCCACCGACCACTGCGTGCGCGCCACGGCGCTCGACGCGGTCGAGCACGGGCTGGCGGTGCGGGTGCTGCTGGGCCTGACGGCGGGCGTGTCCAGGAACACCACGCAGGCGGCGCTGGGACAGCTGAAGGACGCGGGCGCCGTGCTGAGCGGCGCCCCGATGGTCAGCTGACGCCACGCCGGGTAGACAGCGCGCAACCGCCCGATGATGTGATAGTCAAGGCGATGAGAACTCTCCGCTGCCGCGCTACTACGGAGAGCTAGCAAGCTCACCCGACGCGTAGAGGACGTCCCATGCTGTCCATCGCTCTCGGCCTCGCCTGGCTCGTGCTGTCGCCGCTGTGCCTGTGGATCGTCTTCCGCGGCCGCGTCACGGCCAGGATCGGCGCCCTGCTCACGCTGGCCGCGCTGGAGGGGGCGACGGTGGTGCTGAGCCCCGGCCATGAGGTTTCCGACGTCGTCGCGCACGACGTCCCCGCTCCCCCGCGGCCGATCGCGGCGCAGTGCCCGGCGCGGGCGCCCGTCCCGCAGACGGCACGGCTGGCCAGGGACCACCAGCGCCTGGAGCTGTTCTGGTCGGCGCGGCCCGACGAGTGCCAGACCGCCAAGGTCGTCCTGCGCCCGAAGGGAGGCCAGTTGCGGGTCTGGGTGCACGAAGGTCCCTGGGACAGCCGGCCCAAGGGGGCGCGCACCGTCCCCGTCCACGTCGCGGGCGACACGGCATGGCTGCGGATGGCCATCGAGGTGCCGCAGCGCACCCGCTACCAGCCGGTCGACGGGCGCACCGGACGCGACATCGCCGATCGGCAGGATCCCTGACGCCCTCCCGGCAGGCTCCGCGCCGCGCGTCCGTACGGCCGCGCCACGGACTCCTCGCCGTCCGCGCCACAACGACGAAGCGGCCACCAGGTGCACCCTGGTGGCCGCTTCGTCGTCAGCGGGTCAGCGGGATCGTTGCGTCGCCCACTGGCGGATCTTGTCGATGCGCTCCTGCACCTGCTCGCCCGTCGCCTGCGCGATCGGCGGACCGCCGCACGAGCGGCGCAGCTCGGAGTGGATCACCCCGTGGGGCTGCCCGGTGCGGTGGTTCCAGGCACCCACCAGGCCGTTGAGCTCCTTGCGCAGCTCGGCCAGCCGCTCGTGGGGCGACAGCTCCGGCTCGGCGGGCTTGGCCGCGCGCCGCTTGGCGGCCTGCTGGTCGGCCTGGCGCTTGCGCAGCAGCGAGGCGACCTGGTCGGGCTCCAGCAGCCCCGGCAGGCCGAGGAAGTCCTCCTCCTCGGCCGAGCCGACCGCGGCGCCCGTGCCGAACTCGCCGCCGTCGAACAGCACCCGGTCGAAGGTCGCCGAGGTCTCCATCGTCTCGAACGGCAGCTCGTCGCCGAGGACGTCGGGGCTGTCCTTCCTGCGGTTGGCGTCGTCGAGCAGGCTGTCGTCGAGGCCGTCCTCCGGCGGGCGCTTGTTGAGGACGTGGTCGCGCTCGACCTCCATCTCGTTGGCCAGCCCCATGAGGGTCGGCACCGAGGGCAGGAAGACCGAGGCGGTCTCGCCGCGCTTGCGGGCCCGGACGAAGCGTCCGACCGCCTGGGCGAAGAACAGCGGGGTGGAGGTCGAGGTGGCGTAGACGCCGACGCACAGGCGCGGGATGTCGACGCCCTCGGAGACCATGCGGACGGCGACCAGCCAGCGGTCCTGGGAGGCGGCGAACTGCTTGATCTTCTTGGACGCGCCTGGGTCGTCGGAGAGCACGACCGTGGCGCCCTCGCCGGTGATGTTGCGCAGGTGGCGGGCGTAGGCGCGGGCCGCCTCATGGTCGGTGGCGATGACCAGGCCGCCCGCGTCGGGCACGCCGCGCCGTACCTCGGTCAGGCGGCGGTCGGCGGCCTGCATGACCTGCCGGATCCAGTCGCCCTTCGGGTCGAGGGCTGCCCGCCAGGCCTGGGAGAGCTGGTCCTTGGTCAGCGGGGTGCCTAGCGTGGCGGCGATCTCGTCGCCCGCGCGGGTCCGCCACTTCATCTCGCCCGAGTAGGCCAGGAAGATGACGGGGCGGACGACGCCGTCGGCGAGGGCAGGGCCGTAGCCGTAGGAGTAGTCGGAGACGCTGCGCTTGAAGCCCTCGGCGTCGTCGGCGTACTCGACGAAGGGGATCGGGCTGTCGTCGGAGCGGAACGGCGTGCCGGTCAGGTGCAGGCGCCGGGTGGCGGGCTCGAAGGCCTCACGGATGCCGTCGCCCCACGACTTGGCGTCACCGGCGTGGTGGACCTCGTCGAAGATGACGAGGGTCTTGCGCGCCTCGGTGCGGGCCCGGTGGAGCGCGGGGTGCATGGCGACCTGGGCGTAGGTGACCGCGACACCGGTGTAGTCGCGGGAGGTGGTGCCCTGGCTGTTCTTGAACTCGGGGTCGATCGCGATGCCGACCCGCCCGGCGGCGTCGGCCCACTGACGCTTCAGGTGCTCGGTCGGCGTGACGATGGTGATCGCCCTGATCACGTTCTGCGCGAGCAGCTCGCTGGCGATGCGCAGCGCGTAGGTCGTCTTGCCCGCCCCCGGGGTCGCCACGGTCATGAAGTCCCGTGGCTCGCGTCTGAAATAGAGGTCGAAGGCCTCCTGCTGCCACGCGCGCAGCTTGGTCGCCGTGCCCCATGCGGCCCGGTCGGGATAGGAGGGCGACAGGTGGGATGCCGCGAACGTACTCACGCCATCACCTCTGGGACTCGTGTGCTTCGCTCTCTCACAGTGACCCAAGGGTAATCGGGGGCACCGACAGGACGTGCCGTGCTAAGGGGATCCTGGCCAAGCTCACCTCTGCGTGCTAGGGGGTTTGTCGCACGCTCGTCATCACCGCGTCGAGCGCGTGCCTGCTGGCGGTTTCGTCGGGTTGCAGCAGGCCGACGACGACCACGCTGCTGCCCGGCTTCGTGAGAAGCATCACTCGAAGATACGCCGGTCGGTTCACCACGTCCTTGTACTCCGCGCGCAGCGAACGCGTGTGCCCATCGTACGGGCCGACGGTGATGCGCCGGTCATCGACGACGGTCACCGTGTCGCCGTGCAGCAGCAGGCGCGCGTAGAGCGTGGCCGCCTCGGCGGTCGCCTTCGCCGCGGGAGCCAGGGCCGACCCGGCGGCGGCGGGCGGGTCGCTGGGCCGCGCCATCACCAGCGCCCCGCCCGCCGAGCGCGCGGCCGACGTGAAGCCCGTCACCGGCGGCAGGGGGTCCTGCCGCCACCCCTCGGGCAGCGGGATCGAGACGCCGGCCGCCGCGTCGACCAGCCGCGCCGCCGGCGCCTGTTCGGGTACGGTCTGCCGCAGCGCCATCACGACGAGCCCGGTCCCCAGCCCGCCCGCGACCGCCAGCGCGAGCACCGCCCCCACCCTGGAACGCCACCGGCCGACGGCCCTCCGCGGCGCGGCGGGGGCGCCGTACAGGCGGGCCGACGGCGGCAGCGACTCGGGCCGCGGCTCCGGGTCCGATCGCCGCGCCGTGCGCCTGAGCTGAGGGTTCCAGGGCGGCTCCGGGTCGCGGGAGCCGGGGGGCCACACCCGGCGATCGTCGTCCATGGCGCCGTCTTACCACTCCTTGGCGCGGCCATCAGCGGATTCGTGATCGCTGGGGCGCGAGGGGGAAATGAGTTCAGGCCCTGATCCTGGGGGCGACGGTCAGGGCCGTCAGCGCGACGGCGCCCATGAGGAGCGCGATCACCACGAAGCCGGTGCTGATCTCGGCGGGCGCGTGGCCGATCAGGTTGATCAGCGCGCCGCCGACGCCGATGGCCAGTGCGGAGCCGAGGGTGTCCATGACCTGCAGGGCCGCGGAGTTCTTGCCCTGCTCGGCCTCCGGCGACTGCCGCATCATGGTCACGCTGACCGTGGTGACGGAGATGCCCATGCCGAGGCCGGCCATGATCCAGGCGGGCACGGCGATCCAGCCGCTGAAGGCGGGCAGCGCCGTCAGCATCGTGGCCAGCACGCCGAGCAGGACCGCCACGGCGCCGGTACGCAGCAGCTTCTCCGGCGGGAAGGCGCGCTTGCTCTGCAGGTAGGAGCCGGCCGACCAGCCGAGAGCGCCCGTGGTGAGCGCGATGCCCGCCTGGGCGGTGCCGAAGTGCTGGACCTGGGTGAGGACGAGCGGGATGAAGGAGTTGACGCCGAAGAAGGCCGCGGAGTACATGCCGCGCAGCATGATCGTGGTGGGCAGTCCGCGGGCCAGCCTGAGCGCGCCCGGCGGCAGCAGCCTCGGCAGCCCGAACGCCAGCAGGCCCGCGCCGCCCAGGGTCGCCAGCGCGCCGATGACGGCGGACCTGTGCATCTGGTCGACGCCGAACAGCAGCACTCCCGCGCCCGCCGCGGTGGCCCCGGCCGACAGGATCCGCAGCGCCGCGCCCGAGCCGGACTCGGCGCCGTCGTGGACGCTCTGCCTGAGCGCCGGCAGCAGCATGACCAGCGCGGGCACGACCAGCGGGCAGATGCCGTAGAAGACCCAGCGCCAGCCGACGGAGTCTGCCACCAGCCCCGCGACCGCGGGGCCCACCATCGCGGGCACCACCCACGCGGCCGAGAGCCCCGCGAAGACCCTGGGCCTGACCTCCGGCGGGTAGACACGGGCGATCATGACGTAGATGGCGACGATGGCGGCGCCGCCACCCAGCCCCTGCACCACCCTGGCCAGGACGAACAGCTCCTTGGTGGTCGCCGCGCCGGCCAGCGCCATGCCGACGACGAAGAGCGCGACACCGGCCACGAACGGCAGCGCGTGGCCCTTGCGGTCCGACCACAGCCCGGCCACGACGTTGGCGAACAGCCCCGCGATGAGGAAGGCGGAGAAGCTCATGCCGTACAGGTCGAGGGCGTCCAGCTCGCGTGAGATCGCGGGCATCACGACGCCGACGGACATCCCCTCGAAGGCGACGAGAGTCACGCAGAGCAGGATGCCGATGGTCGCCGTGCGGTACTCAGGACCGAAGATACGAGGAGGTGCGTATGGAGTGTCGAGACTCTTCGGTGCTGTCACCCCAACATCCTAGTTGCACCGGAATCACACCTTGTCGCCGCCTCAGCGGCCCCTGACGGGGGTGACCTTCCTCGGCTTGATGCGCACCGGCCTGCCCGCCATCGGCCCGTCGGGCAGGACGTCCATCATGACCGGCACGATCGGGAAGTCTTCGGAGTCAGGGCCGGGCTGAGCCGGGGAGCCGGCAGGCGCGCCGCCCGCGGCCGCCGTACCGGGCTGGGCTCCCTGCTGGGCGCCCCCGGAAGCCGGAGCCCCCTGTTGGGCGCCCGCGGAAGCAGGGGCGGGCTGCTGGCCCGAGGGAGCCGCGGCGGGCGCCTGGGATCCCGCGGCGGCCGGTGCGGGTTGCTGGCCCCCTGAAGCGGGGGCGGGCTGCGGGGAGCCCGCCGAGGCCGGGGCCGGTTGCTGCTCCACGGCGGCCGGCGCCGGTTGCTGGCCCACGACTGCGGGCGGAGCAGGCTGCTGGGCGCCCGTGGCAGCCGGGGCCGGCTGGGCGGCAGTCCCGGCCGGGGTGACGGCCTGGGAGCCGGCCTGCGCCGGGGTGATGGTCTGGGAGCCGGCCTGCGCCGGGGCGAGCTGGGCGCCCGCCGAGGCCGCCTCCGACCGCAGCGCCCGGTAGGCCGCCCACATCTCGTGCATGCGGACCGCCTGTCCCTGGGTGAACTCCGTCATGCACCCGTCGTAGCTGTAATCCATGTAGTTGTGGATCGGGTCGAGACCCGGCTGGGCGCAGGTGTCCTTGCCCTCGGGGCAGCCCGCGGTCGGCTGCGCCTGCGGCGGCGTGTCGTCCACTCCGTCGCCGGTCCCCGTGCAGCCGTTCTCGAAGGTGTGGAACAGCCCGAGCCAGTGCCCGATCTCGTGGACGGCGGTGCGCCCGCCGTTGAAGTTGGCCAGCGAGCCGCCCGGCAGGCTGCGCCAGTCGACCACGACGCCGTCGGTGCGCGGCATGGTCTGGTACCAGAACGGATAGGTCGAGTAGCCGAGCATCAGGGGGGTGAGCTGGCCGATGTACAGGTTGAGCGTGTCGGACCCGCCCCGGCGCAGCTCCGTCTTGATCGCCGTGTCGTTGGCCAGCGGGTTGGCGAACCACTGCGGCCGGTTCGTGATGGTCACGCCGTCGAGACGGAAGCGTATGCCGGTGTCGGCGCCGCCGTACGAGCCCGCGTAGGCCGCGTTGATGATGGCCACCTGGCTGGCGACCGCCTCGTCGGTGGGCCGCAGGTTGCCGTCGGTCAGCACGTGCACCCACAGCGGCACGGTGACCGAGGCCGCCGGGCCCGCCGACCGCCCGCGCAGCCGCTCCTGAAGGTCGGCGAGCACGTCATCGACGGGTTCGTGGTGGTCGGGCTCGGCGCGGCCACCCGCGGCATGCCCGTGAGCGTCCTGTATGGCGGGCCGGCAGCCCTCAGGTGTGGTCGCGGAGGCTTCCGCGGGTGGTACGGCGACGTGCCCGACAGCGAGCAGGCACATCAGAGCAGCGGCAGACACGCGCCGAGCCATGCAATCCCCCGATACGGCATGAGCTGGTCAACATCGCGACCTTAGCTGCACCGTGGGGCGATCACCCGTGATCGACACTCACTATTTGTTACTGCTTGTTACTGCTTGTTGTCATCCCCGTCTCCGCCCTTGGGGAGACCCCCATAGATTTCCTTGCATTCAGGGCAGACGGGGTACTTCTTGGGGTCGCGGCTGGGCACCCATACCTTGCCGCACAGGGCGCGGATCGGCGTGCCGGTCACCATGCTTTCGGTGATCTTGTGCTTGTCGGCGTAGTGGGCGAACCGCTCGTGGTCGCCGTCGCCATGCGAGAGCCGCGGCGTGGTTTCCTGCTCAGGAAGGATCTTCGTGCTCACGCCAACGAGTCTATGCGGATCCGGGGCCCGTCCAGGAAAAGGCCCGGCTCCCGCCGCTCGGGGTCGGGAGCCGGGCTTTCGCGCACGGTGTGTCGTCAGCCGACGTGGACGGGCGCGCCCTCGGTCGACTGGCTGCCGCGCTTGACGAACAGCGCCAGGATCGCGGTGAGGATGGCGACGCAGGTGCTCACCAGGAAGGCCAGGTGCATGCCGTCCATGAACGCGCTGTGGACGGCGTTGGTGATCACCTGGGCGACCTGGTCCGGCAGGCCCTGGGTGGGTGCCGTGCCGAAGGCGGCCGCCTGCTCCAGCAGGTGCATCTTGTCCGCCGGGATGTCCTTGGCGACCGGGCCGAGGTAACCGGGCAGCCTGTCGGCGATCTCGCCGGCCATGACCGCGCCGAGGATCGCGGTGCCGAGCGCGCCGCCGACCTGCATGGCCGACTGCTGCACGCCACCGGCCACACCGGCGTACTGGGGTTCGACGTTGCCCACGATGATCTCGGTGGCGCCGACGAAGACCGGGGAGAGGCCGAAGGCCAGCACCAGGAACGGGATGCCGCTCTCGACGAAGGAGGCGTCGACACCCAGGCGGGACATCAGGAACATCGCCAGAGCGGTGATCACCAGACCGGCCGCCATCGTGATCTTCGGACCCAGCTTGCCGATCGCCATGCCCGCCAGCGGCGAGGCGATGATCATGCCGGCGCTCATCGGGAGCATCCGCAGGCCGGCCTCGAGCGGCGTCAGGCCGTGCACGCCCTGGAAGAAGAAGCCCAGGAAGAACATGGCGCCGAACATCGCGAAGGCGACCATCATCATCAGGCCGACACCGATGGAGACCGAGGGGTTCTTGAAGATCGACAGCGGCACCAGCGGCTGGCGCGCCATGGCCTGCCACGCGATGAACAGCCCCGCCAGCACCGCGAAGCCGATCAGGAAGCCGATGGTCTTGATGTCGCCCCAGCCCCACTCGGGAGCCTTGATGATCGACCAGACCAGCGCGAACATCGCCCCGGACAGCAGCACCACGCCCAGCCAGTCGACCTTCGACATCAGCTGGGACCTGTTCTCCTTGATGATCACCACGCCCATGATCAGCGCCAGCAGGCCGACGGGGCCGTTGATGAAGAACACCGACTGCCAGCTGACGTTCTCCACCAGCAGGCCGCCCACGATCGGGCCCGCCGCGCTGGACAGGCCGATGATGGCACCCCACGCGCCCATCGCCTGGTTCAGCTTCGGCCCCGGGAAGGCGCCGCGGAGCAGGGCGAGCGCGGCCGGCTGCAGCAGCGCGCCGAACAGGCCCTGGAGCACACGGAAGAAGATCAGCGCGGTGATCGAGCCGGTGAAGCCGATCGCCAGGGACGTCACGGTGAAGCCCGCGACACCGATCAGGAAGATCCGCTTGTGGCCGAAGAGGTCACCCAGCTTGCCCGCGGTGATCAGGAAGACCGCCAGCGCCAGCAGGTAGCCGCTGGTCACCCACTGCAGGTCGGACAGGGACGCGCGCAGTTCCGCGCCGATCACCGGGTTGGCGATGCCGACCACGGTGCCGTCGAGCATCACCATGATCACACCCAGCGACACCGCCAGGAGTGTCAGCCATGGACTGCCCTTCGCACCTCCCTCCGCCTCTGACGGCGTCGGCGCCGCCACCGTCTTGGCTTGAGCCATGGGAGCCCCCTCAGTACGGACGAATCGTTAGCCCGAGCAATTTATGACACAGACTGACAAATGACAAATGGTTTTGTTTGCCAGCACCTGACTTATGGCACACTGTGACAGGGAGGTTGCCATGGGCCTACGAGAACGTAAAAAGGAGAAGACGCGCCTGGCGATCATCGACGCGGCGGTCGACCTGTTCCTCGAACAAGGATACGAGGCGACCACCGTCGAGCAGATCGCGGGTGCGGTCGAGATCTCGGCTCGCACGTTCTTCCGCTACTTCACCAGCAAGGAGCACGTCGTCCTGTGGTTCCACGACCACAGCGAAGGGATCGTCAGCGAGGCGCTCGCGTGCCGTCCCGGTGATGAGCCCCCCTTCGTCTCGCTCCTGCAGGCGCTGCGGGTCATGTTGCACGAGTTCACCGGGGCAACGTCCGAGGACACCGCGAGGTTCCTGAAGATGCGGCAGCTCATGCAGGCCAACCCCGCACTCGCGGGCAAGAGCGTGGCCCGCGGGGTCGAGACCGAGCGGCGGCTGGCCGTCGAGATCGCCAGGCGCCAGGGCCGCGACGCCGAGACCGACCAGCTCCCCCACCTGGTCGTCGCCTACGCCATGGCGACGGTACGCGTCGGCTTCGAGTGCCCGCGCCCCCAGGAGATCGAGAACGACCTGCCGGCGATGTTCGAGCGCGTGGAGGAGGCGCTCGTCCTCGCCGAGCGGAGCTTCCGGCCCGGCTGGGACCTGGGCGGCTAGTTCAGGGTCGGATCGTCGGGGTGGGTGGCGACGAAGGCCAGCTCGCCGCGCTGCCTGCGCAGAACGGTCCGCCACAGGCCACTGGGATCGGCGTTGAAGGTGTCGCCCGCCTCCGAGTCGACGACGTACCACGCGCCTTCGGCGATCTCGCTCTCCAGCTGGCCCGACGTCCAGCCCGCGTAGCCCGCGAAGATCCGCATCTGGGCGATCTCGCCCGCCAGGATCTCCGGCGGCGCGTCCAGGTCGACGGTGCCGAGCCTGGCCACCGACGGCGTGCCGGCGTGGAGCCGCCGCCAGCCCAGGGGCTCCTCCCCGCTGGGCACCGCGGCCAGCGCAAGCGCGCTGTCGGTCTGCACGGGACCACCCTCGAACAGGACGGCGGGCCCGCTCACCAGGGTGTCCCAGACCGGCAGCACCTGGGTGACGGCGATCTCGCTCGGCCGGTTCAGCACGACGCCGAGGGTGCCGCCGTCGACGTCGTGTTCGAGGATCAGCACCACGCTGCGCCGGAAGTTGGGGTCGTCGAGCAGTGGCGTCGCCACCAACAGCCCGCCGACGTAGATCGCCTCCGCCATGCCTCCATCATGACCGGTGTACACGGCATCTCGCGCCCCCAGGTTCGCGATGTTACGGAGCGCATACATATGGGCACTGTAGGTAGCAAAGATCGCTTTCTCGTGTGCTCAGGAGGAGCCATGACCGCCGGACGCCGACTCGCCCTTCTCGTGGCGGCCGCACCGCTCGGGGCGATCTTCCTGCTGCCGTCGGCCGCCTCCGCGTGGAAGGCGGAGGAGGGCGAGCCGTTCACCATGTCGCTGCGCAGGACCTCCTGCGACACGAACATGGCCGCCGTGGTCCTGAGGAGCACCAGCGACCACCCGTCGGGGTACGCCGTCGCGAAGGACGACCGGCTGGTGGAGCAGGGCACGCTGCGGCCGCACAGGAGCACGACGGTCTACGTGCCGGTGCCGCGCGGCCGTTCGGCGGGGCTCGAGGTCAGCTACACCGCCGACGGCCAGGACGGCAAGCTGGTCGACACGCGGCGCCTGTTCAACGGCTGCCCCCAGCACGGCGACCAGGGCCGCGGACAGGGCGGCGAACACGGCGGCGAACAGGGCCAGGCCCGCTGGGCGCTGTTCGGCGACGACGACGGGCCCGGGGGGCTCTGGGACCGCGACAAGCCCCTGGGCGGCTGGGGCGCCGACGGTCCCTGGTCGAACGGGGGCGACGACAGGCCCGGCGCGTGGGGCGGCGACGGGCCAGGCGCGGACGGGGACGACGACGGCCGCCTGGCGGGGTGGGGACAGGACTGGGGCCACGGCCGCTGGGCGAACTGGCATGACCGCGACGGGCGCCTGCCGCACACCGGGCCGCCCGCGGACCTGCTGGGCAAGCTGGCGACCGGGGCCGGGCTGGTGGTGATGGGCGCGATCGTGTGGTGGTACGGCTCCATCTGGCCGCGCCAGACGCCCGACGGGCCGCTGGTCACCACTCTCACGCCGCGCCGCCGCCACCCGGACCCCGAGCGGTAGGGCGCCGGGAGCTCACCGGACGAAGGCGCCCGCCCTCGCGGCGGCGAGGGCCGCCCTGACCGCCCGCTCGGCCACCCGCTCGTCCACCGGCTCGCGGGTGACCAGCAGCCGGTAGTAGATCGGGGCCGAGACCGCCCGCACCACGTCCATCCCGTCGGTCCCCTCGGGCAGCTCCCCCCTGGCCACGGCCAGGTCGACCACCGCCGCCCACTCCCGCACCCGCCGCAGGTAGAACTCCCGCAACGCGACCTCCGCCTGCTCGTCGCAGGTGGCCGCCGCGATCACGGCCTGCAGTGTCGCCCCCAGCCGCTCGTCGGTGACCGCGCCCAGCACGCCGGTCGCGTTCGCCATCAGGTCGCCCTCCACCGACCCCGTGTCCGCGTGCGGCGCCGACTGGTCGGCCAGCTCCGTCATGAGGTCGATCACCAGCCCCGCCGGCCCGCCCCAGCGCCGGTAGACGGTGGTCTTGCCGACGCCCGCCCGGGCCGCCACCTGGTCCATGGCCAGTCCGTGGAAGCCCCGCTCCACCAGCTCATCCTGGGTGGCCTCCAGCACCGCGGCGCGCACCCTCGCCGTACGGCCGCCGGGCCGTACCGTTCCCGCCAAATGGGTCTGCTGTTCCATTAAAGCCTCCCATCGTGCTACTGTCTGTCTCATCTTAAAGGAACTTGCGACCCATTAAGGGGCTGTCCATGACCGCGTTGGACGTGTCCGCGCCCGCCACCACCATGACGGGCCGGCAGAAACTGACCCTGACCCTCCTGCTCGGCGCCCAGTTCATGCTCGCCGTCGACTTCTCGATCCTGAACGTCGCCCTGCCCGTCATCGGCCAGGGCCTGGACTTCGCGCTGTCGGAGCTGCAGTGGATCGCCACCGCCTTCGCCCTGGCCGCCGCCGGCTTCACGCTGCTGTTCGGCCGCATCGCGGACCTGTTCGGCAGGCGCCGGCTCTTCCTGGCCGGCATGGCGCTGCTCGGCGTGTCGTCCCTGGCCGGCGGGCTGGCCACCTCGCCCGGCATGCTGCTGGTCGCCAGGGTCGCCCAGGGCCTGGCCACCGCGATCGTGACCCCCGCCGGCCTGTCGCTGCTGACCACCTCCTTCCCTGAGGGATCCCTGCGCGACCGGGCGCTCGGCCTGAACGGCGCGCTGATGTCGGCGGGCTTCACCTCGGGCGCCGTCCTGGGCGGCCTGCTGACCGATCTGCTGAGCTGGCGGTGGGCCTTCTTCGTCAACGTGCCGGTCGCGCTCGCCGTCCTGGTCGCGGCGCCCGCCGTCCTGGCCGAGAGCCGACACGAGCGGCGGCCGGCGATGGACGTCCTCGGCGCGGTGACCGTGACCACGGGGCTGCTCGCGCTGGTCTTCGGCCTCACCCAGGCCGGCGAGTACGGCTTCGCCGCGCCGGTCGCGCTCGGCGCGCTCGCCGCCGGGGCGGTGCTGCTGGTGGCGTTCTGGTTCGCCGAACGCAGGGCCGTCGCACCCCTCGTGCCCGTCGCCGTCCTCAAGCGGCCGAGCGTCAAGTGGGGCAACCTGGCCGGGCTGATCGCCTTCGCCACCGAGACGTCGCTGGTCTTCCTCATGACGCTCTACCTGCAGAAGGTGCTCGGTTACTCGGCGCTGGCCACGGGGCTCGCGTTCGGCGTGCTCGGCCTGGGCACGGTCGTGGGCGGCGTCGGCGCTTCCCGCGTCATCGCCCGCCTCGGCAGCCGCGCCACGCTGATCGCCGGCTTCGCCGTCCAGGCCGCCGCGACGGCCGCGCTGGCGCTGCTCGGCACCTCGCCTGGGTGGATCTGGCTGCTGCTGGTGGCCACCTTCATCGGCGGTGTCGGCAACATGCTGGCGATCGTCGGCTTCATGGTGACCGCCACCTCGGGCCTGCCCGACTCCGAGCAGGGCCTGGCCACCGGCCTGGCCACGATGACGCAGCAGGTGGGGATCACGATGGGCATCCCGGTCATGAGCGCGGTCGTCACGGCGGCGATGGCGACGGGGGCCGACGTGCTGGGCGGGGTGCGGACCGCCGTTCTGGTCAACGCGGCGCTCGTCGTGCTGGGCGCCCTGGTGAGCGCCGTGCTGCGCCCGAAGCCCACCACGGAGTGACCGCCGCGCGACGCGACAGTGGCCGCTCTCCCTGACCAGTCGGGTCCAGGAGAGCGGCCACTGTCGCGAAGGGAGCCGCGCGGGTCAGGCCTCGGTGAAGCCGCGCGCCCGGCCACCGGCCGACTCGCGGACGGCCGCGGCGACGGCGGTCGAGACGTCGGGGTGGAAGACGCTGGGGATGATGTAGTTGGGGCCGAGCTCCTCCGGCGTCACCACCGCGGCCAGCGCGCCCGCCGCCGCCAGCAGCATCTGCTGGGTGACCTCCTTGGCCTGGGCGTCGAGCAGGCCGCGGAACACGCCGGGAAAGGCCAGCACGTTGTTGATCTGGTTGGGGTAGTCGGAGCGCCCCGTGGCCACGACGGCCGCGTGCTCGCGCGCGTCGTCGGGCGAGACCTCGGGCTCGGGGTTGGCCAGGGCGAACACCACCGCGTTCGGGGCCATGGTGGCGATGTCGTCGCCGTTGAGGATGCCGGGAGCCGACACGCCCACGAAGACGTCGGCGCCCTTGACCGCGCCGCGCAGGTCGCCGGAGTAGCCCTCGGCGTTGGTGTGCTCGGCGATCCAGCGCAGGGAGTCGTCGAGGTCGTCGCGGCCCTGGTGGACGGCGCCGAGATAGTCGCAGACGACCACGTTGCGCGCGCCCGCGGCCAGCAGCAGGCGCAGGACGGCGGTGCCGGCGGCGCCCGCGCCCGCCATCGTGATGCGCACGTCCTCGAGGCGCTTGTCGACGACGCGCAGGGCGTTGGTCAGCGCGGCCAGCACGCAGATGGCGGTGCCGTGCTGGTCGTCGTGGAAGACGGGGATGTCGAGCAGGTCGCGCAGGCGGGCCTCGACCTCGAAGCAGCGCGGCGCGGAGATGTCCTCCAGGTTGATGCCGCCGAAGCCGGGCGCGATGGCGCGGACGATGGAGACGATCTCGTCGACGTCCTGCGTGTCGAGGCAGATCGGCCAGGCGTCGATGCCCGCGAACCGTTTGAACAGCGCCGCCTTGCCCTCCATGACGGGCAGTGCGGCGGCGGGGCCGATGTTGCCGAGGCCGAGCACGGCCGAGCCGTCGGTGACGACCGCCACGCTGTTGCGCTTGATGGTGAGGCGGCGGGCGTCCTCGGGGTTGCGGGCGATGGCCATGGAGACGCGGGCGACGCCCGGCGTGTACGCCATGGACAGCTCGTCGCGGTTGCGCAGCGGCACCTTCGACTTCATCTCGATCTTGCCGCCGAGGTGCATGAGGAAGGTGCGGTCGGAGACCTTGTGGATGACGACGCCCTCGACCGCCTCCAGCTGGTCGACGATCTGCTGGGCGTGGTCGGTGTCCCTGGCCGCGCAGGTGACGTCGATGCGCAGCTTCTCATGACCCGCGTTGGTGACGTCGAGCGCGGTCACCACGCCACCCGCCGACTCTACGGCGTGGGTCAGCTGGCTGACCGCCTTGCCTCCGGCGGGCACCTCGAGCCGCACGGTGATGGAGTAGGACACGCTCGGGACGGTGGCCACGTCTATCGCTCCTTTGCGCCTGACCAAGGATGCATCCATGGTGCCACCTCCCACGAGTCCTCTCGACAGCCACCTTTACGGGCGTGTTTACGGACATTTCCGAAAAGGGAGAACTCTTTCTTGATCGGGTGTTCACCGCCTCCGGCGACCGTCGGAGGCGCCCCCACGAACCCCTCGAGGAGCCGCATGCCCCGCCTCACCGCCCTGCTCGCCGCGACCGCGCTGGCCGTCCTCACCTCGGCGGCACCGGCCGTCGGCACCACCGGCAGGTCCGACGTCAGGATCAACCAGATCCAGACGATCGCCACCCACAACAGCTACCACCGCGAGCTGACCGACGCCGAGAAGGACGTCCAGCGCAGGACCGACGCCAACTGGTGGAACCTGCAGTACTCCCATCCGGCCATCCCGCACCAGTTCGGCACGCAGCGGGTGCGCGGGATCGAGCTCGACGTCTTCCCCGACCCGCAGGGCGGCCTCTACACCAAGCCGCTGGTGCGCAGGGACGCCGGGCTGCCGCCGCTGCAGGACCCGGGCCTGGCCGCGCCGGGCTTCAAGGTGCTGCACTGGGCCGACCACGACTACGCCACCAACTGCTCGACGCTGGTGGCCTGCCTGCGCCAGGTGCGCGACTGGTCGGACGCCAACCCGGGCCACGTCCCGCTGACCATCCTGACCGAGCTCAAGCGCACCGACCCGGCCAAGGAGGCCATGGGCGGCGCCAAGAGCCCCACCTGGGACGCGGCCCTGCTCGACGCCCTCGACGCGGAGATCCGCGGCGTCTTCTCCGACGACCGGCTCATCACCGCCGACGACCTGCGCAGGCCCGGCCTCTCGCTGGAGCAGAGCGTGCTGAAGTACGGCTGGCCGCGCCTGGAGTCCGCGCGCGGCAAGGTGATGTTCTTCATGGACAACTCAGGGGCCGACGTCCAGACGCCCTACCTGACCGGCCACCCCAACCTGGAGGGCAGGGTGCTGTTCACCAACTCCAGGCCGGGCCATCCCGACGCCGCCTTCATCGGCTGGAACGACCCGCTGGGCGCCAACACCGCCCAGATCCAGGACTTCGTGCGGCGCGGCTACTACGTCCGCACCCGCTCGGACGTGCCGTTCACCGAGGCCAGGTCGGGAGACACCACCCGGCTGAAGGCGGCGCTCGACAGCGGCGCCCAGATGATCAGCACCGACTTCCCCGTCGTCGGCCTGTCGGCGCGCAACGGCAGCGACTACGTGGCCGAGTTGCCCGGCGGCGCGACCGCGCGCTGCAACCCGGTCAGCGCGGAGCGCGGCTGCCGCGACCACACGCTGGAGCCTCGCCTCAGGACAGCGCCTCAGCAGCCGTGACGACGAGCTCGACACAGACCCGCACCGGGATCGTGGTGCTGTCGATGACGAGCTGGTAGTGCTGCGGATCGGCCGGGTCGGCCCGGTAGAAATGCCGGACATATGCCGACCTGGCCCGATCGTTGTCCTCGACCACCCTGCGCGCCTCGCGCTCGGACACCTCCGCGAGCGCCGCCGTCTGCAGCACCCGCCTGCGCAGCGGCGCGTCGAGGCGCACGTGCAGGGCGCCCGGATGGTCGGCCAGCACCAGCGCGCCCGCACGGCCGAGGAACACCCCGCCCGTGGCCCGCGCCGTCTCCTTGATCATGCGTTCGGTGCGGTTGACGAACTCCTCAGGCGCCAGGGGCATCGAGCCCGGCAGGTACATGTCGACTCCCCCGAAGGTGACCGTCGGCAGCCGCATCGCCCCTGAGAGCAGCCGTCCGAGGCCGTGTTCCGCCCTGTCGTCGTGGACCAGCGCCTCTTCCAGGGAGCAGCCGAGCTCCTGGGCCACGGCGCTGGGAATCGCCCGGTCGACGAAGGGGACGCCAAGGCGCTCGGCGACGGCCGGGCCGATGACGCTCCCAGCCGTGCCGTATGTCGCCGAAATGGTGACGACCCGCATGGCTCCAGGCTAGAACAGCGCGCTCGAAAGCGCCCTACGTCCTTTCACCAGAGCCGGGTCGTCGCCGGGCAGCGCCTCGAACAGACCGAGCAGGTGCTTGCGCACGGTGTCGCGCTCCTCGCCCGAGGTGCGCTTGACCACCCCGACCAGTCTGCTGAAGGCCTCGTCGACGTTGCCCGCGAGCATCTCGAGGTCGGCGGCGAGCAGCTGCGCCTCGATGTCGGCGGGATCCTGCATGCGGCGCTGCACCTCGGCGGGGTCGACCCCGGCGGTGCGCTTGATGAGGCCCACACCGGCCAGGCCCATCCGGGCGTCCTCGTCGCCGGGCGAGCGGGCCAGCAGGCGCTCGTAGGCGTCGGCGGCCGCGTCGAGGTCGCCCTCGTCGATGGCCTTCTCGGCGGCCGCGAGGTCGGGGTCGAGGGGCGCCGCCTCGGGCGCGGGAGCGCCGTCCTCGACGGCGGACGGCCTGGCGTCCGGGTTGGCCTGGTAGAACTGCTCGACCGCGCCCATCAGCTCGTCGAGCCAGCGGCGTACCTCGGGCTCGGGCAGCACCTGCTGGAACCCGGTCACCGCCTGGCCCTGGAAGATGGCCAGCACGGTCGGCACGGCCTGCACGCGCAGCGCCTGGGCGACCTGCGGGCTGGTGTCGACGTTGACCTTGGCCAGCGTGACCCTGCCGCCGAAGTCGGAGACGACCTTCTCCAGGACGGGGGTGAGCTGGGCGCTGCCGGGGGCGCGCGGAGACCACAGGTCGAGGATGACGGGCACGCTCATCGACCGGTCGATGACGTCGGTCGTGAACGTCTCGTCGGTGACGTCGACCACCGAGGCAGCCGCCTGGGGACCCGCGGCCTCCCGCCGGGCCTGTGCCTCGAGTGCCTGCTTCCTGGCGCCCAGATCCACCGCTCCGTAGAGCGATCCGGGCCGAGAGATGTCCGCCATGCTCCTCATCTTGCCGCATCTTGGTGACTGAAGGCGCAGGAGCCCGCCACGAGCCGGGCCGGGCGCGGCCCTCTGAGGCCGAGCCGCGGGAGCCCGCAACCGGCCGCGGGCGGGCGCGACCCTCAGCCGCCGAAGTCGCCCGAGGCCACCCTGAGCGTGCGGAGCAGGTCGAACATCTCGCGTAGTTCGTCCTCGCCGTACATGGTCATGCCGAAGTCAGCGTTCATCAGGTCGCCGGTCGCGGCGGCCACGATCTCCCTCCCCTTGTCGGTGATCTCGGCGAGGACCCCGCGGCCGTCGCGCGGATTGCGCAGACGAACGACCAGACCCGCCTTCTCCAGGCGATCGACGGTGTTGGTGACGCTGGTGGGATGCACCATCAGGCGCTCACCGATCTTGGACAGCGGGAGGGCGCCGGTTCTGCTGAAGGTCAACAACACGAGCGCTTCGTATCTGGCGAAGGTCAAGTCATACGGCTTGAGGAGCGAGTCCAGTTGCGACAGCAGGATCTGGTGCGCTCTCATGATCGAAGTGACCGCGGCCATGGCGGAGGACGGCCCGAAGTGAACGCGCCAGGTCTCAGCAGCGCGCTCGATCGGATCGAACGGCAGGTTGAGCGACACACCGTTACGTTAGCGTGCCCTCGTCCTGGTTCGTATGATTACTCAGCGCAACCAGATTCACCGCTTGACCAAGAACCCGGGCGCTAATCATCACGCTCAGTTATGGTTCTCGCACGAAACGGTGACGCGGAGCCCAGGGGACGGCCATGAGCCGGTGTTCCGCGGTCGCTGATGGGGCACGGGGGGTGCTTGATGTATTTCAGCGGGGGGTTTCGCCGTGCGTGAGCACGCCGGCGTCACGCGCGAGGAACTGAAGCAGAGCGCGGCCGTCACGACGGCCGTGCTCTTGGCGCTGGGCCTGGTGGCCGCCTGGAGCGTCCTGATCCCGGGCGTCGACGCGTGGGAGAACATCGTGGTCGCGGTGATCGGGTCGCTGAAGCTGACCGGTCCCGTGGCGGCCGCGTTCGCGGCGTGGGTGGCCGTGCGCAAGCGGCGCGCGCTGCGCGGCAGGACCGTGTCGACATGGATCGCGCTGAAGGCGCCGCTGGCCATCGTGGTCGTGGTGGTGGGCTCGTTCGCGGCCACCGTGCTGGTGCTGGCGGTCAAGACGGTGCTGACCGAGCAGGCCGGGCGGCTCAACCTGGCGGGCCTGGGCATGGGCATGGCGGGGCTGGCGCTCTACGCCGTCATCGGCTGGGTGGCCGGCTGGCTCGTGCCGCGGGCGATGACGCCACTGGCGGCGGGGCTGGGCTGCTACGCGCTGTTCACCTGGCTGGCCGACGGCAAGACGTGGGTCGACAAGCTCGCTCCCGGCACCGGCGAGCCGTACGACCTGTTCCAGGGCCTGGCCGCCGCCGCCTTCCTCGACCAGACGCTGTGGCTGCTCGGCGTCGCACTGGCCCTGCTGCTCGGCTGGGCCGCGGTGGTGACCAGGCAGGCCCTGGTACTGGCCTTCGCGCTGATGGCGGTCCTCGCCGCCGGCACCGGGGTGGCCAGGCTGGTGACCGAGCCCAAGGCGGCCAGCGCGCTGCCCCTGGTCTACAGCTGCCAGGAGTGGCCGATCACGGTGTGCCTGCACCCCGGCATGCGGGGCGGGCTGACCGAGGTGGGCGACACGTTCACCAAGATCGCTTCGAAGCTGTCGGGCACTCCCGCCGCCTTCACCAGGGTCGAGCAGCGGCCGCTGGGCGAGAGCCTGCGCGCCTCGACGGGCATCGTGCCGATCCACGTGCCCGACCTGTCGACGGGCTTCGCCGACCAGGCCGCCTACGACTTCGTCGAGAGCCTGGCCGCCGACTGCTCGGGCACGACCGCCGACGGCTACCGGGAGATCGTGACGGCGTGGCTGCGCGGCGAGCCGCTGCCCGGCGGGCCGCTGCCGCAGCACCAGTACGCCGCGGCGTGGTTCTCCGGCCTGAGCGAGCACCAGCGCCGCGAGTGGCTGCGCATGTTCTACACCGACTTCCAGTCGTGCCAGCTGTCGGCCAGGCACTTCGGCGGCGGGCCTGCGCTCGCCTCGCCCGTCCCCAGCGTCAGCCAGAGCTATCCGGTCTATCCCACCTCGAGCGGCGCGAGCCAGGGTCCGGAGATGTCACCGCAGAGCTGGCGTTGATCATGTAGACACTGGTTGTATGAGGGCAGTGGTGTCTGCATGAATGTTCAGACGGCGGCCACGCGCAGGCGATGGCGATACGTGGCGGGACTGCTGGTGCTGGCGGTCCTGGTGGTGGTGGGCGCCCGGCTGGCCTGGACCTGGCTCAACCCCTTCGACGAGCGGACCGTGGACCGCAGCCAGCCGGTGCTGCTGCAGTCCATCCACGATCTGTCCAGGTTCGAGGCGGCCACCGGGTCCTTCCAGGTCGTCGTCGACCTGGAGAAGGACGCCCCGTTCCTGCCCGACGCGGTCAAGGGCTCGCGCACCCTGTTCGTCGGCGCCGGCAACGTCGACGCCTACGTCGACTTCGGGTCGCTGGCCAAGGACGCGGTGACCGTCAACGCCGACCGCACCGAGGTCACCGTACGCCTGCCCGCCGCCCAGCTGGAGAAGCCCAACCTCGACAACAGGCGCTCCTACGTCTTCGCCCACCAGCGCGGGCTGATCGACAGGGTGCAGGGCTTCCTGTCGTCGTCGCCGGACAACCAGCAGGAGCTGTACGTCCTGGCCGAGAAGAAGATCTCCGAGGCCGCGGTCGCCAGCGACCTGCGGACCCGCGCCGACGCCAACACCAAGGCGATGCTGGAGGGGCTGCTGAAGTCGCTCGGCTTCAGCAAGGTGACGGTGACCTCGACGGCCGCCTCCTAGCCCCGCTCCGCCAGGCGGTCGGCCTCCTCGAGGTGGTCGGTGAGGCCGAGCAGCTCCCAGCGCTGGAGGGCGAGCGGCACGTTGCCCTCCAGCCAGAGCCGGTCGTGGAAGGCGCCGAGGTCGAACGCCTCGCCCTGCCGGCGCGACGCGGTGGCCAGCAGGTCGAGCACCTGCAGCTTGCCGATCTGGTAGCTCAGCCCCTGTCCCGGGTTGCCGGAGAAGAACACCGCCTCCTCCCACGCCGTCGCCCGGTCCATCGGCACCGCCTCGGCCAGCACGTCCGCCGCCTGGTCCAGCGTCAGGTCGCCGAGCGCGAGGGCGATGTCCACCTCGACGCGCAGCGCCCGCAACCGCATGGCGTTGGCCACGAACACGGCGCTGTGCGGGGCGTCGTCGAACAGCCCCGACTGCAGCATCAGCTCCTCGTGGTAGAACGCGATGCCCTCGTTGGCCGCCGAGTCGTAGTAGCGGCGCCGTACGGGATCAGGGTGCCGCCACGACAGCGCCAGCTGCTGGGCGTGCACGCCCTCGTGGGCGAGCTGGGCGCGCGGGTCGCGGGCGGCGGCCAGCTCGAAGTACGGCAGGCCCGGCCGGGGCGGCTCGACATACCTGACGGCGTCGGCGTCGGGACTCGACTCGACACCGATCTCGTGCGGGACGCCGAGCCACGCCAGAGGCGCCAGGTAGGCGGGCATCTCGGCGAAGCGGTAGTGGCGCAGGGTGGCGGGCTGGCCCAGCAGTCCCCTGTCCACGTAGAAGGCGCGCAGCGCGAGCTCGTCGGCCGCCTCCCGGGTGACGAGGGCCGCGGCGTCGGCCGGGAGGACGGGGTCGGGCGCGTCGCGGTGGCGGTGCCGCAGCGTCGCCTCCATCGCCACCGCCCTGTCCCATTCCTGGCGCCCCATGGCGCGCAGCCGCTCGGCCCCGTACGGCAGCAGCGCCACCCTGTGGAGGAAGAAGGCCAGCCCCTCGGGCCCGACGGCCGTCTCGTCGGCGAACGACGGCATCCGCTCGTCCAGCCACGCGGCGAAGCCGTCGAGCGCCCGCACGGCCGCCTCCGTCGCCTCTCCCAGCCCCTCGTCGGACGGCAGCAGCGGCGCGAGGGCCGACATCGCGGTGCGCAGGGCCGTCCCCGCGCCGTCGAGCAGCGTCATCGCCGAGCGGGCGAACGGCGCGGCGGCGTGGCCCTCCAGGTTCTCGCGGCCATGGGCGAGCACCGAGGGGATCGCGCCCAGCACCGTGACGATCGAGGCGGCCCGCTCGGCGGTGAACGGCGGCGGGGGCAGCAGCCGGTTGTAGACGGCCACCAGGGCCTGGTCGACGTAGAAGCAGGGGTTGCGCCGCCACGAGCGCAGCACGTCCAGCTCCCACCGCACCCTGGCCAGCGCCGAGCCCAGCAGCCTGGCGTCGACCCTGACCTCGACGGGCGCTTCGGCCAGGTCGAGCGCGCGCAGCTCGGCGTCGAAGGCGCGCCACGCCTCCCGCCTGGCAGCCACCGCGGCGGCCGACCAGTCGGGGACCCAGCCGGGCGGACGCTCCACCCTGGTGATGTCGTCGGAGGTGTCGGGAGCGGTCGCCATCCGCCACTCCCACAAGCGCTCCGCCAGCTCCCCGAGCACGCCGCCCGCGTCCGCCATCCCGCACCTACCTCCCGATCCCCGCATGCCTAGGCATCGCTCACCCCGCCTTAGGCGTCCTGTGCCGCTACCTCAGGCAGGACATAGGGCATCCGTCCGATGTGGCGGGGCGGGCCTTAGCCCGAATCTAGAGAGTGTCAGGGAAAAACACGACATCACGGGAGACCCGGATGAACCCCGAAATCAACTACGAGATCATGCGGAGCCGGATCGGCGAGCTCCACACCGTGGCCGCGGAGGAGCGGCTGGCGAGGCAGGCGCGCAGGTCGCCGCATGCCGAGCGCCGGCACCGCTCGCTCTTCGCCCGCCTCCGCGCCGCATGATCCCCGTCCGACAGCCCGGCCGCCATCACCTCTGCGGCCGGGCTTTCTCGTCGTCCTGACCGATCCGTTTCCTGACCGATCCGCTTCTGGCCGATCCGTTCCCTGACCGATCCGCTTCCTGGCCGATCAGCCGTTCTGCGGCACGCGGATGATGAGGGCGTCGCCCTGGCCGCCGCCTCCGCACAGCCCCGCCGCGCCGAGCCCGCCGCCGCGCCGCTTCAGCTCGTGCGCCAGCGTCAGCACGATCCGCGCGCCCGAGGCGCCGATCGGGTGCCCCAGCGCGATGCCGCCGCCGTTGACGTTCACCTTCTCGTACGGCAGGCCGAGCTCCTTGGCCGACTGGATCACCACGCTGGCGAACGCCTCGTTGATCTCCACCAGGTCGAGGTCGTCCACCGACAGCCCCTGCTTGGCGAGCGCGTGCTTGATCGCGTTGGCCGGCTGCGACTGCAGCGAGGCGTCGGGCCCGGCGACGTTGCCGTGGCGGCCGATCTCGGCCAGCCAGGGCAGCCCCAGCTCCTCCGCCTTCGCCCTGGACATGACCACCACGGCGCACGCGCCGTCGGAGATCTGCGAGGCGGACCCGGCGGTGATGGTCCCGTCGGCGGCGAAGGCGGGCCGCAGCTTGGCCAGCGTCTCCACGGTCGTGTCGCCGCGCACGCCCTCGTCGTCCTTGACGACCACGGGCTCGCCGCGCCGCTGGGGGATCTCGACGGGGACGATCTCGTCGTCGAACACGCCGTTCTTGATGGCGGCGGCGGCCAGCTGGTGGGAGCGGGCCGAGAACTCGTCCTGCTCGGCCCTGCCGATGCCGAGCCCGGCGTTGTAGCGCTCGGTCGACTCGCCCATGGCGCACTGGTCGAAGGCGCAGAACAGGCCGTCGTGCGCCATCGAGTCGACGATCTGCGAGCCGCCGTACTTGACGCCCTTGCGCAGGGCGGGCAGCAGGTGCGGGGCGTTGGTCATGGACTCCATGCCGCCCGCGACGACGATGTCGAACTCGCCCGCGCGGATCAGCTGGTCGGCCATCGCGATGGCGTCCAGGCCCGACAGGCAGACCTTGTTGATGGTCACCGACGGCACGGTCATCGGGATGCCGGCCTTGACCGCGGCCTGGCGAGAGGGGATCTGCCCGGCGCCGGCCTGCAGCACCTGGCCCATGATGACGTACTCGACCTGCTCGGGTGAGACTCCGGCGCGCTCGAGCGCGGCCTTGATCGCCAGGCCGCCCAGGTCGACGGCCTGCTGGCCGGACAGGGCGCCGAGCAGGCGTCCGATGGGAGTGCGAGCTCCGGCGACGATGACGGAACCAGACATGGCAGCGGGCCTCCTGTGCACGCGAGGGGACGTTTGACACGATACCCATCGGTGTGGAACGCATCCCAGGGGGCCACTCCCCCTGGGAAGTCCATTCCATCCGGCACAGCCGAGCGACCACCATGGAGGCGGATCACACGTGTTTATGCGCATCGACCACATCGGGATCGCCTGCCACGATCTGGAGGAGAAGATCGCGCTGTTCGAGCGGACGTTCGAGCTGACGGTCGTGGCGCGCGAGACCAACGAGGAGCAGGGCGTCAAGGAGGCGATGCTGCACATCGCCGACGGTGAGGGTGGCGGCTCCTACATTCAGCTGCTCGAGCCGCTGTCGCCGGACTCCCCGGTCGGGAAGTTTCTCGCCAAGCGCGGCGAAGGCGTCCATCACGTGGCATTCGGTGTCCCGGACGTAGCGGACGCCATGCAACAAATCAGCGCGAAAGGCGTCAGGCTGCTGGACGAGCGGCCTCGACATGGATCAATGGGTTCCTCGATCGCGTTTCTGCACCCCAAGGACGTGGGAGGAATGCTCACGGAGCTGGTTCAGGCAACTGGCTCCCGGTAAACGCAAAAAAGGTTCATATGTAACTAGTAACGCAGATAGTTGGACGGGGCCTCCAAGGCGGCAACAGCGGAGTACGCTGGCCTACCACCGGACATGGAGCCTGCTGCCAGGAGCAGGCTCCAGACTCGGATGTCCCGAACCCCCCGTCCGGCCCGTGTAGCCGTCTCGACAACCCAGGATCGAGCCTCCATGCAGTCCGACATCGACGCCCAGCTCAACAACTTCTTCGAGGACGCCCCAGCGCGCGAGTTCGACGTGGTGCTCCGTGGTTACGACCGGCACCAGGTCCACGACCACCTCAAGCAGCTCGACAACGAGCTGCGCCAGTCCCGCGAGCAGGTCACCAGCCTGCAGCGCGACCTGTCCGACTCCCAGCGGCAGCTGCAGGAGCAGGAGCGCCCCACCTACTCGGGTCTCGGCGCCCGCATCGAGCAGCTCCTGCGCCTTGCCGAGGAGCAGGCCACCGAGCTCGTCCAGGCCGCCAGGTCCGAGGCCAACGAGATCAAGGCCCACGCCAAGGTCGAGGCCGCCGACCTGCGCGCCGCCGCCGAGAGCGAGGCGGCCGAGAAGCGCGCCCAGGCCACCCGGGAGGCCGACGACCTGCGCACCACCGCCGAGCGCGAGGCCGAGGAGATCCGTTCGACGGCCCGCCGCGAGGCCGAGGAGCTGACCAACACCACCGAGCGCGAGGCCGCCAAGCTGCGTGCCACCGCCGACCACGAGGTGGCCGAGAAGCGCGCCGACGCCGAGCGTGAGATCGCCAAGCTGCGCACCACCACCGAGCGCGAGGTCGCCCAGCTGCGCGCCTCGACCAAGCGGGAGCGCGACGAGGTCCTCACCACCGCCAAGCGCCAGGCCGACGAGATGCGCGCCCAGGCCCAGCGGGTGCTGGAGGAGTCCGAGGCGAAGCGGGCCCAGGACGAAGCCGAGTTCGAGATCCAGCTCGCCTCCCGCCGCGAGGAGGCCGAGCGCCAGGAGGCCGAGCGCCACGCGACCGCGCAGGCCGCCACCCAGAAGCTGGTGGCCGAGGCCGAGCAGCGCGCGGCGACCGCCGAGTCCCGCGCCACCAAGGCCACCCAGCAGGCCGAGCAGACCCGCCGCGAGGCCGACACCCACGCCAAGCAGCTGGTCGCCAACGCCCGCAAGAACGCCGACCAGGTCGCGTCCGAGGCCAAGGCCAGCGCCGAGCACATCGTCAGCGAGGCCAAGGCCGAGGCCGAGCGCATCCGCACCAGCATGCAGCGCCAGGTCGACGAGCTGACCAGGCAGCGTGACAGCATCACCAGCCACCTCGCGCAGCTGCGCCAGCTGCTCGGCGGCGCGCCCCTTCCTGGCATGGACCCCGAGCCGGCCGTCACCGCCGCCCCGCCGAAGCCGGCCCTGGCGCCTTCGGCGTCCAACGGCAGCGAGAAGCCGGCGCCCGCGCCCGCGCCCGCACCCGCCGCTGCGGCCGCCAAGCCGCAGGCCGCGGACGACGACTCGGAGTGGTGGCAGGAGTAGCCCGATCCGGAGGCTGATCGACGGCTGAAGAGAGCCTGGTGACCTTGGGTCGCTAGGCTCTCTTCTTGTCCGTGTACGGCTTGACCGGATCCCCCCACTTCCCTGGAGCCATCGTGACCGCCGACGTCGAGGAACCCGCGTCCCCCGAGCAGGGCCCCCCGGCGGCGGAGCAGACCACGACAGCCGCGGGGGACCCGGCGGCGGCACCGACCACAGCAGCCATGGCGAGCCCGGCGGCGGAACCGACCACAGCACCCGCGGCGAGCCCGGCCACGACGGTCGCGGGGGACCCGGGGGCGCCCCAGGCCGGGGGGTGGAGCCAGGTCGACGGCGCGCTGCCGTACGGGATGCCGGGCAAGCCCCTGGCCCGGGGACCTTTCCTGTTCGGTCTCGTGGGCGGGCTCGGCGTGCTGACCGCGATCGCCATCGGTCATCTGATCACCAACTCGCTGAGCGTGATCATTCTCATCGTGGTGGCGATGTTCCTGGCGGCGGGGCTCAATCCGGCCGTCGAGGCGCTGCAGCGGCGGCGCATGAAGCGGCGCACGTCCATCTCGATCGTCTTCGCCGGCGTCATCGTCCTGTTCGCGCTGTTCGGCCTGGCCATCGTGCCGCCGGTGAGCCAGGAGTCGGCCGACTTCATCGCCGCCGTGCCCGGCTACTTCGACCAGCTCATCGCCAACCCGACGCTCAGGCAGCTGGACGCCGACTACCAGCTCCTGCCGAAGCTGGCGGCGTTCGTCACCGACACGCTCGCGCCCTCGCTCGCCGGCGGGCTGGTCGGCGCGGGCCTGGTGGTCCTGGACGGGGTGTTCACCGGTGTGACGTTGCTGGTGCTGATGCTCTACTTCCTCGGCTCCCTGCACTCGATCAAGGAGTACCTGCTCAAGCTCGTGCCGGCCTCGCGCCGTACCAGGACCGCCGCCATCACCGAGGAGATCCTCGACGGCATCGGCGGCTACGTGGCGGGCAACATCCTCATCTCCGTCATCGCGGGCGTGCTGAGCTGGGCGTTCCTGACCGTCGCGGGGGCGCGCTACGCCCTGGCGCTGGCCCTGGTGATCGCGCTCACCGACCTGATCCCGCTGGTCGGCGCGACGATCGGCGCGGTGCTGGTGAGCGGCGTGGCGTTCCTGCAGTCGGTGCCGCTCGGCATCGCGTGCGCGATCTTCTTCCTCGTCTACCAGCAGGTCGAGAACTACCTCATCTACCCGCGCGTCATGAAGCGCTCGGTGGACGTGGCCCCCGCCGTGACCGTGATCGCGGCGCTGTTCGGCGGCGCCCTGCTGGGCATCGTCGGCGCCCTGCTGGCCATCCCGGTGGCCGCCGCGATCGCGCTGATCATCCGCGAGATCGTGCTGCCTCGCCAAGCTCGGAGCTGACGAACGCGGCCACGGCCGCGTTGAAGGCCTCCGGCTGCTCGACCGCGCTCAGGTGGCCGGCCCGCTCGATCACCGTCAACCGCCCGTCCGGTACGGCCCGCAGCATCGCCTCGGCGTCGTCGCGGGTGGTGAGCCCGTCCTCCTCACCGACGATCACCAGGGCGGGGGCCTTGAGCGCGGCCAGGGTGTCGAAGGAGTCGGGCCGTCCCGCCATGGCCCGCTGCGCCCACGCCACCGCGCCTGGCGGCGCCGACTGGACGAGCCCCCGGACCCTGCCGGAGACCATCGCCCTGCGCTCCTTCGTGGTCGAGCCGATGAGGCCGGGCAGGACCTCCTCGATCAGCACGCCCGTGCCGCCGGACTCCACCTGCCGCGCGATGCGCTCCCTGGTGTCCTTGGCCTGGTCGGTGTCCTGGCTCGCCTTGGTGTCGGCGAGGATCACGCCGAGCACGCGGTCGGGGTGACGCCTGCAGAAGGCCATCGTCACGTAGCCGCCCATCGACTGCCCGCCGATCACGGCCCGCTCGATCCCCTCGCCGTCGAGCATGGCGGCGACGTCGTCGGCCATGAGGTCGAGGGAGGGCTCGTCGTCGCCCAGCCTGGAGCCGCCGAACCCGCGCAGGTCGGGGGTGACGACCCGGCAGGTGGCGGCCAGGCCCTCGCGCTGGGCCAGCCACATCGCCGAGGAGAGCGGGAAGGCGTGGAGCAGGACGACGGGGACGCCGGTCCCCGCTGATCTCGTGTAGAGCTGCACGCACCTCACGGTAACCCGGTTCCCTCCGACAATCACCGTGCGGCATGTGCCGATATGCGGCCAAGGGTCTGACCGCTTCTCCCGTGGCGTCAGATCGTCCTCGCCGTGACCGAACGAGAGCGGGCCGCGCGGAAGCCTCAGCCGGTCAGATCGGTGGGCAGCGGGTAGGCCGCCGGGTTGACCCGCTTGACGATCTCGTTCAGCACGATCCGCACGTACGGCTCGCCGACCCACAGGTGCTTGGCCCCGTCGACCCCGATGACCTCGGCCCCCGGCACCCTGGCGAACCTCTCCTTGGCCTCCTCGGGACGCAGGTAGTCGTCGAACTCCGGCACCAGCGCCACCAGCGGACGCCCGAAGGCGGCCCAGGCGTCGAGATCGTCGTCCGTGGCCCGCTTGAGCGGCGGCGACAGCAGGATCGCGCCCTCCACCAGCGGATCGTGGGCCCACTTCAGCGTCAGCTCGGTGCCGAAGGACCAGCCGACCACCCACACGCGGGGCAGGTCGTGGAACTCGGCGTACTCCAGCGCCGCCGCCACGTCGTAGCGCTCCCCCTCGCCGCCGTCGAAGGCGCCCTGCGAGGTGCCGCGTTCGGAGGAGGTGCCCCTGGTGTTGAAGCGCAGGACCGCCAGGTCGGCCAGCGCGGGCAGCCGGTTGGCCGCCTTCTTGTAGACGTGGCTGTCCATGAACCCGCCGTGGGTGGGCAGCGGGTGCAGGGTCACCAGCGTCGCGACCGGCGGCCTGTCCGCGGGCAGGGCCAGCTCGCCGACCAGGGTCAGCCCGTCGGCGGTGTGCAGCTCGATCGGCTCGCGCCTGGCGGGCAGGACGGTGGCCGCGCGGATCTCCACAGCAGTTCTCCTCGATTCCCTCAGTACCTGCTGCGCCCCGGGCCCCGGTCGAGCCGCTTGCGCCAGCAGGTGGTGTGCCAATGGCGGCGTTCACTGTCGCCGCCCGTCCAGTTGGGCCAGCTCACGATATGCGCAAGACCCGGCCGGATCTCCTGGTCGCAGCCGGGACAGCGGTAGTTCTTGCCCGAGGAGGCGCCGCTGAGCATGCGGACCTTCCACTCCCCGTCGGGCCACTCCTCCACCCGGTCCGTCGAGCTGGCGAAGCCGATCGGGCGGGAGGACTCCTTCCGGCGGGCGCGTCGAGGGCTCATGGGCGGGGGAAGCGCGTCAACCCGGCGGTGACGAGGTGGTCGAGCAGCGGGGCGGGGGCGAGGGAGGGCGAGCGCCGCTCGGCGTAGAGGGCGCGCAGGCCGTCGCGTACCGTGGCCAGGCCGGCGGACTCCAGCAGCTCGAAGGGCCCCGCGGGGTAGCCGCAGCCCAGCCGCATCGCCGCGTCGATGTCACCGATGGCGGCGTAGCCGGACTCGTACATGCCGACCGCGTCGTTCAGGTGGGCGAACAGGAGGGCGTCGATCACCAGGCCGGCCCTGTCCCTGCACGGCACCGGCGTGTACCCGGCGATCTTCAGCAGGTCGCGGGCGCCGAGCACGGCCTCCTGCGCGGTCAGGACGGAGGTGGCCAGCTGCGCCACCTGCCCGGTCAGCTGGACGCGGACGGTCCTGGGCGAGCCGGGGTCGGCGCCGCCCGCCACGAGGATCACATCGGGGTCGTCGCTGTCCTTGAACCCGGCCGCGGCGAGCCGGTCGGCCAGCTCGGGCAGGCCGACGACGCGGACGGTCCGCGCGGCGGCCTTCTCGGGCTGACCGTCGGCAGGGCCGCCGTGAAAGCCCCTGCCCGACTTGCGCCCGAGCAGCCCGGCGTCGACGTAGGAGCGCAGCAGGGGCGAGGGCACGTGCCGGTCGGAGCGCGACTCCTCGAACAGCACTCCCATGATCTCGCAGGCGGTGTCGAGGCCGATCAGGTCGAGCAGCTCGAACGGCCCCATCGGCAGGCCGACGCCGAGCTTCATCGCGTTGTCGATGTCGTCGCGGCCGGCCACGCCGTGGTCCAGCAGGGTCACCGCGTGGTTGAGGTACGGCAGCAGCAGCCGGTTGACCACGAAGCCGGCCCGGTCGCCCACCGTGACCGGTGTCTTGCCCAGCCGTACGGCGAGGTCGGCGATCTCGGAGACGAGGCAGGGGGCGGTGACCACGGTGCCGACCACCTCGACCAGTCCCATGACCGGGGCGGGGTTGAAGAAGTGCATGCCGACCACCCGGTCGGGGCGTGAGGTGGCGGCGGCCAGCGCCGTGACCGACAGCGAGGAGGTGTTGGTGGCCAGGACGGTGGAGGGCTTGCAGAGACCGTCGAGCTCGGTGAACAGCGCGACCTTGACGTCCATGCGCTCCGGGACGGCCTCGATCACCAGGTCGGCGTCGCGCAGGCCGGCGCGCGAGGTGGTCAGCGTGACCCTGCCGAGAATCTCCGCACGCTCGGCCGGGGTCAGCTTCCCCTTCTGGAGCGCCCTTCCCGTGGACCTGTCCAGGTGGTCGCGCCCCCTGGCGAGCGCCTGCTCGTCGGCCTCGACGCCGGTCACCCGGATGCCCGCCCGGGCGAAGACCTCCGCTATCCCGGCCCCCATCGTGCCGAGGCCGACCACACCCACCATTTCGAACGCCATGCGACCAGTTTTCCAGAGCCGGTAGGGTTGGCCGTCATGCGGCTGGTCATCGCGCGATGCAGCGTGGATTACATGGGGCGGCTCACGGCACACCTGCCGATGGCGCCGCGGCTGGTGCTCATCAAGGCGGACGGAAGCGTGAGCATCCACGCCGACGACCGCGCGTTCAAGCCGCTCAACTGGATGAACCCGCCGTGCAAGCTCAAGGAGGACGGCGAGGTCTGGACCGTCACCCACGGCAAGACCGGCGAGAAGCTGGTGCTGACGATGGAGGAGATCCTGCACGACTCCTCCCACGAGCTGGGCGTCGACCCCGGGCTGATCAAGGACGGCGTCGAGGCGCACCTGCAGGAGCTGCTGGCCGAGCACATCAGCACGCTGGGCGAGGGCTACACGCTGATCCGCAGGGAGTACATGACGGCGATCGGGCCGGTCGACATCCTGTGCCGTGACGCGGCGGGCGCGACGGTCGCCGTGGAGATCAAGCGGCGCGGCGAGATCGACGGGGTCGAGCAGCTGACCCGCTACCTCGAACTCCTCAACCGCGACCCGCTCATCGCCCCGGTGCGGGGCGTCTTCGCCGCCCAGGAGATCAAACCGCAGGCCCGCGTGCTGGCGGGCGACCGCGGCATCGACTGCGTCACCCTCGACTACGACGCCCTCCGGGGCATCGAGCCCGAGAACCCGACCCTGTTCTAGTCCGTTCCAGTCCTGCTGTCCGGTCCTCCCGTACGGCAAGCCGGGCCGAGGCCACCGTGGTCACCGGTGGCCGCCCGTCCATCACGCGTGCTCCGGCAGGACTTCGGCGGGCCGCCGAACGCAGACGCCGGCCGCTCTGCACCGCAGGCCGCCGGCCGAGCCGGCCCACCGGGGGACCGGCAAGCCGGTGGACGACGCCGCCCGCCGACCCCGGGATGCGCGACGCCTGGGCGGGCTCATGCGCGGCGGCGCGACCGCGACCAACGCGGTGATCTCCCTCCGACCTCCTTCAGCCGCCGCCCTGACGATCTTGAGCGACTGATCAGGATGATGACCTTTTTGCATGGCCGACGTAAGCGCTAATGTAAACGCTCTTTCCCGATTGCGATCATCCATCCATAATTGTGTGCTCTGGGGGCTCACGATCATGTAGGAATGGGTGAAAAGTGAACCGGTCTTACCGGGGAATGTCGGCCGAGCAAAGGCTGGCTGACAGACGGGAGCGGCTGATGGCGGCCGCGTACACGCTCTACGCGAAACCGGGGTTCGCCGCCACGACGATCGAAAGGCTGTGTACGGAGGCGCGCATCTCCAACCGCGCCTTCTACGAGTGTTTCGGCGGCAGGGAGGAACTCCTCCAAGCCCTGCACGAGCGCTGCGTCGACGAGGCCCTGGCCGCGGTCTCGAAGGCACTTCAGGACGCCCCGCCCCAGCTCGAGGCCCGCATCAGCGCCGGGATCACCACCTATATCGGCTTCGCCACGGCCGACTGGCGGCGAGCCCGCATCATGCATGTGGAGGTCCGGCGGTCGGGCGACGTTCTGACCGCCTCGCGACAACGGGCGATAGACTCCTTCGCGCGCATCGTCGAGGACGTGACGCAACCGTTTCCGGCTTCGGCTCCCCTCGATCGGCACCTGCTCGCGCTCGGGCTGATTGGAGCGCTGCAGGAGCTCCTCATCGAATGGGTGCTGGCCGATCAACCCCCCGAGACGGACGAGCTTGTGCGCACAGCTGTCCATATCTTCCAGCGATCGATTTCCGGTCTTTCCTAATCATTCATTGGCACCTTCCGGATTATCCGGAACGGCGGACATGAGGGAGGGCAGAGCGCGGCTGATCGCGCTCCACCCTCCGATATGGTGTGGCCTCCGGCGTACTCCCGATCCCGCCGGATGTCATCTCAGGCCACCGCGGCCGCCGGCGCTTCCACGCGGAGCACTCGATTCAGCCGAGTCACCGCAAGCACCCGCATGATCCGCGGCGGCACCCCCCGGAGAACGAGGCGGCGATCCGCGCTCAGCGCGCGGCGATGCGTGCCGACGAGAACGCCAAGGCCGGTGGCATCGATCATCTCCAACCGGGAGAGGTCGACGATCAGGTCACCGCGACCCGAGTCGACCGCGTCGTGCAGACGCGGCCGGACCCCTGACACGGTCCCCACGTCGAGCCGCTGCCCGACGTACACCACCTGAGCTCCAGGCGTACCCTTGACCCGCATGCCACCTCCTCAGGTCACGCTGCCATCTAATCACGCAACGTAGTCATGCTCTCTCTCGGGGTGATAATCGGCACACCAACCATCAGTACGGTTACCCGGTCAGAGCCAACCCATGTCCCGAGCCATCCGAATTGCGGTGATTCGGTTGCTCGCACCGAGTTTGGTGATCGCGCTCGACAGGTAGTTGCGGACCGTTCCCTCCGTCAGGTGCATGGCCGCGGCGATCTCGCTGACCGGCGACCCGGCGGCCGCCAGCTCGAGCGCCCGGCGCTCCCGATCGGTCAGCGGGTTCTCCCCCGCCATCATCGCCGAGGCCGCCATCTCCGGGTCGAGGTAGCGCCCGCCGTCACGCACCTTCCTGATCGCCGCCGCCAGCTCGCTGGCCGAGGCGTCCTTGGGGATGAACCCGCGCACCCCCGCCGCCAGCGCCCTGCGCAGATAGCCGGGACGGCCGAAGCTGGTGAGGATCACGATGGCCTGCCCCGGCAGCGCCTCGGCGACGCTCAGGCCGTCCATGCCGGGCATCTCGATGTCGAGGACGATCACGTCGGGCCGGTGCGCGCGGACCGCGGTCACCACCTGGTCGCCCCTGCCGACCTGGGTGACCACCTCGATGTCCGGTTCGAGGCCGAGCAGCGTGGCCAGCGCCTCACGGATGAGGTGCTCGTCGTCGGCCAGCAGCACCTTGATCATGCGGGGATCCTCGCCCTCACCACGAACTCTCCCTTGCTCTCCCCTGCCGTCAGCACGCCGCCGAGCGCGGCCACCCGCTCGCTCATCCCGGTGAGGCCGGTGCCGGCCGTACCCCTGGACGGTTTGGGGTTGTCGTTGCTCACGGTCAGCTCCACCTCCCCGGCTCCGGCCGCCACCCTGATCCGGCAGGCGGTCGCGGCGCTGTGGCGCAGCACGTTCGTGCTGCTCTCGCGTACCAGCCAGGCCAGCAGCGTGCTGACCTCCTCGCTCAGGCCGTCCTGCGGCAGTTCGAGGGCGCAGCTGATGCCCGCCGCCTCCAGGACCGCTCTGACGCTGCGCAGCTCGGCGCCGAGATCGACCGTACGGTAGCCGCGCACCACCGCGCGGATCTCCTTGAGCGAGTCCCTGGCCAGCCGCCTGACCTCCATCATCTCCTTGGCCGCCTCCCCTGTGGCCAGTCGGGCGGCCAGCTCGCTCTTGACCGCGATGGCCGAGAGGCTGTGGCCGACGATGTCGTGCATGTCGCGCGAGAAGCGCAGCCGCTCCTCGGTGACGGCGAGCTTGGTCAGGGCCTCCCTGCCGTCATGGGCGGCCTTGACCACCGTCCAGAACCAGAACTGGAAGCGGCTCAGCCAGCCCACCACCCCGCCCATCAGCGCGTAGAAGAACACCCCCATCGGCACGATCGCGCTGCAGACCGCGACCGCGCCCAGCCCGATCAGGACCGCCCGCAGCTTGGACACGCGCAGGACGGCCAGCGCCACCCACGCGACGGGAATCCCCGCGGCGGGGATGAACTGCTCGCGGATGAGCACGAAGGCGATCAGCCCGAGCACCGCGGTGATGAGCACCTCACGGCGGGGGTACTCACCCTGGACCACCGTCCTGGCGCCGCGCACGTAGCAGACGGTGAAGACGACCAGGAGGAGCGCGACCGCCACCAGCCGCCACACGGCGGGCCGGGCGGGATCACCCACCGCCCCCACCAGGCTCAACCAGGGCAGGGTGGCGCCCCCGGCGACGCTCCACAGGGTGGCTCGCCGGAGGCGCTGGTAGTCGGTGCTGATATCGGTCATCTCGCAGCAAACCTAGCTGTGCCGGGGATCCCATCGGAACAGCCACCTGACCAGCAGCACCGCGATGCCGAGCCAGACGACCAGCGCTCCGATCCACGGCAGCGCGTCCACCCACGATCCGCCGACGTAGCCCATCCGCATCATCTCGGTGATGGGCGTGGTCGGCACCAGCCGCGCGGCGAAGGGCATGTGCTCCAACGGCACCATGAGCGGCGCGCCCAGCAGCGCGACCAGCAGCACCGGCACCACCGCCACCTGGGCGAACTCCGCGTTCGGCGTGATCCCCGAGAACGCGGCGGCCAGCAGCGCGAACACCGCCGTCCCCAGGACGGCCGCCACCAGCATCATGGGCACGTTCCGCGGCAGCCCGCCGCCCGAGCGGTCGATCCACACGCTCAGCAACGCCACCTGGCCCGCGTACACCGCCAGCCCCGACAGCGCCGCGCCGCCGAAGATGGCCGCGGGCGAGCTCTGGCCGCCGCGCAGCCGCTTGAGCACCAGCTCCTCGCGACGCGCGGTGAAGGAGTTGACCAGGTTGATGAAGACCGCGAACACCACCATCAGCCCCGGCAGCCCGGTGAGCACGAACGTCTGGTCGCCGTTCTGCGAGAACATCAGGCCGAACAGGAACGGCAGCAGCACCACGTTGACCATCGCGGTCGTGTTGCGGCCCAGCAGCTTCAGATCCATCCTGGCCAGCCGTACGGCATGCAGAGCGTCGGTCCTCATCGCCTGTCTCCCACCACGCGCAGGAACGCGTCCTCGAGGGTGCCCCTGCGCACCTCGAGCCGCTCGAGAGTGAGACCGTGACCGTCGGCCCAGGCCAGCAGGGTCCGCAGGGCCGGGTGCGCCTCGCCCGCCAGGCTGTAGACGACCTGACTGCCGGTGACGACGGGAGCCGCGCCGGGCAGGAACGGCGGCTCGGCGGGCTCCGGCAGCCTGAAGGTGATCTGGTCGCCCGTGGTGCTCACGACCTCGTCGACCGTGCCGTAGGTGCGGATCACGCCCTCGTGCATGATGGCCAGCCGGTCGGCCAGGCGCTCGGCCTCCTCCAGGTAGTGCGTGGTCAGCAGCACCGTGGTCCCGGCGGCTCTGAGGCCCCTGATGACCTCCCAGGTGGCCTGCCGGGCCTCCGGGTCCATGCCGGTGGTGGGCTCGTCCAGGAAGAGCACCTCGGGGCGGGACAGCAGCGCCAGCGCCAGGTCCAGCCTGCGCTTCTGCCCTCCCGACAGCTGGCGGACCCTGGTCTTGGCCTTGGCGGCCAGGTCGACGGTCTCCAGCACGTCCGCCTCGAGGGGCGGACGGCCGGCGTCGGCGCTCATGCCCTTCCAGACCGCGACCGTCTCCGCGACGGTCAGGTCGCCGAGGAAACCGGCCTCCTGCAGCATGATCCCGATGCGCGGGCGCAGCGCCCTGCGCTGGCGGACCGGGTCCAGGCCGAGGACCCGCACACGGCCCTCGCTCGCCCTGGTGAAGCCCTCCAGGACCTCCATCGTGGTGGTCTTGCCGGCGCCGTTGGTGCCGAGCAGCGCGAACAGCTCGGCCGGGTGCACCTCGAAGGAGATGCCGCGCACCGCCTCGAAGCTCCCGTACCGCTGCCGCAGACCCGCGACCTCGATCGCCGGTCCGTCCGCCGTCGTGGGGGCGACGGGGTCCCGCGTCTCTATCGTCCTCATGCCCATAAGGCTGTCGTTTCGGGATTCGCCGCTGTAGTCGCCGATATCACCGGCCTGCCATGAAGATCGCGCCGAACCCCCATGACATCTGTCACCTCCACCGGCGACCGTCCCGGCCGGCGCCTCGACCGGTCACCAGGAGATCAGCAGCGCCGGCCGTCGCGGCCGGGGCGTCTGCGATGCTGGGGGCATGACGCGCGCAGACAAGGACAAGCCAGTCGTCCTCTCCACGATCTACACCCGCACCGGCGACGACGGCACGACCGCGCTCAGCGACCTGAGCCGCACGTCCAAGACCGACCCCAGACTCGCCGCGTACGCCGACGCCGAGGAGGCCAACGCCGCCATCGGCCTCGCCCTCTCGTACGGCACGCTCGCCCCCGAGATCGCCGAGGTCCTGCGCCGGGTCCAGAACGAGCTGTTCGACCTGGGCGCCGACCTGGCCACCCCGCTCGTCGACAACCCCGAGTTCCCGCCGCTGCGCGTCGAGCCCTCCTACATCGAGTGGCTCGAATCGCAGTGCGACCGCTTCAACGCCGACCTCGAGCCGCTGCGCAGCTTCATCCTGCCCGGCGGCGACCCGGCCACGGCGCAGCTCCACGTGGCCCGGGTGACGGTGCGCCGCGCCGAGCGTTCGGCCTGGGCGGCCCTGGAGGCGCACGAGTACGTCAGCCCGCTGCCGGCCAAGTATCTCAACCGCCTGTCCGACCTGCTGTTCATCCTGTGCCGCACCTCGCACGACGGCGGCGAGATCCTGTGGAAGCCGGGAGGTACCCGGTAGACGTGACGGCGACCGGCCGGAGTCGCGCTGGAGTGGCGTGATGGACGGGCGGCCACCGGGTGACCGCGGTGGCCGTGACCCGGCTTGCCGTACCGGGGGCTCTTGAACGGCGGAGAACCGCAGCCCGGGGCAGGAAGCCCGCCGCCCGAAGCAGAAAGGCCCGGCGCAGGAAGCTCGAAGCGGGGCGCACGGAGCCCGAAGAAGACGGCGACCCGGAAGGAACCCGAGCCGGACGAACCGGTCGCGGAGCCGGGTGGGTCAGGCGACGTCGAGGTAGGCGCTGGGTGGGGCGGATTCGAGCCACGCCAGGAAACCCGTCAGCGCGTCCTCCGACATCGCCAGCGACACCTCGCCGCAGTCGACCGCCCACAGGCCGCCGCCGAGCTGCTGCCTGGCGGAAACAGTCAGGCCGCGCCTCGCGATCGCGTGGCGCGGCCTGAACAGCACACCCATGAGCGGGATCCAGTGGAGCTCCCCGTCGGCATAGCGGGCTACACCGCTGCGCCAGCCTCCGGGACCCGTGATGGACCCTACCTTGAGTCGACACGGCACGCTCCCGCGGGAACGTGCCAGCGCGAAACCGCGGATCATCATGAGAGCCGCGAGCAGCAGGGCAGCGAGCAGCGCGTCCGTGAGAATCGTCAGCATCGCCGCCCCCGCATGTTGTGAAAGATCAGACGTCCTCGCCGGCCGCGCGCAGCCGTGCCCGAGCCCGCTTGGCCTCGAGCGCCGCGTCGGCGTCCTCCTGGTCCGCCTCGATCGAGGCCTGGGCCCGCTCGAGAGCGTCGCGGGCAGCCGCGACGTCCACCTCGGACCCGAGCTCGGCCGCCTCGGCCAGCACGGACACCTCGTTGTCGGCCACGGAGATGAACCCGCCGTGCACCGCGGCGATGAGGTCCTCCTCGCCGCCGCCGCGCTTCACACGCAGGACCCCGCCCTCGACGAGCACGCCGAGCACCGGTGCGTGTTGAGGCATAATACCGATCTCGCCGTCCACGGTCTTGGCAATCACCATGTCGGCCTCGCCCGACCAGATCTCACGCTCCGGTGAGACGACCCCTACGCGTAGCTTCGCCACTTGTGTAGGTTCCTTTCCGATCAGATGCCAGGTGCGGCACTTGCGTCGCCGCACCTGGCACCGAAGGCGATTACTTGGAGAGTTCCTTGGCCTTGGCGATGGCCTGCTCGATGCCGCCGACCATGAAGAAGGCCTGCTCGGGCAGGTGGTCGTACTCACCCTCGCACAGCCCCTTGAACGAGGCGATCGTCTCGTCCAGCGGCACGAACTCACCCGGCTGGCCGGTGAACGCCTCGGCGGCGTACATCGGGTGCGACAGGAAGCGCTCGATGCGGCGGGCCCGGTTGACGGTCACCTTGTCCTCTTCGGACAGCTCGTCGATACCGAGGATCGCGATGATGTCCTGGAGCTCGCGGTACTTCTGCAGGATCCGCTTGGTCTCCTGGGCCACCCGGTAGTGCTCCTCGCCCACGATCTGCGGGTCGAGGATGCGGGAGGAGGAGTCGAGCGGGTCCACCGCGGGGTAGATGCCCTTCTCCGAGATCGGCCGCGAGAGAACGGTCTGCGCGTCGAGGTGCGCGAACGCGTTGTGCGGGGCCGGGTCGGTGATGTCGTCCGCGGGCACGTAGATCGCCTGCATGGAGGTGATCGAGTGGCCACGCGTCGAGGTGATGCGCTCCTGGAGCACACCCATCTCGTCGGCCAGCGTGGGCTGGTAACCCACGGCGGACGGCATACGGCCGAGCAGGGTGGAGACCTCGGAACCGGCCTGGGTGAAACGGAAGATGTTGTCGATGAACAGAAGCACGTCCTGCTTCTGCACGTCGCGGAAGTACTCCGCCATGGTCAGCGCGGAGAGCGCGACACGCAGACGGGTGCCCGGCGGCTCGTCCATCTGACCGAAGACGAGGGCGGTGTCCTTGAGAACGCCCGCCTCATCCATCTCCAGCCAGAGGTCGTTGCCCTCACGGGTACGCTCGCCGACGCCCGCGAACACCGAGGTGCCCGAGAACTTCAGCGCGACTCGGCGGATCATCTCCTGGATCAGAACGGTCTTGCCGACACCGGCGCCACCGAACAGACCGATCTTTCCACCCTTCACGTACGGCGTCAGCAGGTCGATGACCTTGATGCCGGTGGGCAGCATCTCGGTACGCGACTCGAGCTGGTCGAACGCGGGGGACGGACGGTGGATGCCCCACTTCTCGCTGACCTTGAGGGAGGCGGTCGGCACGTCGAGCGACTCGCCGAGCGCGTTCCACACGTGGCCCTTGACGATGTCGCCGACGGGCACCGAGATCGGGTTGCCGGAGTCGGCGACCGCCGCACCGCGGGTCAGGCCGTCGGTGGGCTGCATCGAGATGGCGCGGACCAGGTTGTCACCCAGGTGCTGGGCGACCTCGAGGGTCAGCGTCTTGGTCTCCTCGCCGAGGATCACCTCGACGGTAAGGGCGTTGTAGATGTCGGGCATCGCCTCGACGGGGAACTCCACGTCGACGACGGGACCCGTGACGCGAGCCACGCGGCCCGTGCCGGTCGTGGTCTCAACAGTCTCTGCAGTCATTTCACTCTTTCCCCGCTGCGGCGTCAGCCAGCGCGTTGGCGCCACCGACGATCTCGCTGATTTCCTGGGTGATCTCGGCCTGGCGAGCCTGGTTCATCTGCTGGGTCAGGACCCGCCTGAGCTCGGTGGCGTTGTCCGTCGCGGACTTCATGGCGCGGCGGCGCGCGGCCTCCTCGGAGGCCGCGGACTGGAGCAGCGCGCTGAAGATGCGCGACTCCACGTACCGCGGCAGCAGCGAGTCCAGAACGTCACCCGCGGTCGGCTCGAACTCGAAGTACGGCGGGATCGTCTCGGTCGCCGTCGCCTCCGACTCCTCGATCTCGAGCGGCAGGACGCGCTTGACCACCACGTTCTGGGTCAGCATCGAGACGAACTCGGTCGAGACGATGTGGATCTCGTCGATCCCGTTCTCGTCCTTGAACGCCTCGATCAGCTCGTTGGCGATCTCCTTGGCGTTGGCGTAGGACGGCCTGCGGGAGAACCCGACCCACTCGCCGGCCATCTCGCGACCACGGAAGGAGTGCCAGGTGACACCCTTGCGCCCGCTGACGAACGGCTTGACCTGGAGACCCCGCCCTTCGAGGTGACCACGCAGCGCCTCGGCCTCACGCAGCACGTTGGCGTTGAAGCCGCCGCAGAAGCCGCTGTCGCTGGTGACGATGAGCACGCCCGCCGTCTGCGGCTGGTCCTTCTCCACGGTCAGCGGATGGTCGACGCTCGCCGCGTTGCTGACGACGCCCGTGACGGCGCGGGTGATCTCCCGCTCGTACGGCACCGCCGCCTGCATCCGCTGCTGCGCCCGCACGATCCGTGACGAGGCGATGAGCTCCTGGGCGCGCGTGATCTTGGCGGTCGACTCGACCGACTTGATCCGCCGCCGCAGCAGCCTTAGCTGGGCACCCATCGGCTACTTCTTCTCCGCCGGGCGGACGACCTTGCGGATCTTCTCCTGGCCGACCTCGTCGGCGTCCAGCGGCGCGACGGGCTCGTCCTTGACGAGCAGCTCACCCGAAGAGGTGGTGAAGCCCTTCTTGAACTCGGTGATGGCGTCCTTGAGGGCGGTCACCGTGTCGTCGCTGAGGTCCCTGGTCTCGGCGATGCTGGTGAAGACGCCCTTGTGGGAGCTCTGGATGTAGTCGAGGAACTCGCCCTCGAAGCGGCGGATGTCCTCGACCGGAACCTCGTCGAGCTCACCGGTGGTGCCGGCCCAGACCGAGACGACCTCGCGCTCCAGGGAGAACGGGCTGTACTGCGGCTGCTTGAGCAGCTCGACCAGGCGCAGACCACGCTCGAGCTGAGCCTTGGAGGCGGCGTCGAGGTCCGAGGCGAACGAGGCGAACGCCTCGAGGTCACGGTACTGCGACAGGGCCAGACGGAGCGTGCCCGCGACCTTGCGCATCGCCTTGGCCTGCGCCGAACCACCGACTCGGGAGACGGAGATACCGACGTTGATGGCGGGGCGCACACCGGCGTTGAACAGGTCGGTCTCGAGGAAGACCTGGCCGTCGGTGATGGAGATGACGTTGGTCGGGATGAAGGCCGACACGTCGTTGCCCTTGGTCTCGATGATCGGCAGACCGGTCATCGAGCCACCGCCCATCTCGTTGGAGAGCTTGGCGCAGCGCTCCAGCAGGCGGGAGTGGAGGTAGAAGACGTCGCCGGGGAAGGCCTCACGGCCCGGCGGGCGACGCAGCAGCAGGGAGACGGCGCGGTAGGCGTCGGCCTGCTTGGTCAGGTCGTCGAAGACGATCAGGACGTGCTTGCCCTGGTACATCCAGTGCTGCCCGATGGCGGAACCGGTGTAGGGGGCGATGTACTTGTAGCCGGCCGGGTCGGAGGCGGGGGCGGCGACGATGGTGGTGTACTCCATCGCGCCCGCCTCCTCGAGGCGGCCACGGACCTGCGCGATCGTCGAGCCCTTCTGGCCGACGGCGACGTAGATGCAGCGCACCTGCTTCGCCGGGTCGCCGGACAGCCAGTTGTCGCGCTGGTTGAGGATGGTGTCGACGGCGATCGCGGTCTTGCCGGTGCCACGGTCACCGATGATCAGCTGGCGCTGACCACGGCCGATCGCGGTCATGGCGTCGATCGCCTTGATGCCGGTGGCGAGGGACTCCTTCACCGGCTGGCGCTGCACGACGGAGGGGGCCTGCAGCTCGAGGGCACGCAGGCCCTCGGCCTCGATGGCGCCCTTGCCGTCGAGCGGGTTGCCCAGGGGGTCGACGACGCGACCGAGGAAGTTGTCGCCGACCGGCACCGACAGGACCTCGCCGGTCCTGCGGACCGACTGGCCCTCTTCGATCTTGCTGAAGTCGCCGAGGATAACGACACCGATCTCGCGGGTGTCGAGGTTCAGTGCCAGGCCGCGCGTGCCGTCCTCGAACTCGAGCAGCTCGTTCGCCATCGCCGAGGGAAGGCCGGAGACATGGGCGATGCCGTCGCCACAGTCGACGACGGTCCCGATCTCCTCGCGCGCGGCGCCTTCCGGTTCGTACGCCTGGACGAAGCGCTCAAGCGCGTCCCGGATCTCGTCCGGCCGGATCGTAAGCTCCGCCATCTCTTCTCTGTCTCCCTATTCGCCTAGCCGGCCAACCGGCGGCGGACTTCTTCGATTCGTCCCGCGATCGTGCTGTCGATGACCTCGTCGCCGATGCGAACCGAGAAACCACCCTGCACTCGCGGGTCCACCTCGACGTTCACGTGAACGTCACGGCCATAGGAGGTGCGCAGCCACGCACCCAGACGCTGCCGCTGCACGTCGGTCAGCGCCACTGCGCTGCGAACCACCGCCACCAGACGCTGGCGCTGCTCCGCGACGAGCCAGGAGTACTCCTCCAGGCCCGTCTCCAGGCTACGTCCTCTCGGACGAACTGCCAGCTGCGTGATGAGACGCTGGCTCGCAGCGGCGACCTTGTCACCGATCAGCTCCGTCAGCAGCCGCTCCTTGCCCTCGGCGGGCGCGGCCGGGTCGGCGAGCGCGCGTCGCAGGTCGGGGTTGGCGGCGATGATGCGGCTGAAGCGGAAGAGCTCGTCCTCCACGTCGTCCAGCCGGCTCTCGGACTCGGCCTGAGCGGCCGAGGCGATCACGCTGAGCCGCTCGAGCGCGTCGGTCAGGTCACTGGCGCGCGACCACTTGGCCTCGACCGCCGCGGCGGCGGTCTCCAGCGCGGCCTCGCTGACCTTGCCCTCGAGCAGCGTACGGATGACCTGGGCCTTCTGGGGTGCGGGCCGCGCCGGATCCGAAAGGTTCCGGCGCAGGCCGTGCTCGCGGTCGAGCAGGTCCACGATGGCGCTCAGGTCGTCGGCCAGGCGCCCCAAGTCCGCCGAGGCCGCCACCGTGTTGAAGCGCTCCTCAACAGCGGCCAGCGAACTCCTGCTCAAGCCTCTCATCAGCGCACCGCCTGCGCAGAGGAGCTCTCCAGCTCGTCAAGGAACCGGTCGACGATGCGGCGCTGACGCGCCTCGTCCTCGAGGGACTCGCCGACGATGCGGGCGGCGAGGTCGGTCGACAGCCGACCGATCTCGGTGCGCAGCTGGCTGAACGCCTGCTGGCGGTCGGCCTCGATCTGCGCGTGCGCCGCCTCGACGATGCGGCGCGCTTCGACCTGAGCCTCCTCGCGGAGCTCGGCCTTGATCTGGGCGCCCTGCTCGCGAGCCTCCTCGCGCAGCCTGGCGGCCTCGTGCCTGGCCTCGGCCAGCTGGTCGCGGTACTGCTTGAGCAGCGCCTGCGCCTCGGCCTGGGCGTCCTCCGCCCTCTTGATGCCGCCCTCGATCGCGTCGGTCCGCTCGGCCAGAGTCTTCTGGATGCGCGGAGTGAGGATCTTACCGACGACGAGGAGGACGGCGAAGAACGCGAAGATGCCCACGACCAGCTCGTACACGTGCGGAATGAGCGGGTTGGCGCCGCCCTCCGACGCGAGGAGCGAAGCTGCCGTATTCATGGATGCAGCCTTTCAGTCAGGGTGGTCTTCGGTCTTACAGGTTCGCGAAAATGAACGGCGCGACCAGACCGATCAGGGCCAGAGCCTCGGTCAGAACGAAGCCGAGGAGCATGTTCTGGCGGATCAGGCCGTAAGCCTCGGGCTGACGCGCGATGGCCTGCACGCCCTGACCGAAGATGATGCCGACGCCGATGCCGGGGCCGATGGCGGCGAGACCGTAGCCGATGGCGGTGACGTTGCCGGAGACCTCAGCGAGAAGGCTCATTGATGTTTTCCTTTACTTGGTCGGCCGGTGATGCGGTGTATCACCGGTCTGGATATACCGCTAGGTGGTTCTAGTGCTCCGGGTGCAGGCTGTTGCCGATGTACATCGCAGCCAGCATCGCGAAGAGGAACGCCTGCAGGAACTGGATGAACATCTCGAAGCCGGTCATGATGACGGTCATCAGGACGCCGAGGACGCCGATCGGCGCACCGAGAGGGGTCAGTTTCTCGAAAAGGAACCAGAAGCCGACCGCGCTGAAGAAGGCAAGGAGCATGTGGCCGGCGAACATGTTGGCGAAGAGTCGCACCGCGTGCGTGAAGGGCGCGATGATCATGTTCGAGAGGAACTCGATCGGCGCCAGCAGCGCGTAGATGCCCTTCGGAAGCCCGGGCGGGAACATCATGTTCTTGAAGTAGCCGCCGACGCCCTGGGTCTTGAAGCCGAGGTAGAGCTTCAGCACGTAGATCGAGACGGCGAGCACGATCGGGAAGGCGATGTGCGAGGCGACGGGGAACTGGGCGAGCGGGATGACACCCATCACGTTCCAGACCCAGATCACGAAGAACATGCTGAGGAGCAGGCCCATGAACCGGTCGGCGTCCTTGCCCAGGAAGGGCCGGGCGACCTGGTCACGCACGAACATGTAGCCCATCTCGGCGATGTTCTGGATGCCCCTGGGCACGATCTTCGGGTTGGAGAAAGCCGCCCAGACGAAGGCGAGCACGATGATCGAGCTGAGGATCGCCAGCAGCACCGGCTTGGTGAACCAGTCGACCCCCGGAATGATCGGAGGAAGTTCGAACAGCTCTTCCGGCGTCGGAGCCTTGAACTGATCAGGATCGGCGAGGAGCGTCAGCGCGATCACGCGGCGTTCCCTTCAGCGTGGTAGGTGGTCACAACAAAGGTGCTTCGGCGGGTAGTACCGCCGCGCGGAGTTAGCGGCCGTGCTTCCGGTAGACCAGGTAGACGGCGAGCACTGTCCCCAGGACGATGCCTATGGGGAAGAACGCGGACGTGTCGAGGTACCGGTCCAGCAACCAGCCAGCACCGCCGTAGACAACCATCCCGGAGATCAGGGAGCTGGGAATCGACCACGCGGCGTTGGCGAAGTCGCGACCGTCGTCCTCGGGCCGGCGTTTCTCTTCGCTCATCGCGCGCCCGACGATAGCAGGCACAGGCAGGACTAGTCATATCGGGCCCGGTTACTTTACCGGGGTTCATGACAGGTCCCGCCCGGGCACCTTGGCCTCGGGGTCCACGTAAAGCATCTTGGTCTTGATGAAGGCGCGCACTTCACCGGCGGTCCACGCGATGGTGCCGAGCACGACGGTCCAGGCGAAGGCCTTCGGCTCCCACGCGGTCGTGTCGCCGAAGGCGTTCAGCATCGCGAGGATGACGAGCACCTTGACGACGTAGCTGAGCATGGCGGCGATGGCCATCATCTGCGGGGAGACGCGGGCGGCGTAGGACACCGCCACCACGCTGATGCTGAAGAAGACAGCCACCAGCGCGAGTCCGACGAGGGCGCCGAGGACGCCCTTACCGCCGGCGAGAACGAAAGCCACGATGACAGCGACGGCACCCACCACCACCGTGGGTAGCGCGGCGCTCTTGAGGACGCGCACGTCGTTTGCCTGCATCGGTGCTCCATAAGTCAGTTAACAAGCGAGCGATTGCTACCCCATGAGCCGTACTCTATGAGGGCCTGCTCGTGAAAGATATCACAAGCTCGCCGACGACCGCCTTTACCTGCCCTTTCTAGTTCGCGATCAAGGCGAACGGGCGGGAAACGCGGGGAGAACGTGGGAGTCATCACTGACCTGGCTCATCGAGGTGACATCGGCGCTGATGGGAGGCATCGGACCGGTAGGCGGACCATCGTCCTCATCGTCCGGTTTGCCCTTGCGTTTGGCGGAATGCGAGCCGCCCCTTCCGCGCCAGCGCGGCAGCGCCATCAGCACCAGCACACCGATCGCCAGCGCGATGACGATCGGGAAGAACACGACGGGCACACCGGTGACCGACATGCCGACCAGGCCGAGCGCGAACAGCGACGTCCACGCGTACATGATCAGTACGGTGCGCCGGTGCGAGTGGCCGATGTCGAGCAGGCGGTGGTGCAGGTGGCCCCGGTCGGGCGCGAACGGCGACAGGCCCATCGACGTGCGCCGGATGACCGCGCTTATCAGGTCGATGAGCGGCAGCACCATCACCGCGGCGGGCAGCAGGATCGGCATCAGCGCGCCGAACCTGTTCATGCCCTCGATCACGTCGGCGTCGACGGGCGTGACGGTGATCAGCGACGCGGCCAGGACCAGGCCGAGGAGCATCGCCCCGGTGTCGCCCATGAAGATCCTGGCGGGGTGGAAGTTGTGCGGCAGGAAGCCCAGGCACATGCCGATCAGGATCGCGGTGATGGCCGCCGTGGTGTTGATCCTGTTCTGCTCGATGTTCTGGTCGAGGAAGATGGCGTAGACCCAGGTGGCCGCAGCGGCGATGCCGACGATGCCGGCGGCCAGGCCGTCCAGGCCGTCGACGAAGTTGACCGCGTTGATGGAGATCACCACGACCAGGATCGTGATGATCGCGCTCAGATCCGGCGCGAGGCCGATGCTCTCGCCGCTGACCCAGGGGATCCACGGCAGGTACAGCCCGAAATAGACCAGCACGCCCGCCGCGCCGATCTGGCCGCCCAGCTTGATGAAGGCGTCCATGCCCCACCAGTCGTCGAGGAAGCCGGTCAGTGTGATGAGCCCGCCCGCGACGATGAGCGCGAGGACGGTGCTGTCCTGGGCGAGGACGCCGCCGGTCTTGTCGAGCTGGGTCGCCGTCAGCAGTCCTGCGACCAGCCCGCCGTACATCGCGAGCCCGCCGAGCCGCGGAGTCGGAGTGGTGTGCACGTCGCGATCGCGAACCTCGGGCATGGCTCCGATACGGATGGCGAAACGCCGGACCAGCGGGACGAGCAGGTACGTCACCGCCGCCGCTGCCAGCGCCATGAAGAGGTATTCGCGCACGGACCTAGTTTCCCGGATACCCCGGCCAGCTGTGACCGGAAATCGACACAGATCACCTTATAATTCACTGAGATAAGGCTGATGTTCCGCCGCCAGCTCGGTGACGCGTTCCCGCACTTCATCCACTGTTTCGGGATATCTCACCGCGCGCGACACCAGCGTTCCCACCTCCTTCATGTGCTCGGTTCCCATGCCCTGCGCCGTGAGGCACGGCGTGCCCACCCGCAGCCCCGACGTGACAGCCGGTGGCTCAGGATCGTAAGGGATGGCGTTGCGGTTCAGCGTGATGCCGGCCGCGGCGCACCGCCGCTCGGCCTCCACCCCCGTCACCCCGCACCCGCGCAGGTCCACCAGCGCCAGATGCGTGTCGGTGCCACCGGACACCGGCCGCATGCCCTCGAGCGCCTCGCACAGCGCGCGGGCGTTGTCGACCACCGCCCGCGCGTAGCCGGCGAACTCCGGCCGCGCCGCCTCACCGAACGCCACCGCCTTCGCCGCGACCGCGTGCATGAGCGGACCGCCCTGCACGAACGGGAACACCGCCCTGTCGACCCGTGCCGCCAGCTCCGCCGTGCACAGGATGGCGCCGCCGCGCGGCCCGCGCAGCGTCTTGTGCGTGGTGAAGGTGACGACGTCCGCGTACGGCACGGCCGAGGGGATCGCGCCGCCGGCCATCAGGCCGATCGTGTGCGCGACGTCGGCCAGCAACCACGCGCCCACCTCGTCGGCGATGCCGCGGAAGACACCGAAGTCGATCAGCCTCGGATAGGCCGTCGCCCCGCACACGATGAGCTTGGGCCGGCGCCGCAGCGCCAGATCGCGCACCTCGTCGTAGTCGATCAGCTCGGTGTCGCGGCGCACCCCGTACGACACCACGTCGAACCAGCGGCCGGAGAAGTTGACCCGCGAACCGTGGGTGAGGTGACCGCCGTGCGGCAGCGCCATGGCCAGCATCGTGTCGCCTGGCTGGAGCAGCGCGGCGTAAGCGGCCAGGTTCGCGCTGGCGCCCGAATGCGGCTGCACGTTGGCGTGCTCGGCGCCGAACAGCCGCTTGGCGCGCTCCGTCGCCAGCAGCTCGGCCCGGTCGACGACCTCGCAACCGCCGTAGTAGCGCCGGCCTGGGTAGCCCTCGGCGTACTTGTTGGTGAGCGTCGATCCCAGCGCGGCCAGCACCGCGGAAGAGGTGAAGTTCTCGCTGGCGATCAGCTGCAGGCCGCCCCGCACCCGATCCAGCTCGTCGAGCAGCACCTGCGCGATCTCAGGGTCCTCCCGCTGGAGAACCCCGAAGTCCGGGCCGTAATGGGGTGCGTAGCCCATCTCACCACTGTAAACCCACAATCACGAGAAGGCATGGGGAGCGCCGACCGCGGCCGGAACCCACCGCGGTGTGTCGGCCGCCTGGTCGCTGATCGCCGTGAGCACCGCCTGCCGGTACAACGCCAGCCTGTTCCGCCATTCACCCAGATCCTCGACATACCGGGCACCGACCGGCGCGTCCCACGTCTGGGGGCTGCGCGCCAGCCCGTACGCCTTGTCCAGGGTGGCCGTCAACGTCTCCAGCATGGGCAGAACGGCCTGCCAGGCGGTCACCAGGCGCTGGTAGTCGGGATTGAACTCCCAGGCCCGCGGTTGGCCGTCCAGGGGGCTTCCCGAGCCGGTCGCGGGCGGCTGCTCGCCCGGCTGGCGCGGCTGCGGGGCCGGTGGATCGACGTACATGCGACACTTCCTCTCAGCTGCCCGGCATGCTCCTCGTTGCCCGGCGTGCGCTCAGCTCAGCTGCCCGGCATGCTCTTCGTTGCCCGGCGTGCGTTCAGCTGCCGGGCGGCACGATCGGCCTGCCGGGCGCGTTCGGCTCCACCCGGCCCGGCTCGCCGTCCGGCCCGACGTCATCGGCGACCCAGACCCCCTTGCCCCACTCCCCCGGCGGGACGTGCACGCCGGGCATCTCCATCGGCTCGATGTCGCTCGCGTTGTCCATCAACGCTTCCAGGGCCGCGGCCGACGGGGGCTTCGCGTCCATGGACACGACGTCGCTGCCGTCGTTCGCCCATCTTCCAGGCCCGTCGCCGTCCAGCCCCGCGTCCGCACCGGCCGCCATAGAACTCGCGCCGGTCGTCGTCGGGCTCGTACTGGCCGCCGTGGGACCTGCGCCGGTCGCCGGACGCGGGTCGCCGGTGTGCGAGGAAGGCTGCCCGTTCCCGCCCTCGGCGGCCGCGGAGGGCCGGCCGCCGGGATCCTGCGCGTGCGGGGCCGGGCCGGCGGGTTCCACCGCGCCCGCGGGGCCGTCGGGCTGGATGCTCTCCGGAACCCAGACCCCCTTGCCCCACTCCCCCGGCGGGACGTGCACGCCGGGCATCTCCATCGGCTCGATGTCGCTCGCGTTGTCCATCAACGCTTCCAGGGCCGCGGCCGACGGCGGCTTCGCGTCCACGGACACGACGTCGCTACCGTCGTTCGCCCATCTCGCGACGCCGTCACCGACAGGTCCCATCGGTGACGGATCTTCCGCGTAGGCGGCCGGAGCACCGTGAACGGCCCCGGTCGTGCCTTCGGCAGGTCGTGGGCCGCCTGCTGGCGGCGGTTCAGACACCTGGGGGCCGGGCTCCGGCCGCCCTTCGGCATGGCGCGGCGCGGCGTCGTGGGCGGCTCCGGAGACCTGGCCGTTCGCTGCGCGGGCGTCCGCCGGAGGCTGACCGGTGGAGTCCTGACCCTGCGGCACCGGCCCGCCCGGATCCACCAAGCCCGTGGGGCCGTCGGGGCGGAAGTGCTCAGGAACCGCCGGTCTGCCCCACTCCCCCGTGGGCAGCTGCACGCCCGGCATCTCCTTCGGCGTGATCGTGCTCGCGTTGTCCACGAGCGACTTCACCGCCCCGTCCGACGGCGGCCTGGCCTGCGCCGACACGACGTCGCTGCCGTCGTTCGCCCAGGTGGCGTGGGTAGCGCCGGTGGCATCCGAGCTCCCCGTACGGCCTGCCGTACCCTCCGGCGCCCCGGCGGAGTCCCTCGCGCCCTCGACAGCGGGAAGATCGGCAGGCTGGACGGCGTCAGCGTGCTCCAGCAGGTCGGCGACCTCGCGAGCCGTCGGCGGGTCGAGCGGGATCTGCAGCACCTTGACCCCGTCCACCTCGACGACCTGCGGTTTGCCGGGGTCGGTCTGGTCGGCGTCGTCGGGGTGGTCCTTGCCCGGAGTGTCGAGGACGTGCTGGCCGGATCGGCCGGGATCGGTCACCCGGTCGTGACGGCTGTCCCTTCCGCCGTCCTTGGGGTCGTCCGCGCGGGGCTGCGGCTGCTCCGGGCCGTCCTTCGGCCGGTCAGACGTGGCGGAGTCGTCTCTCGGCTGGTCGGGCCGGGTGGCGTCTGGATGCCCGGACCTGGTGGAGTCGTCCCTTGGCTGGTCGGGCCTGCTCGGCGTCTCGTCCTTCGGCTGCTCCGGCCTGCGGGGGGTGTCGTCGTTGTTCGGCTCGTGCGCCCTGGCAGGGGGATGCGGCTGGTCGTTCCCGGGCGGGTCGGCGGGCGTCGTGTCCCGGGGCGTCTCGCTCCTCGGGGTGGGGTCCGGTGGAGCGGGGTCCCGCTTCGGCTGCGGTTCGGGGGGCGTCGTCTCGCGGGGGTTGGCCGTGCGCGAGGCCCTGTCGTCGTCACGCTGGTCCTTCGGCGTCTCCTTGGGCTCCTGGAAGAGCTCGCGCGACTCCTTCGAACTCTCCCGTGACTCCTTGGCGACGTCACGCGTCTCCTTCGGGTCCTCCCGCGGCTCCCTGCCGACGTCACGCGTCTCTTTCGGGTCCTCCCGCGGCTCCTTGGCGACGTCACGCGTCTCCTTCGGGTCCTCCCGCGGCTCCCTGCCGACGTTCCGCTGATCCTGGGGACTCTCGTGCGGCTCCTTCGGAGAGGGGCGGTGCTCCGTCGCGTCCTTCAGGGTGGGGCGGTCGCGGTCCGGGTCCTCGTCCTTGCCGGAGGCGGGCGTGCCGTTCATCGACACGTCCTTGGCCTGCTCCCCCGTCCGGGGCGCGGCCTCCTTCTTCTCCAGCAGCGCGAGCCGCGCCGTGACGTCGCGCGCCATGGTCTCGCACGCGTCGGCCACCTGCGAGGGCCGGTGCGTCGCGGGTGTCGCCAGCCCCGCGGTCCTGGTCACCTGCGCGACCCTGGCCTCGATCGTGCGCATCTGCTCGGCGGCCCGCCGTACCTCGGCCAGCAGGTCGCGTACCAGGGTCGGATCCATACCGTCGAACGAGCCCATGGGCCACACGGTAGGTGCAGGCGGAGCCCCCCGCCTCAGGGATAAACAGACGGCATCAATCGTCGGTGGCGACGTAGCCCACGATGCCGCGCAGCTTCTCCACCGGGATGGCGCCCTTCCTGAGCAGGCGGGGCACCGCCGTGGTCAGGTCGATGATCGTCGACGGCGTGTTGTCGGCGCACGCGCCGCCGTCCAGGTAGACCGTCACCGAGTCGCCGAGCTGCTGCTCGGCGTCGCTCGCGGTCGTCGCGGCGGGCGCGCCGGACCGGTTGGCGCTGGAGACGGCCATCGGCCCGGTCTCCTTCAGCAGGTCGAGCGCGACCGGGTGAAGCGGCATCCGGAGCGCGACCGTGCCCTTGGTGTCGCCGAGGTCCCACGACAGCGACCGGTTCGCCTTGCACACCAGCGTCAGCGGGCCGGGCCAGAAAGCGTCGATGAGGTCCTGGCCGTACGGGCCGAGGTCCTCCACCAGGGCGTTGGCCGCGCGTACGGTGCCGACGAGGACGGGCGGCGGCATGTCGCGCCCCCGGCCCTTGGCCTCGAGCAGCGCGGTCACCGCCGACGGGGTGAAGGCGTCGGCGCCGATGCCGTAGACGGTGTCCGTGGGCAGCACCACGAGCTCACCCTTGCGTACGGCCGAAGCCGCGTCGGTCAGGCCCGCGGCCCGCTGGTCGGGGTCTGCGCAGTCGTAACGTCGTCCCACGGCGTGCATCCTATTCCTGGCCGAACTTGGCGGTGACGAAGCGGTCCCTGCGGGTGAGGTCCTGGCGCAGCCGGGCGTCGCGCCAGCCCTTGTCCTCGGGGAACAGCCGGTAGACGGCCTGGCCCTGCTCGTCGGCGTGCTCGACGGCCACCAGGCCGCCCGGCCTGAGCAGGCGGCGGGCCGTACGCTCGACGGCTCTGACCTCGTTGAGGCCGTCGGCGCCGCTGCCGTACAGCGCCCGCGCCGGATCGTAGTCGCGCACCTCGGGGTCGCGCGGGATCGCGCCGGGCGGGATGTAGGGCGGGTTGGAGATGACGAGGTCGACCTTGCCGTTCAGCTCGGGCAGCGCGTCGGCGAGATCCTCGGGGTGCAGGTGGACCCGGCCCTGGCCGTGCTCGGCGATGTTGCGCTTGGCCCAGCCGTACGCGTCGGGGTCGACCTCGACCGCGTGCACCTGGGCGAGCGCCACCTCCTGCGCGATCGACAGCGCGATGGCGCCCGAACCGGTGCCGAGATCGACCACGAGCGGTTCGGCGACGTCCATCTCGCGCAGGCGCTCGATCGCCCAGCCCGCGACGACCTCGGTCTCGGGGCGCGGCACGAAGACGCCGGGGCCGACCGCCAGCTCCAGGTAACGGAAGTAGGCGTGGCCGGTGATGTGCTGCAGTGGCTCTCTGGCCTCGCGCCTGGCCACGCCCTCCCAGAAGAGGGCGTCGAAGTCGGCGTCCTTGACCGTGTGGAGCGCGCTCCTGCGCACGCCGTGGACGAACGCCGCGATCTCCTCGGCGTCAGTGCGCGGCGACGGCACCCCGGCCTCGGCCAGCCGAGCGGTTGCGAGGGCGATCTCGTCCAGCAGGAATGTCATGAGTGTTGTGCGAGCTTCTCCGCCATTTCGGCGTCGATGAGGGCCTGGGTGACAGCGCTCAGTTCTCCGTCGAGCACCTGGTCGAGGTTATACGCCTTGAACCCGACGCGGTGGTCGGAGATGCGGTTCTCGGGGAAGTTGTAGGTCCTGATGCGCTCGGAGCGGTCCATCGTGCGGACCTGTGACTTGCGCTCGGCCTGGGCGGCGGCCTCGGCCTCCTCCTGCGCCACGGCCAGCAGCCTGGCGCGCAGGATGCGCATCGCCGACTCCTTGTTCTGGAGCTGGCTCTTCTCGTTCTGGCAGGAGACGACCACGCCCGTCGGCAGGTGCGTGATGCGGACCGCCGAGTCGGTGGTGTTGACGCTCTGCCCGCCGGGGCCGCTGGAGCGGTAGACGTCGACGCGCAGGTCGTTGGGGTCGATGGTGACCTCGACCTCTTCGGCCTCGGGGTAGACCAGCACGCCGGTGGCGCTGGTGTGGATCCGGCCCTGCGACTCGGTGACCGGCACCCGCTGCACGCGGTGCACGCCGCCCTCGTACTTCAGCCGCGACCAGACGCCCTCGTCGCCCTTGGCCTTGATGGCGATCGTGACGTCCTTGTAGCCGCCGAGGTCGGAGTGCTGGGCGTCGATGATCTCGGTCTTCCAGCCGACCCGTTCGGCGTAGCGCAGGTACATCCGCAGCAGGTCGCCGGCGAACAGCGCCGACTCCTCGCCGCCCTCACCCTGCTTGATCTCCATGATGATGTCCTTGTCATCGTTGGGATCGCGCGGGATGAGCAGGTGCTTGAGTTTGTCCTCCAGCTTGGGGACGCGCTCCTCCAGTTGGGCGGCCTCCTCGGCGAAGGCGGCGTCCTCGGCCGCCAGCTCCTTGGCCGCGGCCAGGTCGTCGCGGACGGCCTCGAGCTCCCGGTAGGTGCCGATGACGGGCGTCAGCTGACGGTAGCGCCTGCCGAGCGTGCGGGCCTTGTTCTGGTCGGCGTGCACGGAGGGGTCCGCGAGCTGCTGCTCCAGCTCGGCGTACTCACCGAGCAGTTCGTCGAGATTCACCGTGCGTCCTTCTTCCGCTTTGTCGCCGCCCTCTTCACCACGAACGCCGACCCGGGAGCGCGGACGCGCGTCTCCGGGCCGGCGTGAGGGAAGCTACTTGCTGGCCTTCTTGCCGAAGCGCTGCTCGAAGCGCGCCACGCGACCGCCGGTGTCGAGGATCTTCTGCTTGCCCGTGTAGAACGGGTGGCAGGCCGAGCACACGTCGGCGTGGATGACGCCGTTCTTCGCGGTGCTGCGCGTGGTGAAGGAGTTGCCGCAGGTGCAGGTCACCTGCGTCACGTTGTACTCGGGGTGGATGTCGCGCTTCATGGCTGTCCTTTCGAGATGCGGTCGCCGGGTCGCTCCGTACGGCTTGCGCGCGGTCGCACACGGTCGGTCGCGCGCTGCGGGAACCGGTACCGCTTCGGTTCAGCTACCAGTGTGCCAGATCCTTGAACCATCCCAGGCCACGAGCGATTCCCGCCGATCTTGTGGACGGGTCACACCAGGCACACTAGGCTCCGGTGTCCAAACCGTAACTTTTGTTACATTTCAAACTGATGCAAGGGGCCCCATCACATGAAAAGAAGGATGCGGTTGCTGCTGGCGACCGCAACGGGGGTGGCTGTGCTCGTCGGGGGTGCCGGCCTCTCCTCGGCCAGCGCATCCGTGTCGCGGGCGGTCCACGCGGTGGCCGACGACATCACCAGTGTGTCCGTCGGCAACGCGTACGTGCCCGCTGACAAGGAGATCGAGGTCTCGTTCACCTTCCAGGTGTCGAACCCGCTCGGCACCGGCACCGCCGCCACGACGGACGCCGACAAGGTGACGATCGGCTCGGCCGCCATCACCCCGCCCGGCAAGAGCGCCAGGCCGCTGAACGTCTCCTACACCGCGCCCGCCCACGTGGGCGAGAACCAGCCGCGCCCCGCCTCCGCGCCGGGCAGCGGCAAGTTCACCATCTCCAAGGACGACCCGTCCGGCGACTGGACCCTGACCATCGTGACCTCTCGCGGCACGAACAACTTCACCGTCAAGGTCGCGGCCAAGCAGGGAATCACCGGCGCCTCCATCACCCCCAACCCGGTCGACCTGATCAAGGGCAAGGAGGTCAAGGTCTCCGTCCGCGCCGCCGTCAAGGACGCCACGCTCGTCAGCGCCAAGATGGTCAGCGACACCACCTCCGAGTACTACGACCTCGGCAGCCTGGAAGTCGACACCGACGGCTACTACACCGGCGCCGTCTACTTCACCGACGACAGCGCGCCCGGCGCGTGGACGCTGGAGATCTCCGCGAGCCGCGGCAACGAGACCCTCAAGGGCGTCGGCTCGTTCACCGTCAACGCGCCGGCCGGCGGAACGTCGAAGAAGTCGAAGTCGAAGATCACGCTGACCGCGCCGAACAAGGCGACGACCGGCAAGGCCTTCAAGATCTACGGCAAGGTCTATCGGGGGACCAAGGCGTACTCGGGCAAGGTCGTCGAGGTGTACTTCAAGAAGAAGGGCACCAAGTCGTACAAGTTCATGGGCTTCGCGAAGGCCACGTCGACCGGCAAGTACACCAAGGCGGTCAAGCAGCGTTACGACGGTTACTGGCGCGCCAAGGTGCCGGCGTCCGGCAAGACGTACAGCTCCTGGTCGGCCCAGGAGTACGTGGACGTGAAGTAACGGCGTCCCTGATCGGCACGAACGGCCCGCTCCCCTCACGGCACTTTCCAGGGGGCGGGCCGTTTTCCTGTGTCCGGCGGCCGATGGGCCCGAACCCCCGCCGGCAACCGCAGAGCCCAGCGGACGGTCCGGCGGCAACCGTCCGCACGGCGCGGCCCGATCCCCGGCACGCGCCCTGGAAGCCCGAAAGCGCCCCGGGTGCGAGACCCGAGGCGCTTTCGCGTGACGTCGCGCTAGTCGCGGTCGGAGCTGACCGTCGTCTTCTGGACCTGAAGGAGGAACTCCGCGTTGGACTTCGTCTCCTTCATCTTCTCCAGAAGCAGCTCGAGCGCCTGCTGCATGTCCAGTGCGTGGAGCACGCGGCGGAGCTTCCAGACGATCTGGAGCTCCTCCTTGGCCATGAGGATCTCTTCCTTACGCGTGCCGGACGCGTCGACGTCGACCGCGGGGAAGATGCGCTTGTCGGCCAGGGAGCGGTTGAGCTTGAGCTCCATGTTGCCGGTGCCCTTGAACTCCTCGAAGATGACCTCGTCCATCTTGGACCCGGTCTCGACCAGGGCGGTGGCGAGGATCGTCAGCGAGCCGCCGTTCTCGATGTTGCGCGCGGCGCCGAAGAAACGCTTCGGCGGGTAGAGCGCGGTCGAGTCGACACCACCGGACAGGATGCGTCCGGACGCCGGGGCGGCCAGGTTGTAGGCGCGGCCGAGGCGGGTGATGGAGTCGAGCAGGACGACCACGTCGTGGCCCAGCTCGACCAGGCGCTTGGCGCGCTCGATGGCCAGCTCGGCGACGGTCGTGTGGTCCTCGGCGGGCCGGTCGAAGGTCGAGTGGATGACCTCGCCCTTGACCGAGCGCTGCATGTCGGTGACCTCTTCGGGCCGCTCGTCGACGAGGACGACCATGAGGTGGCACTCGGGGTTGTTGCGGGTGATCGCGTTGGCGATCGACTGCAGCACCATCGTCTTACCGGCCTTGGGCGGGGAGACGATGAGGCCGCGCTGGCCCTTGCCGATCGGCGACACGAGGTCGATGATCCGCGTGGTCAGGATGTTGGGCTCGGTCTCCAGGCGCAGCCGCTCCTGCGGGTAGAGCGGGGTGAGCTTGTTGAAGTCGGGCCGGTTGCGGGCCTGCTCCGGGTCCATGCCGTTGACGGTGTCGAGGCGGACCAGGGCGTTGAACTTCTCCCTGCGCTCGCCGTCGCGCGGCTGGCGGACGGCGCCGGTGATGACGTCGCCCTTGCGCAGGCCGTTGCGGCGGATCTGGGCCAGCGACACGTACACGTCGTTGGAGCCGGGCAGGTAGCCGCTGGTCCTGACGAAGGCGTAGTTGTCGAGGATGTCGAGGATGCCGGCGATCGGGATGAGAACGTCGTCGTCGCCGATCACGGGCTCGTTGCTGTCGAAGCGGTCACGGCCGCGGCCGCGGTTGCGCTCCCTGAAGCGACCGCGCCTGCCGCGCCCGCGCTCGTCGTCATCGCCGCCGCCGCGCTGGTCCTGCGAACGGTCCTGCGAACGGTCCTGGACGCGATCCTGCGAACGGTCCTGACGGTCCTGACGGTCCTGGCGGTCACGGTCCTGACGGTCACGGTCCTGACGGTCCTGGCCGCGGTCGGTGCGCTGCGGCTGCTGCTCGCCACGCTCCTGGCGCTCGCCGCCACGCTCCTGGCGGTCACCGCGCTCGCCACGCTCGCGGCGGCTGCGGCGCTCGCCGCGCTCGCGGCGGCTCTCGCCACGCTCGGCGCGGCCTTCGGCCTGCTGGTCCGCCTGCTCGACGGCCGGCTGCTGCGGCTGCTCGACGACGGGCGCGGCGGCGGCCACGGCGGGCTGCTCGGGGGCCGCCACGGGCTCGGCGGCGGTCACGGGCTCGGCGGCCGGCGCAGGGCGGGAACGTTCCCGGCGGCTGCGGGCGGGACGCTCGGCCACAGGCTGCGCCTCGGCGGGCGCGGCGGTCTCGGCGGGCGCCGGGGCACTGTCACCGGCGCCGACTCCCTGCTTCTCCTGGATACGCGCGATGAGCTCGCTCTTGCGCATCCGCCCGGTCCCGCTGATGCCGAGCTCGGCGGCGATCTTCTGCAACTCGGGCAGCACCTTCGCGGACAGTCCGGTGCCGGAGCGACGCGCGCGAGGCTTGGCCGGGGCGCGGGTGGGGGTGTCGCCGGACGCGCTCGCGGCGGAGCCGGAAGCGTCGGAGAGGAGTTCGGTGGTGTCGCTCAACTAAGGGTCCTTCCCAGGGGTCGGGCGTCGGCCGTGATCAGCCGATCGTCCTGGAGGTGCTGTCGATCCGGCGGGACAGACCGGGTCGAGGTGCACTTTGCGATCTTCGGCCGCCGCGCAGGACGGCCGCCACGGTTGGGGAGGGGCTCGTCCAGGCCGCCACAGGACAGTGGCACGTGGAATGAACCCCCCAGATTGCTGTCGCCAGCCAGATGTCGAGGTGGTTCGAACGCGCACTTCCCCGGATTCGCCGCCTCGCGTCGCGCCGACCGGTTGTGGGCCGAACGGGGCGAACGGATTCGGGGAGACAGCCATGCTGCTCACGCCTCGCGACGTGAAGCATGATGCAGCGATGTGTGGCTGACAAGCACGCACCCAACAAGGGGGCATCTGGTGCGGCTACCAGCCTAACATCACCAGCGCACACGGCTATTCCCTGAAGGTCTAAGAGGCATCAGCGTGTCTCGGGGAACTGAACGCTCGCACCATCGTGGTCGACGTCCATTTGCTGGATGTGCCAGTCATTACCCACTTCTGGCGCGATCAAATCCTGCGCATCCGGTGTCGAAAACGCAAGAATTGTGGGACCTGCTCCCGAAACGACGGCGGGTACCCCCACGGCACGCAGTCGTTCCACCAGATCGGCGGTCCGCCGCATGGCAGGCGCGCGATAGTCCTGGTGGAGACGATCTTCCGTGCCGGCCAGCAGCAGCTCGCGATCGGGCAGCCGGGTCAGGGCGGCGATCAGCAGTGCGGCCCGCCCCGCGTTGAAGGACGCGTCCGTGTGGGGCACGTCCTTGGGTAGCAGTCCCCTTGCCGTCTCCGTGGACAGCCGCGTGGCGGGTATCAGCACCACAGGTCTGATGTTCGCGTCGGGGACCAGTTTCACCATACGCGGAACTCCACCGTGGTCGCTCCAGGCGACGGTGAGCCCGCCCGCCAGGCAGGGGGCCACGTTGTCGGGATGCCCCTCCATCTCGGTGGCCAGCGCGAAGACCGCCTCGTCGCTCAGGTCGGCTGTTCGCTCAGAGCCGAGCGCCGTGCCGTCCTCGGCCGTGTACGGCATGCCCGCCAGCGCCCTGGCGGCGAGGATGCCCGCGCAGATGGCCGCCGACGACGAGCCGAGCCCCCTGGCGTGCGGGATGCGGTTGCGACAGTGCAGGCGGATCCCCGCCGGCCGAGGGGCGTTCATCCGGTCGAAGGTCTTGCGCACGGCCTGGATGACGAGGTGCTCGTCACCGAGGTCGAGTTCGCCGAAGCCCTCGCCCTCGACCGAGACCTCCACCACGCGCTGCCCGCTGGGCGGCGTGAACAGTGACGCCTCGATGTCGTCGTAGAGGCTCAGCGCCAGGCCGAGGGAGTCGAACCCGGGACCCAGGTTCGCCGATGTCGCCGGAACCCGGACGATCACCCTGCTGTCGGTCATGCGTCTCCTCAGGGTCGCCGTGACGGCGGGCGCCGGAGTCCTGCTGGGCGGCGCGCCTTCGGCGGACGGCGCCCCGTGACCACGGAGGCGCCGGGCCCGCTTGCCGTAGGGGAGGACAAGGTCATTCGAGGCCGAGGGCGGAGGCCGCGGCGTGGACGTCGATGGGAATGGTGACGGGCGCGGGAGCGCCCGAGATCGCCCAGTCGGGGTCCTTCAGGCCGTTGCCCGTGACCGTGCAGACGATGCGCCGGCCCGGCTCGACCAGCCCCTGCGCGTGGGCGTGGAGCAGGCCGGCGACGCTGGCCGCCGAGGCCAGCTCGACGAACACGCCCTCCTCCTGGGCCAGCAGCTTGTAGGCGGCGGCGATCTGCCGGTCGGTCACCGCCTGGATGAGCCCGCCGGACTCGTCGCGGGCCGCCTCGGCGAGCTTCCACGAGGCAGGGTTGCCGATGCGGATGGCGGTGGCGATGGTGTGCGGGTGGGTGACGGGCGCGCCGTTGACGATGGGCGCGGCGCCGCTGGCCTGGAAGCCGAACATGCGCGGCGCGGTGCCGTACTCCTGGTAGCCCATCCAGTAGGCGGAGATGTTGCCCGCGTTGCCCACGGGGATGCAGTGGATGTCGGGGGCGGCCCCGAGCGCGTCGACGATCTCGAAGGCGGCCGTCTTCTGGCCCTGCAGGCGGTACGGGTTGACCGAGTTGACCAGCGCGATCGGGTAGTTCTCCGACAGCTTCCTGGTCATCTCGAGGCAGTCGTCGAAGGACCCCTCGACCTGCAGCAGCGTCGCGCCGTGCACGAGCGCCTGCGCCAGCTTGCCCATGGCGATCTTGCCGCGCGGCACGAGCACCGCGCAGGTCAGCCCCCCGCGTACGGCGTAGGCGGCGGCCGAGGCGGAGGTGTTGCCGGTCGAGGCGCAGATGACGGCCTTGGCGCCCTCCTCCACGGCCTTGCTGATGGCCATGGTCATGCCGCGGTCCTTGAAGCTGCCGGTCGGGTTGGCACCCTCGACCTTCAGGTAGACCTCGCAGCCGGTCAGAGCCGAGACGCGGTGGGCGGGGACGAGCGGCGTGCCGCCTTCGAGAAGCGTCACCACGGGCGTCTTGTCGCTCACCGGCAGCCGGTCCCGGTATTCCTCGATGAGGCCTCGCCATGCCCTGGTCATGATGTGCTCCTGCGACTACCTGCGGTGTTGGGCACAGAGTCTACGGCCACCCGGCTCGCCCGGCGGAACGCACGTCCACTTGTTGGACAGACTTCTCCGCCAATACCCAGCAACCCCGGATAAGGTCTCCCACAGGGGACGGGGAGGGCTGGAAACACCATGACTGCGATGAGGCAGAACGACTACTCCGCGCTGACGCCGCCGCGGCTGGGCGCGTGGTCGCCCTCCCTGTCGGTGAGCGTGGTCGTCCCCGCCCACGGCGGCCCGCATCTCGACCTCGTCCTGGCCGCGCTGGCCGGGCAGAGCTATCCCGAGCACCTCATGGAGGTCGTGGTCGTCGACGACGGCAGCGAGCCGCCGATCAGGCTGCCGGAGATCCGGCCGGTCAACACGAGGATCGTCCGCGTGACGGACGGCTGGGGCATCTCCGACGCGGTCAACACCGGGGTGAAGGCCGCCGACGGCGAGATCATCCAGCGCCTCGACGCCGACATGGTGGCCTGCCGCGAGCACATCGAGGCGATGGCCAGATGGCACCACGTGTCGGACTACGTGGTGTCGATCGGGATGAAGAGGTTCGTCGAGGCCCCGCCCCTGACGCCGAAGCAGGTCCGCCGCGCGACGGACCTGGGCGAGCTGTTCGACCTGTCGTCGGCGCTTCCCAGCTCGACGGAGGCGACGATCGAGAAGACGGACGGGCTGCGCAAGAGCCGCAATCCCTACCACGTGTGCACGGGCCCGACGTTCGCCCTGCCCCGGGAGGTGTTCCACGCGGTGGGCGGCCTCGACCCGCACGTCTTGCGCGGCGAGGACACCGAGTTCGCCTACCGGCTGGCCATGCACGGCGTGGTGTTCGTGCCCGAGATGGAGGCGCGGGCCGTCCACCTGGGGCTGCCCGCGCAGCACCGCGACCGGGAACGGGCGGTGCGGGTGGTCGAGCCGTTCCTCGCGCACCGCATCCCGCTCCGCCGTGACCTGCGCAAGGACAAGGGCAGGCGGTGGCTGGTGCCGTACGTGGAGATCGTCCTGGATGTCACCGACACCTGCGAGGCCACGGTACGGCAGGCCGTGTCGGCGGCGCTCGACGGCAAGCTGCAGGACGTGGTCGTGACGCTCGTCGGGCCGTGGTCGCGGCTGCACGAGGGCAGGCGTTCGGTGCTCGGCGACGCCTGCTTCGAGCTCAGGGTGATGCGCGAGCTGTACGCGCACGACGACCGCGTCAGGCTCATCGACGAGGCCGCGCCGACGCCTTCGCCGACGCCGTTCCGCTACGTCGGTCCCGTCGACGTGCCGCTGCACCGGGCCACGCTGGAGCGGATGGTCGAGTCCGTGCAGAAGGACCTGGTCGGCGTGCTGGTCGTCGACCTGCCCGACGGGCGCACGGCCCGGCTGGAGCGCACGTCGGCGCTGGGCCGCGCGCGGCTGCTGGCCGCCGCCGGTACCGACCCCGACGAGGTCATCGAGGCCACCCACGGCATCAGGCGTGAGGGCCCGGACCGCTACTGGCCGGCGCCCGCCCCGCCCGCGCCGGTGTCGATCCCCGCGCCCGTGCCCACCCCGCCGGCGGACACCCCCGAGGAGCGCACCCTCCTGCGCCGTCTCAGGTCGGCCCTGCGGCCCAACTGAGGCGCCCCGGCCGCGTCCCGCCTGACAGGTTCGTCCCGATTCCCGCCTGGGTAGCTTCGTAACGAGCGTCAGGTCCTCCCCCCGTGCACCTGGACAAGCACGAGACGAACGAGGTGAGGATCATGGGGGAACCGGCCAACGGACTCGAGGCTCTCGCGCGGGGCGACGTGCCCGTGCTGGAGACGCTGACCCAGATGACGGTCAACACGATGGAGCGGTCCGGGCTCGACCCCAAGACCTACATCCTCGTGCGGATCGCCGCGCTCGTCGCGCTGGACGCCTCGCAGCCGTCCTACCTGCTGAACGTCGGCGCGGCGGGTGAGATGGGCGTCTCTCTGGAGGAGATCAGGGGGACGCTCGTCGCGGTCGCGCCGGTGGTGGGCACGGCCAAGGTGGTCTCGAGCGCCGACAAGATCCTCCAGGTCCTGGGGGTCTGACGAGCGGGCGTCTGACCTGGGAAAAGAGGGTCAGTCCTTCTTGCGCAGGGCGCGGCGCAGCGAGGTGGCCAGCGCGGCGCGCAGTCCGCGCTGCATCCGCCCCGCGGCGGCGAGCTGGCGGCGCAGCGTGCCGACCTCGCGCCGCAGCTCCACCGCGTTCCTGCGCCACTTGCCCGACTCCTCGCGCCACCGCTCGACCTGTCCCCGCAGCCGCTCCACGTCGGCGCGCAGCTTCGCGACCTCCGCCTGCGCGTCGAGCCTGGCCCGGTACACGCTGCCGCGCCCGGGGATCTCGCGGCCCTGCCGGGCGAACCCGTACGTCTCCCCCGCCACCCAGCGCACCCCGGACACCGTGTCCACCGCGTCGTCGAGGTCCTCCTCCGGCCCGGCCACGATCGCGGCCCTGGCGAAGGCGGCCGCGCGTTCGAACCTGGCGGTGACGACGCCGGCGGCCGACTCCGACAGCAGCACGTCGACCAGCCCCTGCCCCTCCGTCGTGGCCAGCTCGATCAGGCGGGCGAGGGAGTCGGGGCCCGGCACCCACCCGGCCGGCACTCTCAGCACGTACGGCACGGCCGGGTCGACCGCGTCGCCGGTCACCAGGCGCACCCTGCCCTCGTAGGCGTAGTGCCCCCGCACCAGCACCAGGTCGAGGCAGGGGTCCCTGAGCGGCGCCCTCCTGTCACGCTCGAGCGTGTCCCACGGCCCGACCAGCGCCACCCGCACGTCGGGGACGGTGCCCGCCAGCAGCGCGTCCACGGTCGCCCGCACGTCCTCGTAGCTGGAACCGGCGGCGTGGACGACGGCCTCGACGAAGGGCACCTTCCACTGGCGGCCGGGGTGCGAGCGCAGCCACCGGTAGGCGGGGATGCGGTCGGCGACGGTGGCGTGGCTGACCCGGTCGATGGGCGCCTTGTCACGCATGCGCATCGTGGGACCGAGGTGGTAGGCGCGGGCCAGCGGCTCCGGCACGAACACCGCGCCCGCCTGGGCCAGCCGGTAGCCCATCTCGGTGTCCTGGCCGAGGATGAGCTCCTCGTCCATGGGCCCCGCGGCGGCGATCAGGCGCGCGTTGACGGAGGTGGCGCCACCCACGTGCAGGCTGAAGGGACGCGTGGGATTGGCGGTGAGACCGTCGGTCCGCTCGACCAGGTCGACGATCCACTGGTGCGGCTCGGCCGGCTCGAAGCTCTTCTCCAGGTCGTCGGGCAGCTGCGCGGGCACGGGCGCGGAGGTGAAGCGGATGTAGCCGGTGACCACCAGGTACGGCGCGGCGTGGTGCCAGCGCATGTGGGCCTCGATGGCGCGCGGCGTGAGCACCACGTCGGAGTCGAGCCAGTGGACGACCTCGCCCGAGGCCACCTCGAGCCCGGCGTTGCGCGCGCAGGCCCGGCCCGGCCGCTCGCAGACGACGAGCTTGACCCACGACGGGACGCGCAGGGCGGGCTCGCTGCCGTTGTCGACCACGATGACCTCGGTCAGGTCACGCGGGTAGCTCTGCCTGCCGAGCGCCTCGACGACCAGATCGAGCTTGTCCTGGTCGCCGTAGGCGGGGATGACCACGCTGACGCTCATGGTGGGGGTCCACGAGCCGAGCGCGGGCACGTCGAGCGTGCGGTAGTCGTTGCCCCGCACCCGGGGAGGGATCATGTGGTTTCCAGGAGCAGACTGGGCCGGAAGCCGCGCCACTGGTTGTGGGCGACGTTGAGGAAGTGCGCCAGCGGTAGCTGCCAGGTGTGACCCTCGCTGAGCGAGCGGCGCAGCACGTAGCCGAGGCCGTGGGCGCGGTAGATCCGCGCGCCCTCGGCGTGCCGCGACTTCAGCAGCGCCGCGTCGACGCCGCGCGTCAGCGGCTCGAAACCGGGGAAGGCGTCCCTGCCGAGCAGGATCGTGCCGCCGGCGACGAAGTCGCTCCACACCTCGCTCTTGTAGGAGGTCCGACGAATCGTCGTTCTGAGCGGCTCGAGGTAGAAGAATTCGGCGGCCGTGCCGACGATGTCGGCGCCGGACGCGCGTTTGGCGAGCAGAAGATCGGAAAGATGCTCGGGGCCGTACCAGTCGTCGTCATCCCATTTGGCGATGAATTCGCCGGAGGCGTGCGCGGCAGCGCGGTTCAGCAGCGCGCCGAACGGCACGCCCGCCTCCGCCGACACCACGCGGATCGGCGCCGCGCAGGTCTCGACGGCCCTGCGGGCCAGCGGATGGTCCTCGATGCCGTGCAGGCCGAGCAGGACCTCCACCTGGACGTGGCGCTGCCGGGCGATCTGGTCGAGCGCGGAGCCGAGCAGGTGCGGCCGCATGCTCGACATCACGACGCTGACCGTGGGCGCGAGCGCGGGCTTGGGCGCGAGCCTGCGCAGCCGCACGCTGTGCTCCTCGCGGCGCAGGTCGGCGACGCAACGCGGCCCCGGCTCCCGCCGTACGGCGAGCCATGCCCGGTCGGCGAGCAGCCCGCCCAGCTCGGCGGGCACCCAGGACGGGACCGGCGCGGAAGGCTCGGTGGTCAGCGGCACGCCCGCGCAGGCGAGGGCGAGCAGCCCGTCGCCGGCCGCCCGCCGTTCGGCCGGCCCGATCTCCTCGGCCGCCGGCCACTCGACCGACAGCCCCGCCAGCGGCCTGAGCGTGTCGAGTTCGGGTAGCGGCGCCCCCTCGACGGTCCACCGCGCGCTCTCCCATCGGAGCGTCGCGATCCCTTTCGCCGGGGTGCGCAGGTAGCCGGCAGCCCCTTGCGTGCCCACGAAGGGGGTGGCGGTCATGGGGGGACTCCTCCTGCCTTCATCGTCGAGCCCGCCCACTTTACGCCGCTCTGACAAGCGCGGCCGAGGGGGCATGCCCAACGGGCACGTGGAGCCCAAGGTTCCCAGGGATCCTCCAGAAACTTGTGGCACGGTAGTGACCAGCCTTGACTATGGTGTAAATATCCAGACTTTTCCCAGGTTGGCGTTCAAACATGGAAAGGTATGCGCGGATGCTCTCGCCCCGCCGGCTGGCCGCGACCGCAATCCTCGGAGCTCTGGTGCTCGGCGCGCTGGCGATAACGGTGTACACGGGCGTCCTGTCCTTCACCGCCGCCCTCGCCGCGACCGCCGTCCTCCTGTCCCTGGGCGTGCCGGCCTTCCTGATGCTGGCCGTACGCCGCCTCGACGGCAAGGCGCACCGCATCGACCTGCGCGTCAAGAAGATCGAGACGGGCCTCGCGCAGACCGGCGCGGGACTCAAGCGGATCGAGACCCGCATCGACGCGCTCACGGCCGCCGTGGAGGAGGTCGCGCGCGGGCGCACCGAGGGCCTCAGCGCCATCCTCGCCTCCCTCGGCGAGGACCGCGTCAACGCGATGGCCCACGCCGAGGAGGTGGCCCTGCTCAGAGCGGAGCTCAGAGAGCTGCGCAGGGAAAGCGTATGAGGATCCGCCACAACGACTACGGTGTGCTCAGCCCTCCAGTGATCGGGGCGTGGACGCCTGAGCTGTCCGTCACGGTGGTGATCCCCGCCTACGACTGCCAGGACGAGCTCGACCGGACGCTGGCCACGCTGGCGGCGCAGACCTACCCGGCGCACCTGCTCGACGTGGTCGTCGTGGACGACGGCAGCGACCCGCCCCTGCGCGCGCGGCCCACCGGCCCCCTGGCCGTCAGGGTCGTCAGGGTCGAGGACGGCTGGGGCCGCGGCAACGCGAGGAACACCGGGGCGCGGGCCGCGACGGGCGAGGTGATCCACTGGCTCGACGCCGACATGATCCTGGCGCCCGACCACATCGAGGCGCACATGCGGTGGCACCACCTGATCGACCACGCGGTGGTGATCGGCGACATCGTGTTCGGCACCGGCTTCGCCGACGGGGCGGCGCAGCCGTACACGGCGAAGATGCTGGCCGAGACCCGGCGGCTCAAGGACGCGGGCGCCAGTGCCTACCTGCTGCACACCGGCGCGACGACATCGGTCCCGGCACGCCTGCTCGCCGACGCGGGCGGCGTCGACCCGCGCCTGAACATGGCCGAGGACACCGAGCTCGGCTACCGGCTCGCGCAGGCGGGCGCGGTCTTCATCCCCGACGGCGAGGCGCGCAGCCTGCACGTCGGGGAGTCGACGGTGATGCGCAGGCAGCAGGAGGTCCACCGGCACAACTGGTCCTTCCTCGGCGACCACATCCCCGACCTGCGCTGGCTGCGCGGCCACCCGCGCCGGCAGTGGCTGGTGCCGTACGTGCGGGTCGTGGTCGAGGCGGGCGGCTACGAGGAGACCCGCGCCACGGTGGACTCGGCGCTGGCCGGCTCGGTACCCGACGTGGCGGTCACCCTGGTGGGTCCCTGGTCGCTGCTGACCGGCGGGCGGCGGTCGAGCCTCGACGACCCGCACCTCGACCTGCGGCTGCTGCGCAACCTGTACGAGCACGAGCCGCGCGTCGACTTCGCCGCGGCCGCGCCGGTCGGCGTGGCGCCGACGCCGTACCTGCTGACCGTGCCGCGCGGGTGGGTGCTGGGCGCCGACACCGTCGCCCGGCTCGTCGCCCGCGAGGAGGGGCTGGTCAGCGTGGCGCTGGCCGAGGCGGCCGAGGGGGTGGTCGCCGCGCGTCTGGAGCGCACGGCCGCCTTCGCCAGGGCGCGCAGGATCGGCGGGGACCTCGACGCGCTGGTGGACGAGATGTTCGGGTCGCTGTGGGTCGGCGCGGCCGAGTACGGCGTCACCACCGCGGAGGAGGCCGAGCCGCTCGCGGGCGATCCGGCCAAGTGGCGGGCGCTGGCCGCCCGGCGCAAGGACGAGATCAAGGCGCTGCAGGCCGAGGTGAGCAGGCTGAAGCGGCAGCTCGACACCCCCGCCACGGTGGCGCCGCCGCGCCGGGGCGGCCTGTCGACGTTCCTGAGGCGCGTCATATGATCGCCGACCTGGTGGCCGAGGCCCTGGCCCGCACCCCGGACGTCCGCGTCTTCCACGCGGGGCTCGACGTAGACGTCGAGGGCACCGACCTCGACCACGAGCTGGTCGAGCCGCCCCCGGCCGCCGAACGGGTCGCCGAGGTGCTGGTGCTCGCCGGCACGCCCGCCGACCTGCGCAGGATCGCCACGCTGCACAAGGTGCTGCCGGAAGCCGAGCGGGTCGTCGTCGCGGTCGCCGACACCCCTGCCGCGCACCCGGCCCCGGTGCCCACGCCCACCCCCGCCCATCGTTGGCGGTCGCTGGCCGAGCTGCGCGTCCACCGGCCGAAGGACCGGGTGTGGGTGGTCGACGCGCGGTTCTCGGCGCCCACCCCGGCCGGCCGTACGGTCACCGCGACCGCCCGCGCCTTCGCCGGGCACCGGCTCGACGTGATCGCCGCGCCGGCCGCGGCCATCGCGGGCGTCGGCGCGGCGGACTGGCGTCCGGGCGACCCGAACGCGACTCCCGCCGACCTGACCGGTCCCGTGCCGGAACGCGTCGGCGCGCCGGGCGGCGACATCGTCCTGCGTACGGTCGAGACCGAGGTGGAGTGGACGGAGGACGAGCCGCCGGTGGACCGGCCGACGGCCGGGGCGACCAGCTGGGAGCGCATCGGCCGGCCTGGCGGCACCGGTCTGGCCGCCGTCCTCGCCGAGCCCTCGATGATCCCCCCGGTCGACGAGCGCCTGGTGAACCCCATGGGCTTCGTCACCACGCCGTCGCGGGGGACGGCGATGCTGGCCGAGTCGGGCGGCCGGTGGTCGGTCGTGCTGGACGGCAGGCCCGTGGTGACGTTCGCCGCCTCCGGTGGCGTGACCGACGCCGACGTGGCCAGGCTGCGGCAGGTGCGCGGCGTGACGATCGACTGGCACCACGCGCACAGCGGGCCGCTGGCGGCCGTGCGGGTGCTGGCCGGGCTGGCCGCGGCGGGAGTGCCGCTGGTCGCCCAGGAGGTGCCGCGCTGGGCCGGCGCGCTCGGCGAACCGCTCGCCCGCCTCGTCACCTCACCCGTCGACCTGGCCGACGACCTGCGGCGCGAGGAGCACAGCGTCAGGCTGCGCCGCGAGGCGCTGCGCACCCACGGCGTGGCCGCCCGCTGGGAGCAGCTCGGCGCGCCGGCTCCCGCTCCCCCGCTGACCTCGGTGCTGCTGGCGACACGCCGGCCTGCCATGGTCGGCTTCGCGCTGGAGCAGGTGGCCAGGCAGCGTGACGTGCAGCTCGAGGTGATCCTGGCCCTGCACGGGTTCCCGGCCTCGCACGCCGACGTCGTGGACGCCGTCAAGCGCTTCGACCGGCCGATCACCGTCTTCGAGACCGAGTCGGTGTTCGGCGAGGTGCTCAACGACGCGGCGGCCCGCGCCTCCGGATCGTTCCTGCTGAAGATGGACGACGACGACTGGTACGGGCCCGACTTCCTGTCCGACCTGCTGCTGGCGCACTCCTACTCCGGCGCGCAGGTCGTCGGCACCGTGCCCGAGTTCGTCTACCTGACCTCGATCGACGTGACCGTGCACCGCAGCCAGGTCACCGAGCAGATCACCAGCTTCGTGGCGGGCGGCACCATCCTGGTCGAGCGGTCGGCGTTCCAGGCGGTCGGCGGGTTCCGGCCGCTGCGCCGTTCGGTCGACACCCAGTTCCAGGAGGCGCTGCAGGCGGCGGGCGGGCAGATCTACCGCACCCACGGCCTCGGCTACGTCCTGCGCAGGGGACCGGCCGCCGACCACACCTGGCAGGAGCCGATCGGCACGTTCCTGCGGCGCAACCGGCGGCAGTGGCGGGGCTTCCGGCCGAGCGCGCTGATGGAGCTGGCGCCATGAGGATCAGGCGCAACGACTTCGGGGTGCTCAGTCCGCCCGAGCTCGGCACCTGGGAGCCGACCATGACGGTGACCGTGGTGATCCCCGCCCACGACTGCCAGGAGACGCTCGACCTCACGCTGGCCGCCCTGTCGGCGCAGACCTACCCCGCCCACCTGCTCGACGTCGTCGTGGTGGACGACGGCAGCGACCCGCCGCTCCAGGCGGCCGGCCCTGGAGACCCGCCGCGCCACGTCTCCCGGCCCGGTGACCCGCCGCGTCCTGCCCGCGTGCGGGTCGAGCGGGTGCGGGACAGCTGGGGCAGGGCCGCGGCGGTCCAGACGGGCCTGGAGGCGGCCACCGGTGACGTCGTGCTGGTGCTCGACGCCGACATGGTGCCACACCCCGACCACGTCGAGGCCCAGATGCGGTGGCACCACCTGGCCCCCTACCTGGTGGTCCTCGGCTGGATCGACTTCACCCAGCCCGAGTCGCCGCCCACCCCGGCCGAGGTGGCCGCCGGGGCGAAGGACCTGTTCCCGATGTCCCCGCACCGGCACGACTGGGCGGAGGAGATCATCGCCGCGCACGACGGGCTCAGATCCGCGCCCAGCTCGCTGGTGTCGCGGGTGCACGTGGGCGCGACCGCGTCGTATCCGGCGTGGCTGCTGCGCGCGTGCGGCGGCATGGACGTCTCGCTCAAGCTCGCCGAGGACACCGAGCTCGGCTACCGGCTGACGCAGGCCGGCGCGGTCTTCGTGCCGGATCCCGAGGCGCGCGCCTGGCATCTCGGGCTGCCGACGGCCATGCGCTCGTTCGCCGAGCTGAAGCGCTACAACGACCCGTTCGTCGCCGACCGCGTGCCGTACCGGCGTTACCTGCGGGGCGATCAGGGGCGGCAGTGGCTGGTGCCGTACGTGGACGCGGTGGTCGAGGCGGGCTCCTACGAGGACGTCCGCGCCACGGTGGACGGCCTGCTGGCCGGGTCGCTGCCCGACGTCAGGGTCACGGTCACCGGGCCGTGGGAGTGGCTGACCGACGCGCGCCGTTCCCCGCTCGCCGATCCGCTGCTCGACCTGCGGCTGCTGCACGCGCAGTTCACCCACGACCCCCGGGTACGGCTGGACGGCCCGCCTTCCGGCGTGGCGCCGTTCCGGTTGCTGTGCCCGCCGGGCTGGATGCCGGGACACGACACGGTGGAGCGGCTGGTCGCGCACCTCGAGGACAGCGACGGCGGCGTCCTGTGCGTCGCGCTCGGCGAGCGGCCCGACGGGGTGGTGGCGGCGCGGCTGGAGCGGACGGCGGCGCTGTCGCGCGCGGCGCTCGTCATCCGCCCCGGCGAGATCCTCGACGACGTGCTGGACGAGGTGTTCGGCGTCGAGTGGGTGGACGGCGCCGAGTTCGGCTTCACGCGCCGGCCGCGCGTCTACCCGCCGCGCAGGCGCCCGCTGCCCGAGCACGAGCGCCTGGCGCGGCAGCGGGAGAAGGAGCTGGCCAGGTTGCGCGAGCGGGCGGCCGCGCTGCGCGCCGAGGTCGCCCAGCTGCGCAGGGAGGCGGCCAAGGGGCGCAGGGACACCGCCAGGTGGAAGGAGAAGGCCGAGCACTGGCGGCGGGAGGCCGTCAGGCTCGCCCGGGAGCGGAACCGCACCGTCCTCAACCGCGCGGTCCGGCGGGTCCGGAGCCTGACCTTCCCCGGCCGCTGAACCGGTCGGGAAAGCTGGGTACCTTCGCCCGCTGACCAGGCCGGGGAAGGCGGGCCGGTGCTCAGGTCCGCCGGCGCGGGTGGTGCTCAGGCCCGCCGGCGCAGGCGGGTGGTGCTCAGGCCCGCCGGCGCAGGTAGTAGGCGTAGGTGGCGGCGGCCAGGGCCAGCCCCCAGGGCAGCCACGCCAGGCCGGGCAGGAACGTGCCCCAGCGCTCGGCGGTGATCGTGATGTCTCCGGTGAGCATCGCCAGGTACAGCCGCGCGCCCGCTTGGACCAGCATGACCGACGCGGCCAGCCCCGGCACGACCGCGAACCAGACCGGCACCCGCCTGCCGCGCAGGAACGGGATCCACCGGGGGAAGACCTCACCCCAGCGCCGCACCAGACCGATCGTGAGGACGGCGCCCGCGACGCACAGGCCGCCGAGCACCGTCTCGGAGATCCACCCGCCATCGGCGTTCCCCGCCGCGATGTCCTCCGCCGGTATCCCGAGCGGGATGCCCGCCGCCCACGAGATGCGCGAGATCGCGTACGGCAGGGCCAGCAGCGCGGCCGCGTAGGTCACCGGCCTGCCCCATCGGACCGGCTCCCGCGTGCCGCCGCCCTGGTGGACCCAGGCCGCCGCCGCCCAGAGAGCTCCGCCCGCGATGCAGAACACCATGAACAGCAGGGGCCCGTCCCACAGGCCGGTGTATCCCATGAACAGGTAGGCGAAGTTCTGGATCACCCTGATGTCGGGCACGGCGACGAGCAGCGCGCCGCTCATCGCCCACGCGAAGACGAGCGGCCCCCTGGCCGGGGTGGCGCGGGCCATCCCCACCGCGACCACGGCGCCGAGCAGTCCGAGCACCGCCATGGCCGCGCCCACCGGCCCCGGCTCCGCCGCCGCGAACAGCGAGCCCACCTGCTCGGCTCGCGGATCGCCCGCGCCGAACGGGAAGCCGGCGCCCCCCACCGCCCAGTAGGCGCCCGCCGCCGCGAACGCCACCGACCACACCGCCGCCGCCGACGCCGCCCACCGTGTCCGGCCCCGCGTCCGGCCCCGCGTCCGGCCCCGTGCCGTGGCGGCCACGCTCACACTCTCTGTCATGGCCACCAGCCTGCTCCGTGCGGGCCCGGCGCCCCTCCCCTGCGCGGGGGAGGCCGCTCCCCTCAGGCGGGGAGCGAGCCTGCAGGGGAAGGCCGCCTCTCAGGCGGGGAGCGGCCCGCCTGTGCGGGTCAGCGCGGCGGCCAGCCGGGCGGCCAGTTCCCGGGCGAAGACATCCCGATCCTGGCGGCGGATCAGGAACAGCCAGGCGAACACGGGACCGACCAGCAGGGCGTGGACCACGTCCAGCTCGGGCCGCTCCGCGAGCTCACCCCGCTGGACCGCGCGGTCCAGGACGGCCGTGACGCAGTCGCGCTGCCGTTCCATGAACGTCCGCTGGAACCTGGCCGTCAGGTCGGTGTCGGCGACGACGTCGGCCAGCAGCCCGGGAACCGTGACCGCGGCGACCGGGTTGCCCAGCGTGGCGAGGACGTCGTCGACGAGCGCGACCAGGTCGGTGACGAAGGAGCCCGTGTCGGGCGGGATCTCCAGGGCCATGGAATGGACGGTGGCGGCGAAGACCATTTCCTGCTTGGTGGCGTAGCGGCGGTAGATGGCGGCCTTGCCGACTCCCGCCCGTACGGCGACCGCGTCGACGGTGAGGCGGGCGTAGCCGGTCTCGGCGAGCACGTCCCTGGTCGCGACCAGGACGGCCGCGTCGACCCTGCTGTCTCTCGGCCGTCCTGTCCGCGTTGTCTGCGCGGCCCGCGTGCCCTGCCGTTCCACTGGCGTTCCTTTCCCGGTCACCGCGGCCCCTGGTCCGCGCCCGCCCCTCCGGCCTGCCCGCGCCGCCGGTCGGCTGCGGGAGCCGCGCTCACCGGCGCTTCCCGGCCGCGACGAGCAGCATCACGGCGGGCACCCAGACGGCGACGAACGGCGACGGCTCGAAGGTGAGCGCTCCGATCGTGCCCCACACGCCGAGCAACCATGCCACGAACGCCGGAGGAGTCGCGCCGCGCCGACCGGCCCAGTCGATCAGCAGGCCCAGCGCGAACAGCGGCAGGGCGAAGGACCCGATCGTGAGCCAGAAGCCGCCCAGTGCGGGAGGGAGCTCGCCCAGGCCGTTGGCGGGGAACCACAGCCCGCCCGAGAACCAGGTGGGCAGGTACCGGATGTTCAAGGCGACGGTGACGGCCATGTGGAACACGCCGAGGAAGGCGATGATCCGGCCGGCGAGAACGACCGTGCGGTGCGGGGAGGTGACAGAGACGTCCATGCTCGCTCCTAACGGAACCATGAGTTTCGGAACTCTTAGTTCCGTATGATGCCATGGCGGGTGCACGGTGTCTTCCGCGGGTGACGGTCGGCGCGCCGCGTCGGGTGGCGACCCTCAACGCCGGCAGCGTGCCTGACGCCCGTGTGCCCCTCCGGGCATGGCGCCGGCCTGCCGTTCCTCCCGGGTACGGCAGGCCGGGTCGTCGCGGTTTCGGGTGTGTCGCTAGGGCGCCGGGTCGTCCCGGTACGCCGCGCCGGGTCGCGACGCCTCAGCCATCGCCACGGTCCGACACTTCGGCGGACTCGGCCGCCGATTCGTTCTGCCGCAGAGCCTCCTCGAGGAGGTCTCTGTCGATCCTTCGCTCGACTGCATCCACATAGGCGGAGAAACGGCTTGTTTCTCCACCCTCTTCACCAAAAGGCGGCGAGCACGACAAAGGGATCTCCTTCGGTGGGGAACCGAGAGCGTGGCGCGCCTCTCGGCGGAAAAGGGATATCCGTGCACGACCGCGCCCCGGGCGACCTGGGTGCCTGCATCACCGACGGCATGACCATGGTCGTCACGATCTCTCGATGGGCGCTCTTCAAGAATCGCCCATCGAGCATCTCTTCGCCCGGCGAATCAGATCAGCGATCCGCCATTTCCACGGGGCCGGTCACCGGCCCCGCACCAAATCCCGCAAGAAATCCCCGTGCCTGCCGGGTCAGTCGTCGCCCTCGACCCGCATCACGCCGGCGATCGCCCGCACGATGTCGAGGTTGCGCAGCCCCTCCATCGTCGCCGACAGCGCCGCGTCCGTCGCCCGGTGCGTGACGATGACGAGCTGGGCGTCGTCGCCGTGGCCCTCCTGGCGGACCGTCTGGATGGACACGTCGTGCTTGGCGAACAGCGTCGCCACCTGCGCCAGGACGCCCGGCTTGTCGGCGACGTCCAGGGACACGTGGCAGCGGGTGACGGTCTCGCCCATCGGGTGGACGGCCAGCGACGCGTAGATCGACTCGCTGGGGCCCCTGGTGCCCGCGATCCGGTTGCGGGCCACCGCGACCAGGTCGCCGAGCACGGCGGACGCGGTCGGGGCGCCGCCCGCGCCCTTGCCGTAGAACATGAGCTGCCCGGCCGACTCGGCCTCGACGAAGACCGCGTTGTAGGCCTCGCGGACCCCGGCCAGCGGGTGCGACCTGGGGATCATCGCCGGGTGGACGCGGACCCCGATCGAGCGGCCGTCGTCGGAGCGGGAGCAGATGGCCAGCAGCTTGATGACGTAGCCCATGGCCTTGGCGCTGGCCACGTCGGTCGCGGTGATCTCGGTGATGCCCTCGCGGTGCACGTCGGCGGCGGTGACGCGGCTGTGGAAGGCGAGACCCGCGAGGATGGCGGCCTTGGCCGCGGCGTCGAAGCCCTCGACGTCGGCGGTGGGGTCGGCCTCGGCGTACCCGAGGGCCTGGGCCTCTTCGAGCGCGTCGGTGAACGAGGCGCCGGTGGAGTCCATCTTGTCGAGGATGTAGTTGGTGGTGCCGTTGACGATGCCGAGCACCCGTTTGACGTGGTCGCCGGCCAGCGACTCGCGCAGCGGGCGCAGCAGCGGGATGGCGCCGGCGACGCTGGCCTCGTAGTAGAGGTCGCCGCCGCCCGCGTGGATGGTGGCGCCGTCCTCGGCGAGCAGGGCCTTGTTGGCGGTGACCACCGCCTTGCCGCTGGCCATGGCGGCCAGGATGAGCGATCGGGCCGGTTCGATGCCGCCGATCACCTCGATGACGATGTCGACGTCGTCGCGGGTGACCAGGCCCTCCGCGTCGCTGGTCAGCAGGGCCGGGTCGAAGTGGACGTCGCGCTTGCGGCCGGGCTTCCTGACCGCGACGCCCGCCAGCTCCAGCGGGGCGCCGATGCGCGCGGCCAGGTCGTCGGCCTGCTCCTCCATGAGCCTGATGACCTGGGACCCGACGACGCCGCACCCCAGGAGCGCGACTTTCAGCGGTTTGCCACTCATAGCTGTCCCCTCAACAGGTCATCCTCGGTCTCGCCCTGCACGATGACGCGCGCCTGGCCGCCGGAGACGGCCACGACGGCGGGCTTGGGCAGGTAGTTGTAGTTGCTGGCCAGCGACCTGCAGTAGGCGCCGGTCGCGGCCACGGCGATCAGGTCGCCGGGCGCGAGGTCGGCGGGCAGGTAGTGGTCGCGGACCACGATGTCGCCGCTCTCGCAGTGCTTGCCGACCACGCGCGACAGCATGGGGGCCGCGGCGGAGGCGCGGGAGGCGAGGACGGTGGTGTACTCGGCGCCGTAGAGGGCGGTGCGGGCGTTGTCGCTCATGCCGCCGTCGACGCTGACGTAGGTGCGCAGGCCCTCGACGTCCTTGACCGTGCCGACCTCGTAGAGGGTGACGCCGCCGGGGCCGACGATGGCCCGGCCCGGCTCGACCGTCAGGCGCGGCACGGGCAGCCCGGCGCCCGTGCAGACCTTGGCGACGATCTCGCGCAGGGCGTCGGCGATCACCTTGATGTCGGGGGCTTCGTCCTCGTCGACGTAGGCGATGCCGTAGCCGCCGCCGAGGTCGAGCTCGGGCAGCACGACGCCGTGCTCGTCCTTGATCTGCACCAGCAGGCCGGCCAGCCGGCTGGCGGCCACCTCGAAGCCGGCGGTGTCGACGATCTGCGATCCGATGTGGGAGTGCAGGCCGACGAGTTCGAGCTGCGGCAGGGCCAGGATGCGCCGGACGGCCTCGGCCGCGGCGCCCGAGCTGAGCGACAGGCCGAACTTCTGGTCGTCGTGCGCGGTGGCGATGAACTCGTGGGTGTGCGCCTCGACGCCGGTGGTCACGCGGACCATCACCCGGGGCCGCACGCCCCTCTCCTCGGCGAGGTAGCCCAGGCGGGCGATCTCCTCGAAGGAGTCGACGACGATGTGGCCGACGCCGACCTCGAGAGCGCGCGACAGCTCGGCGACCGACTTGTTGTTGCCGTGGAGCGTGATGCGCGAGGGCGGGAAGCCGACGCTGAGCGCCACGGCCAGCTCGCCGCCGCTGGCCACGTCGAGGCCCAGGTCCTCGTCCATCAGCCAGCGCACGATCTCCTTGCACAGGAACGCCTTGCCGGCGTAGTGGACGTCGGAGCCGGCGAAGGCGGTGGCGTACTCGCGCATCCGGGAGCGGACGTCGTCCTCGTCGATGACGTAGAGCGGCGTGCCGTACCGCTGGGCGAGGTCGCGCACGTCGACGCCGCCGATCGTGAGCGCGCCATCCGTTCGCGTCGACGTTCGCGGCCAGATCGAGGGGTTGATCCGGTTGAGGTCGGCGGGCGCCAGCGGCGGGCGCTCGTGGGGCAGCATCTCAGCGTGTCTGTCCCCGGCTGGATGGGCGAATCGACTCACCCGATCGAGGCTATCGGACGTGGTGCAGCTGATGGGACGTCCGACCACGGATCGAGACGAGATCGCGGGATGGAGAGGAAACTTTTGCCCTAAATCGTGCAATGACCGGATATTTTCAGATTCGCTCTGGTCCGGGGAGCACGGTCCAGACGGCCGCCGCCAGCCGGACGCGCGCCGTGTGCACAGGCTCCGGGCTTCCGTCCCCCCGTGGTACGGCGGGCGCGTGCTCGTGGGCGTCGTGGTAGGCGAGGGCGAGCCGGGGAAGGTAGGACTGCCACCCGGGATCGCGGCTCGCTTCGCGCCCGGGGATCTCGGCCAGCAGCCTGAGCACCGCCCGGTCACGCGGATCGGTCAGCGCCCGCGGGTCGCGGCCGGTGCCGGGCACGCCCAGGTCGGCGGCCCACCTGATGACCGCCGCGGCCCGCGCGTGGGCGTATCGCACGACGAAGCCCGGGTTGTCCCAGGTGCGCGGGAGGTCGGGCCACGCGTCCTCGACCGGGATCCGCGCGAAGGGCTCGTCGAGCACCTCCCCCGGGTCGTCGACGGTGATGCGCAGGAACCCCCTGCCGGAGACCGTCACCGACCGCACGCCGGGAAGGGAGCTGACGTCGGCGGCCAGCCGCTCGGCCGGGATGCCGCGGCGCAGCGCGGCGGTGGACAGGTAGACGCCCTCCTCCGCCCAGCTCCCCTCGGGAGCCGGCGCGGCGCCGAGCACCTCGGCCAGCCGTCTCGGTCTCACGAGCCGAGCGTAGACCCCCGCCCGCGGCCGGGGAGCGGCGGGCGCCCCGGCGCGGCGCGGGGTGCGGTCAGATGAGGGCGTGGGGTTCGGCGGAGCCGTACTCGACCAGGTGGGCGGCGCCCAGCAGCCACCGGTCCTCGTCGCGCACCCGCACGTAGCCGAACCTGTCGGCGGAGAACACCTTGACCCCGTCCGTACGGCACTGCCGCATGAGCACCTCGTCCCACCCCTCGGTGAGGTCGGCGAACCCGACCGCCCGCAACGCGTGCCGCCTGGCCAGCAGCGTCGCCCCTGCGACCTCGGGGGTGTAGGTGTACTCCGCCTCCGGCTGCTTCAGCAGCGTGGCGTGCGCGGTGCGCAGGTGGGCGTAGAAGCAGGCCTTGCCCACGATGTCGGCGGTGGTGAACAGGAAGGCGCGGCTGAGGTCGTCCAGGTAGTGCGAGCCGTAGACGTCGCGCGGGTCCATGATCGCGACCAGGTCAGCCTCGCACAGGTCGAGCCCTCTGTTCAGCAGGGCTCCCGTGCTGGAGACGGGGTCGGGCTCGCGGTAGACGACCTCGCGCGGCGCCAGCACCTCCCGCGCCCGCTCCTCCCCGCCGGCGGGCCCGAAGACGATCACCTGGGTGACGCCCGACTGCTTGGCGACCTGGGCGAGGCCGTGCTCCAGCAGCGCCGGGTCGAGGACCGGGAGGATGACCGAGACGTTGAGCGTCGCGCGGGCGCTCGGCAGCCCGACGGCCTCCAGCAGCTCGTCGACGCGCTCGCTCATGGTGCCCATGGCGTAGGCCCTGCGCAGCGCCGCGTGCGCGCGCCTGGAGTCGCCCTCAGGGCCGATGGAGGTGCCGCAGGCGGCCAGCTCCGCCAGCCGCCACTGCGGCGTGCCGGGCGGGCAGTCGACGGCGATGGGCCAGCGGTAGGAGGTGAGCACGTCGGGGTAGCCGAGATGGTCGGGCAGCAGCTGGTCGAGGGTGAGCACCCGGCCGTAGCGCCCGCCGGACAGCGGCAGCGGGTTGTGGACGCGCGGCTGGACCGCGAACGGCAGGCGGGGCCAGCCGGCGGCCAGGTCGGTCGTGAAACGGTGGTCGAACAGCTCGGCGGCGGCGGCGTAGTCGGCGACGGTGCCCTGCGTGTGCCAGAAGACGGTGCGGATGCCGCGCTCGGCGCACCAGGCCAGCAGCTCGCGCAGCCCTTCACCCGGCTCGCCGGTGACCTCCTCGGCCCACGGCCCCTCCGTGACCGACTCGACGACCAGCAGGTGCGGCACCTCGGCCGCCAGGACGCGGGCGAAGTCGCGGGGCGTGAAGCCCGTGGTCTGCCGCCACTCGTAGCGCAGCAGCGCCTCGGCGTGCGGGTCGGCGATCACGGCGGCGGTCAGGTGCGGGCGCGTGTTGGGGCCCGTCGGGATCCGGAACGGCTTGAGCCGCACCGAGGTGCCCTCGACCGTCCTGGTGGTGCTGGTGGCCTGGAAGGCGGCTCCGGGACGCTCGTCCTTCGGCGCGCTGACGGCCAGAGGCTTGCGCTTGGGCGCCACGGGACGCTTGACCGGCCTGGTCGCGCCCTTCAGCCCCTTGGCGAGGCGGACCGGGTTGCGCTTGCCCGTCTTGATCGCGTCACCGATGCGGTTCCACCTGGCGACCTTGATGGAGGACAGCTTCCACTGGGCGACCTCGGCCTGGTAGCGCTGCTCGGCCAGCTCCTTGCGCAGCTTCTCGGCCGCGGCGCGCTCGCGCTCCAGCTCGCTCTCGGCCTCGGCGAGGCGCTCGCCCATCGTCTTGAGCTCCTCGGTGGCCCGCTCGGCCGCGGCGAGCCTGGCCTGGGCGGCGTCCAGCAGCCTGGCCAGCTCCGCCGCGCGCTCCGCCTCGGCGATGGCGTCACGCAGCGCGCGTCGCGTGCTCTCCAGCTCAGTAGTCACAGGCCCTCCGTCTCTCGGCCCGGCAAAGGATACTCTTTCGCTTGGAATCGGCGTTGAGGAGTGAGATCGCGTGCAGTGGCCGGCGTTCAATGTGAGGCCGTACGTGTGCGGCGCCCTCGGCCGGCTCGATGCGGGCCTGCTCGACAAGCTCGCGGGGTCGGGGCCCAAGGTCAGGCCCGCCCTCCAGACGGCCGAGGCGGCGCTCTACAGCTCCCAGCCGCTGCCGCCCTACCACCGCGCCGACGGCACGTTCGCGTTCGCGTGGGGCGAGCGCAGGCCCGCGGCGCCCGCCGACTGGATCACGGTCGCCGAGACCTACGAGACGCCCGGCCTGATCGGCGACGGCGCCCGCACGGTGCTGCACGCGGGGGCGCTCGGCCTGGTCGACGTCTACTACGTGCGCGTGGGCGAGGCGGTCTACTTCTCCTCGCTGCTGAAGCCGCTGCTGGAGCTGGTGCCCGTCGACATCGACTGGGCGGCGTGGGCGTCGATCATCCAGGTGACGTTCCCGCTCGGCGACGCCACGCCGTACCGGGGGATCAGCCGCCTGCCGGGCTCCAGCGCGCTGGTCCACGCCCACGGCAGGATCTCGACCGAGCGGCGGCTGCCGCGCTGGCTGCGGCAGGAGCCGTACGAGGCCTGGCGCGGCGCCGGTGAGCTGCTGGAGATCCTGCACGGGGTCTACGACGACTACGAGGGGCGACCGCTGCTGGTGCCGGTCAGCGGCGGCTACGACTCGCGGCTGCTGTGCTCGGTCGCGGTGGCGCGCGGCGCCGACGTGGAGTCGTGGACGACCAGCCCCGACGACGGCACCGACACCGACATCGCCTTCGCCCGCGCCATCACCCGCGAGCTGGGGGTACGGCACCGCGTCATCACCCAGGAGGCCGCCGCCTATCCGCGCGACGCGCTCGAGGTGGCGCGGCGGCTGGAGTTCATGACCCCGCACCACGCCTGGTACGCGCCCTTCGCCAAGCAGGTGCACGGCGCGGGCCGCGTGCTCGTCGACGGCCTGGCCGGCGGCCCGCTGCTGAAGAACTTCATGGTCAGCGGCGCGGCGCTGGAGGCCAGGACGCAGGCCGAGCGCTCGGCGGCCGTGCTCGGCTCGCTGTCGCTCGGCGCGCCCTCGGTGCCCTTCCTGTCGCCCGCGGCAGAGGCGTGGATCGGCGACGTCGTGCGTGAGCAGTTCGCCGCCGCCACCTCGATGCTCCACGGGCACCGGGCCGAGCTGCCGCTGTCGGTGCTGCACACCCGTACCGTGCGCGGCATCGCCCGCTCGGCGGTCAACCTGGTCGGCCCTGAGGCCGGCTTCGCGGCGCCGTTCATCCACCCCGACTTCTTCGACGCGGCGCTGTCGGTCGGGGTGGCCCGCAAGGACAAGGGCCGCTTCTACCGGGAGCTGCTGCACGCGGCCAACCCGAGGGTGGCCGCGCTGCCGTCGACGAACGTGGTCAAGCAGCCGCTCCAGCGGGTGCCGCTGCGCTCGACCGCGGCCCCGGCCCGCGACTACTCGCACCGGATGCTGGTGAAGGTGACCGAAAAGGTGCCGAGCCTGTTTTCGGACACGCTGCACGAGGTGATCGCCTCGGGGCCGGACGCGCTGACCCGGTTCACCGGGTGGAACGACCGGTTCTGGGTGCGTGGCCTGGTGCTCTTCGGCGCCTGGCTGACGGACTACGAGAGCGACCTCGCCGAGCTGACGCCACCCTTCTGACCTGCGGGCATCCCCCGGGAGAACGCAGGGTTACAGAGCGGTTACATACGGATCTCGTGGGTATTACGACCGCTACAAAGAAGCGGGTTCCGGAGGGCCATGGGGCTGGTAGTGTTCGGCCCGAGAGCGTCGCAAGAACCGGGGCATCAGATCACAAATCTGGTCTCGGCCGGGCATGGAGATCGCAGGGATGACGACTCCATGCGACGCGGTCACCACACAACACGCCGGGGAAACCGGTGACTTCGTCCTGCCCACATCTCCTTCTGTGAGCGTCATATGAACAACCCATCGGTCTCCGAGGCCTTCGTCTCGGCCGATCCACGCTGGTACAAGCGGGCGGTGTTCTACGAGGTGCTCGTCCGGGGGTTCAAGGACTCCAACGGCGACGGGACCGGAGACCTGCGCGGTCTCATCGAGAAACTCGACTACCTCCAGTGGCTCGGCGTCGACTGCCTGTGGCTGTTGCCGCTGTACGAGTCGCCGCTGCGCGATGGCGGCTACGACATCTCCGACTACGGGAAGATCCTCCCGGACTTCGGTGATCTCGGAGACTTCGTCCAGCTCATCGAGTCGGCGCACGCGCGCGGGATCCGCATCATCACCGACCTGGTGATGAATCACACCAGCGACCAGCACCCCTGGTTCCAGGCCTCGCGCCACGACCCCGAGGGGCCCTACGGCGACTTCTACGTGTGGGCGGACGAGCCGACCGGTTACCCCGACGCGCCGATCATCTTCATCGGCGCGGAGGAGTCCAACTGGACCTACGACCCGGTGCGCAAGCAGTACTACTGGCACCGTTTCTTCCACCACCAGCCCGACCTCAACTACGACAACCCGGCCGTCCAGGAGGCGATGCTGGAGGTCCTGCGGTTCTGGCTGGACCTGGGCATCGACGGGTTCCGGCTGGACGCCGTGCCGTACCTGTTCGAGAGGGAGGGCACCAGCTGCAGCGGGCTGCCCGAGACCCACGCGTACCTGAGGAAGGTGCGCGCGGAGGTGGACCGCCTCTACCCCGACAGGGTGCTGCTGGCCGAGGCGAACGGCTGGCCCGAGGACGTGGTCGAGTACTTCGGCGACCCGACGACGGGCGGCGACGAGTGCCACATGGCCTTCCACTTCCCGCTGATGCCGCGCATCTACATGGCGGTGAAGAAGGAGACGCGCGAGCCGATCTCGGAGATCATGTCGCGCACCCCCAAGCTTCCCGATAACGCCCAGTGGGGCATCTTCCTCCGCAACCACGACGAGCTGACGCTCGAGACGGTGACCGAGGAAGAGCGCGACTACATGCACGCCGAGTACGCCAAGGACCCGCGCATGCGGGCCTACCTGGGCATCAGGCGGCGTCTGGCCCCGCTGCTCGACAACAACCGCGACCTGATCGAGCTGTTCACGGCGCTGCTGCTGAGCCTGCCCGGCTCCCCGGTGATGTACTACGGCGACGAGATCGGCATGGGCGACAACATCTGGCTGGAGGACCGCGACTCGGTCCGCACGCCGATGCAGTGGAGCCCCGACCGAAACGCGGGCTTCTCGACGGCCGACCCCGGCCGGCTCTACCTGCCCGCGGTCATGGACCCGATCTTCGGCTTCCAGGCGGTCAACGTGGAGGCGCAGCAGAAGACCGAGGCCTCGCTGCTGCACTTCACCAGGAAGATGCTGCACATCCGCCGCCAGCACCCGGTCTTCGGCACCGGCGCCTACACCGAGATGTGGTCGTCGAACCCGGCCGTCCTCACGTTCGTGCGTGAGGAGGGCGACGACCTGATGCTGTGCGTGAACAACCTGTCGAAGTTCCCGCAGCCCGTGGAGCTCGACCTGCGGCGCTTCGAGGGCATGGTGCCCGTCGAGGCCAGGGGTGGCGTCCGCTTCCCCAGGATCGGCGAGTCGCCGTACATGCTGACCCTGCCGGGGCACGGCTTCTACTGGTTCGCGCTCAAGGCCGGCTGAGCGCGCCCCTCCGGGGCGCGCTCTCGCGGGTGCCTGTCAACGGCGACAGGCACCCCTGCGGCTACCTGGCGGTGATCGGCACCTGCGCGCGGGCGGCCCTGCGGGCGGGGATGAGGGCGACGGCCAGCGCCGCCCCGATGGCCACCAGCACCGCCACGGCCAGCACGAGGGGCGAGGGCGGACGGGCGATGCCCGCCCCGACGCCGCTGGTGTGGCCCTGCAGATCGATCAGGCCCTGCACGACGAACGAGCCCGCCGCGGTGCCGGCGACGACGCCGAGCACCACCAGCACCCCCGTGCCCATGACCAGCGTGGCCATGACCTGGCGCGGGGTGAGCCCCATCGCCTTCAGCACCGCGAGGTCGTAGGCGTGGTCGCGCAGCCCGAGCGCGCTGGCCGTCAACAGGTTGGCCAGGCCGATCAGCGCGAGCACGGCGACGAGCGCGACGATGACGACGCGGATGACCGCCAGGCGTTCGGCGGGGTTGACCACGCGCTGGATCTCCAGCCCCTCGCCCGAGGCCGCCAGGAGCCGGTCGCGCACCTCGGCGGGGTCTGCGCCCGGTTTCAGCGCCAGGCCCCAGAACTCCGGCGGCACCACGTCCTTGGCCGCGAGGCTGTCCACGCCGAGCGAGAGCACCTGGCCGTCGAGGTCGGGCTCCACGGTCCTGCCGACGATCCGCACGATCAGCGGGGTGCCGCCGACCGACAGCCACACCCGGTCGCCGATCTTCACCCGCAGCAGGTCGAGCAGGCCCTGTCCGGCGACCGCCTCACCCCTGTCGGCGTACATGCGCCCCTCGACCACCGGGAAGGGGTACGGCGAGGCCGAACCGCCGATCGCGCGCACCCTGATCGAGCGGGCCTCGCCGGGCACCAGCGCGTCGACCTCGGCCCCCGGATAGACCTGCAGGACGGCCGGATCCCGCTCGGACAGGGCCTTGGCCTGCTCGGGGGTCAGCTTGTCCGGGCGCACCAGGAGCCGGGCGTGCTGGCCGACCTGCTCGGGGTGGGCGAGGAAGCCGTCGAGCGTGGCCCAGACGCCGAGCCCGATGGTGATCATCATCATCGGCACGGCCAGGCCGAACGCCGTCAGGAAGGCGGGCACCCGCCTGGAGAAGGCGTCGCGGGCGCCCAGCACGAGCGCGGGCGGCAGCCGTACCAGGAGGGCCAGCCTGGCCAGGCGCGACAGGCGGCCACGGGGCGGCGCCGCGGGCGCGGCGGGCAGGGGCGGCGTACGGCTGCCGCGCCAGGCGGGCACGCCGACGGCCACCAGCACGACCAGCGCGGTGCCCGCGGTGATGGCCAGCAGCGGCACGAGCGCGACGGAGGTCGTGTCGAGCACCAGCCAGGTCACCAGCCAGCCGGGCGGCACGCCCAGCGCGATGCCGAGCAGGCCGAGCGCGCCGTGCTCGACCAGCAGCAGACCCGCCACCTGGCCCCTGGTGAAGCCCATGGACTTCAGCGTCGCCAGGTCGCGCAGCTGCGACAGCACGCGCCCGCCGGCCGCGTTGGCCAGCGCCAGCACGGCGGCCACCAGGCCGACGATGCCGAACAGCGCCAGCAGCGTGCCGAGCAGCCGGTTGTCCAGCTCCATGGCGGCGCGCACCTCGCGCCAGGTGTAGACGCGCTGGACCTCCTCGTCCAGCATCACCACGACGCGCTGGGAGACGAACTGGGTGGCCTCGGGGTCCTCGAGGCGCAGGCCCGTCACCCACTCGCTGCGGCCGAGCTCAGGCTCGACCCGGTCGAGCTTCTCGGGCAGGACCCAGATCAGGCCGGGCGTCCACTCGGGATAGAACCCCTGGTCGGCCGAGTCGGCGATGCCCCGCACGTACAGCACGTGGCGGGCGCCGCTGAGCGCGGTCACGGTGACCGCGCTGCCCAGGCGCAGCCCGAGCGCCCTGGCGAAGGAACGCTCGACGACCACGCTGTCGGGCTGGGCGCGGTCGAGCCAGGCACCCTCGGCGACCACCGGCCTGGCCACCTCGGGGGCGGCGACCGGCATGGCGCGCAGCGCGGCCGGGGCCTTCCTGCGCTCCTGGAGCACGGTCACGGGCGCCGAGCGGTACGGCCCGGTCGCCTGCTCCACCCCGTCGATCTGCCTGAGCGCGACGACCTGCGGCCGGTCCTTGGTGTGGATCCACAGGTGGGCGCCGTTGGTCTCGGCGAACAGGCCGCGCCACGGGTTGGTGCCGTCCTCGAGCAGCGTGGCCGCGGTGATCAGCGCGGCCACGATCCCGGCGATCGTCAGCACGGTGAGGAGGGCCTGTCCGCGCCTGGCGCGCAGGTCGGCCCTGATCCATCGGAGGCCGGCTCTCATCGCAGGTCGATGACCTCTCCGGCGCCGCCCCTGCCGGGCCGCCTGCGGACGATCTTGCCGTCGTCGACGATCTGGCCGTCGAGCAGCGAGACGACCCTGTCGGCCAGGCTGGCCACCCTGGCGTCGTGGGTGACCAGGACGATCGTCTGCCCTTCGCGGTGCACCTCGCTGAGCAGGCGCAGCACGTCGCGGGTGTTGCGGCTGTCGAGGTTGCCGGTGGGCTCGTCGGCCAGCAGCAGGCTGGGTTTGTTGGACAGGGCGCGGGCCAGCGCCACCCGCTGCTGCTCGCCACCCGACAGCTGGGCAGGGGCGGCCTCGACCCGCTCGGTGAGGCCGAGCGCGTCGAGGAGGTACTCCCTGCGCTCGCGCGCCTCCTTCGGCGAGGCCCCCGCCAGCAGGGCGGGCAGCTCGACGTTGTCGGCGACGGTCATGCTGGCGACCAGGTTGAAGAACTGGAAGACGAAGCCGATCTTCTCGCGCCGCAGCAGCGCCCAGGCGCTCTCCGAGAGGGTGTCGGCGCGCTTGCCGTCCAGCCAGATCTCGCCGCTGGTGCGGGAGTCGAGCCCGCCGAGCATGTGCACGAGCGTCGACTTGCCGGAGCCCGAAGGACCCATGATGGCGACGAACTCGCCCTCATCTACCTGCAGGTCAACCCCTCGTACGGCGGGCACCGGCACGTGGTTGTTCTGGTAGATCTTCACCAGGTTGACGGTCTTGAGCACGGTCACGTCAGGTCCTCCTGGCAGCGTTCGAGCCAGTCGAGGTCGGCCTGCAGGTGCAGCATGGCGCCCTCGATCAGCAGGAGCGCGACCTGATTCCCCGGATCGGTCCGCTCGGCGAGTTCGTTGAGATCGCGCATCAGCGCAAGGTAGTGGCGGCGCTGGCGGTTGATCAACGCCATCCGGTCGGCGATGCCGGTCAGGGGCGCGAGCACGAGCTTCATGAAGAACTCGTCGCGCACCCTCGGGCCCTCCGTCGGCTCGTCCACCCAGTCGGTGAGCACGTCGCGGCCCTTGGCGGTCAGGTAGTAGACCTTCTTGTTCGGCCGGTTGGACTGCTCCACGTCAACGGCTCTGACCAGGCCGTCCTTCTCCAGACGGCCGAGCGTCACGTATATCTGGCCGATGTTGGGTGAGGGGTAGGCCGTGCCGAACGTCTGCTCCAGAGCCTGCTTGAGCTCGTACCCGTGGGCGGGTTCCTTCGCGAGGAGCGCCAGCAGGTGCAACCGCACGCCCCACCTCCTCGTTACGCGCTCGTTACGGACATATCCGTTGACGTTCAGATTAGCGCTGTGCATAACATGAATGCATCTACCTAACACGAATGTAATCCGGTCGGAATGTGGAGGTCATACGTGTTCCGCCCCATGTCCGTGATGCTGATCGCGCTCCTGGTGGCCGGATGCGCGTCGGTAACGGAAGAGGGCGGGGAGGACCCCAACGGTCCGATCACCTTCGCCACCGGGCGCGACACCACCGGCTACCTGCAGCCCCTGCTGGACCGCTGGAACAAGGCGCACCCGGCACAGAAGGTGACGCTGCTCGAACTGCCGGAAGCGGCCGACGAGCAGCGCGCGCAGCTGGTCGCCAACCTGCAGGCCAGGAGCGACCGCTACGACGTGCTCGGACTCGATGTGGTGTGGACGGCGGAGTTCGCCGACAACGGCTGGATCATCCCCCTGGAGCGCGGGCAGTTCCCGCTCGACAGGTTCCTGCCGCCCGTCGTGGACACCGCGGTCTACCGGGGCAAGCTCTGGGCGGTGCCGTACACGAGCAACGCAGGGCTGCTCTACTACCGCAAGGACCTGGTCAAGAAGCCGCCCACGACCTGGGCCGCGCTTCGCGCCCAGGCCCTTGCGATCACCAAGAAACACGACATCGGCGGCTACGCGGGACAGCTGGCCGCCTATGAGGGACTGACGGTCAACTTCGCCGAAGCGGTCCAGTCGGCGGGCGGGACGCTGCCCGACCTGGACCAGGCCAAGGCGAAGCAGGCGCTCGACTTCTTCACCCAGGGCCTGCGCGAGGGATGGATACCTCCGCAGGCGCTGAACTACAAGGAGGAGGAGTCCAGGCTGGCCTTCCAGAACGGCCAGCTGGTCTTCGCCCGCAACTGGCCCCACGCGTACGGGCCCGCCACCCAGTCCAAGGTGGCCGGCAAGTTCGCGGTGACCAGGCTCCCCGGACCCGACGGACCGGGATCGAGCTCGCTGGGCGGCGCCAACCTGGCCATCAGCGCCTACTCCAAGCGGCAGAACACCGCGCAGGAGTTCATCAAGTACTTCACCAGTCTGGAGAACGAGCGGCGCGTCCTGACCGAGGGTTCCTTCCCTCCGGTGTGGGCCGAGCTCTATGACGATCCTTCGCTGATCAAGCGCTTCCCCTATCTGCCCGTGCTGAAGGAGAGCATCCTCGCGGCCAAGCCGCGACCGGTCAGCGCGAACTACGACCAGCTGAGCCTGGTGATCGCCAGCGCGGTCTCCAAGGCGCTCAGCCCGCCGTACGACCAATCAACCGATGACGTGGCGGCCTCCATGAAGGCAGAGCTAGCCGAGATCATCGCAACCCAGTGATTCGAGGTCAGGCATCATGCGCAAAGCAGTTGTTCTGGCGGGGCTCGCGGTAGCCATCGCCGCCTGCGGCAACGCCCCAACGACCACCCCCCAGCAGACCGGCGCGGCCAGCTCCGCCCCGGCCGCCGGTGCCAAGCCCCTCGAGGGGGTGACCATCGAGGTCGCCGCCAAGTGGACGGGCGAGGAGCAGACGAACTTCGAGACCGTGCTGAAGGCCTTCCAGGACAAGACCGGCGCCAAGGTCACCTACGCCTCCACCGGTGAGGACACCGGCGCCTACCTCGGCCCCCGCATCCAGGGCGGCAGCCCGCCGGACATCGCGATCCTCCCGCAGCCCGGCCTGGTGAAGCAGTACGCCGACCAGAAGGCGCTCAAGCCCCTCAGCGCCGAGGTCCAGAAGCAGATCGACGACAACTACACCCCGTACTGGAAGGAGCTCGGCTCCGCCGACGGCCAGGTGTACGGCGTGCTCGTCAAGGCCGCGCACAAGTCGATCGTCTGGTACCGCGACGCCGCGTTCACCGACGCCGGCGTGCAGGCTCCGACCACCTGGGACGAGCTGATGAAGACCGCCCAGGCCATCGCCGACTCCGGCACCCCGCCGTTCTCGCTGTGCGGCGCCTCCGGCTGGACCCTCACCGACCTGTTCGAGAACGTCTACCTGTCGAGCGCGGGCCCGGAGAAGTACGACCAGCTCGCCAAGCACGAGATCCCGTGGACCGACGCCTCCGTCGTCACCGCGCTGGAGAAGATGGCGCAGATCTTCGGCAAGAAGGAGTACATGGTCGGCGGCAACAGCGGCGCCCTCCAGACCGACTTCCCGACCTGCGTGACCCAGGTGTACGGCCAGGACAAGGGCGCGATGGTCATCGAGGCCGACTTCGTGGCCGCCTCCGCCACCCAGTCCGGCGCCAAGATCGGCGAGACGGCCAAGGTGTTCCCCTTCCCGAAGGTCGGCGACACCGCGCCGGTCGTGCTCGGCGGTGACATCGCGGTCGCGCTGAAGGACTCCCCTGGCGCCATGGCGCTGCTGGAGTTCCTGGCCTCCAAGGAGGGCGGCGAGGTGTGGGCCAAGCTGCCCGGCTACCTGTCGCCGAACCGCAACGTCTCCCCCGACAACTACCCGAGCGACATGACCAAGCAGCTGGCGCAGACGATCATCTCCGCCGGTGAGAGCGTCCGGTACGACATGTCCGACCTCGCGCCGAGCGCCTTCGGCGGCACCGACGGCAAGGGCGAGTGGAAGGTCCTTCAGGACTTCCTGCGCAACCCCGCGGACGCCAAGGCCGCCGCCAAGGCCCTTGAGACCGAGGCCGCCAAGGCCTGGAAGTAAAGGGGCGAGGCCGTGACCGACCGGTTGAACGGCCCGACCGGCCCGCGCGACACCACGTCGCGCGGGTCCACCCCCGGGCCAGAACCCACCCCCCAGACGGAGTCGGGCACCTCCCCCACCGAGAACCCCGATCCCGCCGGCGCCGGCGCGACCGCACGCGCCGCCACCGCCACCGAGACGAGCAGCCGCCCTGCCGCCGCCAAGCCCGGCCGCGGCAAGCTGGGCCCCTCGGCCATCGTGGCCTGGTTCTTCGTCCTTCCCGCGATGCTCCTGCTGGGCATCTGGGTCATCTACCCGATCGTCTACTCGATCTTCCGCAGCCTCTACGACGCCACCGGCACCCAGTTCGTCGGGCTGCAGAACTTCGGCACCATCTTCACCGACTCCGGCACGCTCACCACGATCAGGAACAACCTGATCTGGGTGGTGGTGGGCCCGATCGTGGTCACCACCCTGGGCCTGATCTTCGCCGTCCTCACCGAGCGCATCAAGTGGGCCACCGCCTTCAAGCTCATCGTGTTCATGCCGATGGCCGTCTCGCTGATGGCCGCCGGCGTCATCTTCCGCCTGGTCTACGAGGAGGACCCGGACCGCGGCGTGGCCAACGCGCTCATGTCGACGGTCTCGAGCGTGTTCTCCAGCGGGGGCGGCCTGGAGGGAGCGCGACCGAGGGAGAACGACGCCTCGCCCGTGGCCGAGCAGGACGGCGCCGTCGTCACCAAGCAGCCCGCCCAGGCGGGCCAGCCGGTGCTGATCCCGCTGGTCGGGCTCAAGCCGGAGGCGGTGCCCGCCGACGCCAAGCCCGCCGCGGCGGCCTCGGGACAGGGGCTGAGCGGCACCGTCTGGCTGGACTTCACGCCCGGCGGCGGCGGCAAGGCCGGCCAGGTCGACGGCAGCGAGAAGGGCCTGCCAGGGGTGACCGTGGAGGCGGTCAGCGGCGACTCCGTCGCGGCCACCGCCACCACCGGACCCGACGGCACCTTCACCTTCGCGGGCCTGGCGCCCGGCTCCTACACCGTACGGCTGCCGCAGTCGAACTTCGAGGCGCCGTTCAACGGCCTGACCTGGCTCGGCCCGACCCTGATCACGCCCGCCATCATCGGCGCGTTCGTCTGGGTGTGGGCGGGCTTCGCGATGGTGCTGATCGCCGCGGGCCTGGCGGGCATCCCGCGTGACGCGCTGGAGGCGGCCCGCATCGACGGCGCGACCGAGTGGCAGGTCTTCAGGAAGATCACCGTGCCGCTGCTGTCGCCCGTGCTACTCGTCGTGTTCGTCACGATGATCATCAATACCTTGAAGGTCTTCGACCTGGTCTTCATCATCGCGCCGGGATCGGTGCAGCCGAACGCGAACGTGATCGCGCTGGAGATGTGGCGAGTCTCCTTCGGCGGCGGTAACAACCAGGGGCTGGGCAGCGCACTCGCGATCTTCCTGCTCATCCTGGTCCTGCCGTTCATGATCATGAACATCCGCCGGTTCAGGAGGGAGCAGTGATGGCTCACGTTCACGCGGGAGCCGTACGGCGAGGCCCCATCGGCAGGCTCGTCGACCGCCTCGGCAGCGGCGCGGTCCAGGTCGTGATGATCCTCATCGGGCTGTTCTGGCTGATCCCGACCCTCGGTCTGCTGGTGGTGTCGCTGCGCGACGAGACGGTGAACAACTCCGAGGGCTGGTGGACGATCTTCACCAAGCCGGCGGAGCTGACGATCAGCAGCTACACCAACCTGCTGGCCAGCGGCTTCACCGCCTCCTTCTGGAACACGGTGCTGATCACCGTGCCGACCACGGTGCTGGTGATCGGCATCGCGGCGATGGCGGCATACGCCTTCGCCTGGATCGAGTTCCCCGGCCGGGACACGCTCTTCCTGGTCGTCGTCGGCCTGCTGATCGTGCCCATCCAGATCGCGCTGATCCCGATCGCCACCCTCTACGGCCAGGTCGGCATCTTCGGCACGATCCCCGGCGTGGTGCTGTTCCACGTCGCGTTCGGACTGCCGTTCGCGATCTTCCTGCTCCGCAACTTCTTCGTCGGCATCCCCTCCTCGCTTCTGGAGGCGGCCAGGATGGACGGCGCGTCGGAGTGGAAGATCTTCTCGACCGTGGTGTTCCCCCTGGGCAAGCCCGCGATCGCCTCACTGGGGATCTTCCAGTTCCTGTGGGTGTGGAACGACCTGCTCATCGCCCTGGTCTTCGCGGACACCGCGTCCCAGCCGATGACCAAGGCGCTGCAGTCGCAGATGCGGCAGTTCGGCACCAACGTCGACATCATCGCGCCGGGCGCGTTCCTGTCGCTGATCATCCCGCTGGTGCTGTTCTTCGCCTTCCAGCGGTACTTCGTGCAGGGCATGATGGCCGGCTCGGTGAAGTGAGCCACCTGCACTGATCCACGGGCGCCCGCCTGGCTCGGGGCGGCGGGCGCCCGTGGATCACTCGGCCGGCGCCGCTCGCCACCCGCGGGCGGCCTCCGGCCCCGCGCGCTCCTGGCAGCGCTCGGCCCGCGTGCTCCGGGAGGGCGGCGCGCGCTGCGGGCGGGCGCTGCCGGGGTTGGCGACGCGCTCCCGGAACGGGGGCGCTTTCTGGCTTCCGCCCGGAATGGGCCCTGGCTTCCGCCCGGAATGGGCCCTGGCTTCCGCCCGGAATGGGCCCTGGCTTCCGCCCGGAATGGGCCCTGGCTTCCGCCCGGAATGGGCCCTGGTA
>NZ_JBSFNE010000013.1:125373-131666 GCF_053586935.1 Nonomuraea sp. NPDC003727
GGTTTCCGCCTGGAATGGGCCCTGGTTTCCGCCTGGAACAGAGGCGCGCCACTCCCGGCGGGCGGCGGGCGGTGGGCATGCGCTCCGAGCGGGCGGTGCGCGTGCGCGAGAATCGCTCTATGAAGCGTCTTCTCGCCCTGGCCGCCTTCACCGTCATCGCCCTTCCGCACGCCTCCGCCGTGGCCGACTCCCCCGGCGCCCCGGGCGCGGGCGACCCGTACTTCCCGGCGCAGGGCAACGGCGGCTACGACGCCCGCCACTACGACCTGGCGCTCGACTACGACCCCCGCACCCGCGTCCTGCAGGGCACGGCGACGATCGGCGCGCGCAGCACCCAGGCCCTCAGCCGGTTCAACCTCGACCTGGTCAGGACCATGACCGTCTCCTCCGTCACCGTCGACGGGACGGCCGCGCGGTTCACCCGCAGGAACGACGAGGTGGTCGTCACGCCGGCCACCGGCATCGCCAAGGGGAAGGCGTTCACCGTCGCGGTGACCTACAACGGCCGGCCCGCCTACGTCGTCGACCCCGACGGCTCCAAGGAAGGCTGGGTGCGCACCCCGGACGGCGTGTTCAACGCCAACCAGCCCCAGGGGGCCATGAGCTGGTACCCCGGCAACCACCACATGACCGACAAGGCCGGCTACCGGTTCAGGGTGACCGTGCCGAACGACCGCGTCGCGGTGGCCAACGGCGAACTGGTCTCCAAGAACGCCGCGATGGGCAAGACGACCTACGTCTGGTCCGCCAAGGAGCCCATGGCCAGCTACCTGGCGACCGTCACCATCGGCGCCTTCACCGTCACCGACACCAAGGTGAACGGCCTGCGCACGATCGTGGCCGTCGATCCCGCGCTCGGGAACGCCGGCAAGCGCCTGGCCCGACGGCACGGCCCCCTGCTCGCCTATTTCAGCCGGATGTTCGGCCCCTACCCGTTCTCCACCACCGGCGCCATCGCCGACAACGCTCCCACCGTCGGCTACGCGCTGGAGGCGCAGACCAGGCCCGTCTACCCGAACGTCCCCGACGACGTCCTGCTCTCGCACGAGCTGGCCCACCAGTGGTTCGGCGACGCCGTCACCCCCACCCGCTGGAAGGACATCTGGCTCAACGAGGGCTTCGCCACCTACGCCGAATGGATGTGGGCCGACAAGCTCGGCACCGTCCGCCTGTCGTCCGCCTTCGCCGACGCCTACGCCAAGCCCGCCGAGGACCCGTTCTGGAAGATTCCGCCCGCCGACCCCGGCGGCCCCAAGCACCTCTTCCACAACGCCGTCTACGTGCGCGGCGCGATGACCCTCCAGGTCCTGCGCAAGGCGGTCGGCGACCAGACGTTCTTCAGGATCCTGCGCACCTGGGTCACCGACCACAAGTACGGCAACGCCACCACCGCCGACTTCGTCGCCCTGTCGGAACGGATCTCCGGCAAGCAGCTCGACACCCTGTTCGATACCTGGCTGTACACACCGGGCAAGCCCGCTTTGTGATCTTTTCGGTACGGCCTGCGGTTTGTCGGAGCTGATCGGTAGGGTGCATGTCCATGGTCGGTCGTCCCCTACACGAAGTAGTCGAACCTGGATGGGCCAGCGCTCTCGAGCCCGTCGCCCAGCGCATCTCGGACATGGGAGATTTCCTCCGCAACGAGATCGCCGAGGGCAGGCAGTACCTTCCCTCCGGTTCCCACGTCCTGCGAGCCTTCAACCAGCCCTTCGACGAGGTCAAGGTGCTGATCGTGGGCCAGGACCCCTACCCCACGCCAGGGCACCCCGTGGGGCTGTCCTTCTCCGTGGCCCCCGACGTGCGCCCGCTGCCCGGCAGCCTGCGCAACATCTACAAGGAGATGGAGACCGACCTCGGCCTGCCGATGCCGTCCAACGGTGACCTGACCCCATGGGCCGAGCAGGGCGTCCTGCTGCTCAACAGGGTGTTGACCGTCATGCCGGGCAAGCCGGCCTCCCACCGCGGCAAGGGTTGGGAAGAGGTGACCGAGCAGGCCATCCACGCGCTGGTCGCGCGTGACAAGCCGATGGTGGCGATCCTGTGGGGCCGGGACGCCCGCAACCTCGCGCCCATGCTCGGACAGGTGCCGCGCATCGAGTCCGCCCACCCGTCGCCCCTGTCGGCCCGCAGCGGTTTCTTCGGCTCGCGCCCCTTCAGCCGGGCCAATGAGCTGCTCGTCCAGCAAGGCGCGACGCCCGTGGAGTGGAAGCTGCCCTAGGCTCTTCTGCCATGAGTGATGAAGAAAAGTTCCTCCGCCTCACGGTCGAGCTGACCGTCGAGGTGCTGGACGTCGCCGCCCTGCAGGCGGCCGCCCTCGCCGAGATCCGGCACCCTGACGCCGACCTCGACGAGGACGAGCGCAAGGAGCAGGCGGAGCTGGTCAGCTCCGACGAGACGGGCGCGACCGCGCTGCAGTGGCTTATCGAGCCCGACCATGTCCTGTCGCTGATCGACCACATCCAGGAGGTCGAGCCGCGCGAGGCCGTTCTGGGCGTTGAGCCCTCCGAGGGGCCCAGCGACGAGGACGAGGATGACCACGAAGGTCACGACCACTGAGGCTCAGGGGTGGGAGCCACCGCTCCCACCCACGGCCCTTCCCCGGGAAGGGCACTCCTCCGGCATGCGCGGCGGGGACGCGGCTCCCACGGGACCGCGACGCCGACGCGCCGGCCCGGCGGACAGCCCGACAACCAAACCGTCTGAGTAAACCGGAAACGTCGCGCACCGCGAACCGACCGGCAGCCGGGCGAGGAAAGCGCAGCAAGCCGGCAGCCCGGCACGGAAGAGCAGCGCGGGGCCGCCCGGCAGGCCGACGCCCGAACGTGGCCCGAGCCGATCGGTCACCCGGCAGCCCGGCGCCCGAACGCGGCCCGAGCCGATCGGTCACTCGGTAGACAAGCGGCCCGAGCTGATCGGTCACCCGGCGCGCAAGCGCAGCCCGAACCGATCGAGCACCCGATGCGGAAACGCAGCCCGAGCCGATCGGTCTGGCTGGTGCGCGCGCGAAGCGCGAGCCGGCTCGGTGGCATGGTGGTTTCTCGCGGCTAGGATCGAGTCATGATCGTTGCATTCTCCATCACGCCGCTCGGGGTCGGCGAGGGAGTCTCGGAGCCGGTGGCGCGCGCGGTCAAGGTGGTCCGCGACAGCGGGCTCCCCAACCGGACCGACGCCATGTTCACCACCGTCGAGGGCGAGTGGGACGAGGTGATGGACGTGGTGAAGCGGGCCGTCGAGGCCGTGGGCGAGGTCGCTCCCCGGGTCAGCCTGGTGCTGAAGGCGGACGTCCGTCCGGGCGTCACCGACGGCATGACGAGCAAGGTCGAACGGCTGGAGCAGCACCTGCGCGACTGATCGCGCACCACCCGCGCCGGAGCAGGCACGCCGGACGCTCCGATCGAGGTGGCCCGCTCTCGGGCGCCTGCGATGCGCAGCCCAGGTGGCGGACTGGACCCGCGCTGGGCGCTGCCGCGTCGTCACGAAGATATGACGGGCGTGGCGAGGCCCCGCTGACTGCTGAGCCCGCGCTGCCGCGGCGATAACCGCTCAGGGGGTGCGACGCCCGTGCGGGAGCCGTACGGACCGAACCCGGAGCCGGAACCCCGACCCGAAGCCGATGAGTCGAGCAACTCGAGATATATCTTGACGATCGAGAAGTCGCGTCATATCTTGACGATACGCGATATGTCTCGAAGGAGCGAACGATGCGAGTACCCGTACTGATCGTCGGCGGCGGCTACGCGGGCCTCAGCGCCGCGACCATGCTGGCCTGGCGGGGCGTCCCCGTCATGCTGGTCGAGCGGCACGCGAGCACCTCGATCCAGCCCAAGGCGTTCGGCGTCAGCACGCGCGCCGTCGAGCTGCTACGCCCCGTTTCCGGCCTGGAGGAAGAGCTCCGGGGTATCTGGCAGGGCATCGGCGAGAGCATGCGCATCGCGATCGCGGCCAGTCTCACCGACCCCGACGCCAACATCATCCTCGACACCAGCACCATGCCCTTCCCCCGGCACCTGTCGCCCGCGCCCGACCTGGGCGCCCCCCAGGCCGAGGTCGAGCGGATCCTGCGCCGCAAGGCCGAAGAACTGGGCGCCGACCTGCGCTTCTCCACCGAACTGGTGTCGCTCGAGCAGGACGAGGACGGCGTGACCGCCCTGCTCCGCGCCGACGGCGTCGAGACGACCGTGCGGGCCGACTACGTCATCGCCGCCGACGGCTACCGCAGCCCGATCAGGGCCGCACTCGGCGTCACCACCTCGGGCAAGGGGGTGCTCGGCCACATGCGCGCGATCATGTTCGACGCCGACCTCACCACCCTGGTCAACGAGCGCGAGGTCACCCTCTGGTTCCTGCAGAACACCACCTTCACCGGCGCGCTCATCACCGGCACCGGCGTCGGCGCCCACGTGCTCGGCGTCAACTACGACGGCGAGGAGCCCGGCTTCGACGACGTCGAGATGGTACGGCTCGGCGTCGGCGTGCCCGACCTCGACGTCACCGTCCTGGACACCACGTCGTTCGCCATCGGCCACGTCCTGGCCGACACCTACCGTGTGGGGCGGGTGTTCCTGGCCGGCGACGCCGCCCACACCATGCCGCCGACCGGCGGGCAGGGCGGAAGCACCGCGCTGCAGGACGGCTGCGACATCGCCTGGCGGCTCTGGCTGGTCGTCTCGGGCCAGGCCGACCCCGCCTTCCTCGACTCCTACGACGCCGAACGCCGTCCGGTCGGCGAGCTGGTCGCCGACGCCCAGCTGGCCAACCTCGGCTTCCGCATGCCGCCGGCGGAGCGGGTCGACTACCCCGAGCCGCTCGAGGACCCCTTCGCCGCGATCCTCGGGTGCCGGTACCACTCCGCCGCGATCCTGTCGGAGCCGGACGACGACGGCTCGCTGCTGGAGGACCCGCGCGTCGCCACGGGCCGGCCCGGCGGTCGAGCCCCGCACGTCGTCCTCGACTGGGACGGGCGCACGATCTCGACGCTCGACCTGTTCGGGTCGGGGTTCGTGCTGCTCGCCGGGCCGTACGGGCAGAGCTGGGTGGACGCCGGCCGCGCCGTCAGGGACCAGCTCGGCGTGCGTCTGGCGCCGCACCGCATCGGCGGCGAACTGCTGGACGTCGAGGGACAGTGGCTGGAGCGGTACGGCGTGGGCAAGGCCGGCGCGGTCCTCGTGCGCCCCGACGGGTACGTCGCCTGGCGCAGCGCCGGCCCCGACCTCGACCCGGCGGGCACGCTGGAGAGCGCGCTGGTGCGCATTCTCAGTCTCCTTTAGAGACTCGCCCGGCGTACAGTGAGGACATGAACCGAGACCTTCGCGGACAGGACGTCCCCTGCTCGATCGCGCAGGCCGCGTCCGTGGTCGGCGACTGGTGGAGCCTGCTGATCGTGCGCGAGGCCACGCGGGGGCGCCGGCGCTTCGAGGAACTGCTGGTCGAGCTGGGCATCTCCCGCAAGGTCCTCACCGAACGGCTGCGGCACCTGGTCGAGCGCGGGGTGCTGGAGCGCAGGCCGTACCAGTCGGGGCCGGTCCGGCACGAGTACGTGCTCACCGACGTGGGATGGGCCCTCGCTCCGGTGCTGATCTCCCTGCAGGACTGGGGCGACCGCTGGCTCGCCGGGGACGGCACGCTGACCGGGGTGGCACCGCCCGGCAGCCCGGAGGCCCAGCGGGTGCGGGCGCTGGCCGGGACCACGATCCCGGCGCCGGTGGAACTGCCGAGCGCCTCCGGCCCCGTCGAGCTGGTGGACGGTCCCACGGTGCTGTTCACCTACCCGGCCACCGGCGTGCCGTCGCCGCTGCCGCCCGCGTGGAACGAGGTGCCGGGGGCGGTGGGCTGCACCCTGGAGAACCGGCTGTTCAGGGACCACGCCGCCGCGTTCGCGGGCGACGGGATCGCGATTCGGGGGGTGAGCACGCAGCGTCCCGACGAGCAGGCGGTCTTCGCGGAACTGGAGGGGATCCCGTTCCCGCTGCTGTCGGACACCGAGTTGCGGCTGGCGGCGGCCCTGCGGCTGCCGACGTTCAGGGCGGGGCAGACGGTACGGCTCAAGCGGCTCATCCTTGTGGTGGACGGGCAGCGGGTGATCCGGCACACGATCTTCCCCGTCCTGGACATTCCGGCAGCGGTGAAGGAGGCACACGAAATCGCCCGCACCCTCCCCACCACCTGAGCCCTCAGCCACTCTCTCCCGACACCCCGGCACCCCGGCACCCCGGCACCCCGGCACCCCGGCACCCCGGCACCCCGGCACCCCGGCACCCCGGCACCCCGGCACCCCGGCACCCCGGCACCCCGGC